>JAABRX010000269.1 GCA_011390675.1 Trueperaceae bacterium | reverse complement strand
TGGGTGCGCGCGCAGGTGCCGCTGCGCGCCGAGCGCATCCTCGCGCGCGTGCGCGAGACGCGGGGCGGCGCCCTGTCGGACGCCCGCTTCGGGCACCGGCACCGCGGCGAGGGCATCTACGCGCGCCAAGTCGCCCAGCTCTTCGACCTGCACCGCCGGCGCTCCGGACTCGACCGACGCTGGCCCCCGTTGGCGACCGAGCACTTCCGGGTGCCCGGACGGGCCGTCCAAGGTGCGCTCTTCGCGGTCCCCGCAGGTCAGGGATCCGAGAGCAGCGGGCAGTAGAGTGAGCGTCATCATGGCGATCCCCCGCCCGGAGCCGAAGGCGCGCGCGGTCGATCCGGTGGACGCGACGCCGAAGGCCGTGGTCGGCGTCGGCGCGTCCGCCGGCGGGCTCGACGCGCTGCGCCGCTTCCTGTCGGGCCTCGCGAACGACCTCGACGCGGCGGTCGTGATCGCCCAGCACCTCTCCCCGGCGCACGCGAGCGCGCTCGTCGAACTGCTCGCCAAGGAGAGCCCGCTCCCGGTCGTCGCCGCACGGCACGGGGTTCGACTCGTGCGCAGCGTGGTCTACGTGACGCCGCCGGACCGCGACGTCCGCTACGTCGACGGTCGGCTCGAGTTGAGCCCTCCGGCAGCCACCACCAGTCCCAAGCCGAGCATCGACCGGTTGTTCGCGAGCCTCGCCGCGGCGCAGGGCACTCGGTCGATCGCCGTGGTGCTCTCGGGCACCGGCACCGACGGCACCGCTGGCCTCCTCGAGGTACGGCGCGTAGGTGGCCTGACGCTGGCGCAAGATCCGACGACCTGCCAGTACGACGGCATGCCGCGATCGGCGATCGAGGCGGGTGCCACCGACCTGGTGGTGCCGGCCGAGGCGATCGGGGACGCCCTTCGCAGCGCGATCGAGCTCGACGATCGGGGTGCGGGCGAGGTGTCGGAGACCGACCTCGATGCCGTCGTGGCCGCGCTCGAGCGGGCGACCGGCATCCGGCTCACGCAGTACAAGACGGCCACCATCGGGCGGCGCGTCGACCGACGGATGCGCTTGCGCCGCGTGCGGACCTACGAGGCCTATCGCCAGTTGCTGCAGGACGATCCGGCCGAGGCGGACGAGCTCGCCAAGGACGTGTTCATCCCCGTGACCGAGTTCTTCCGCGACCTGGCGGCCTTCGAGGTGCTCCGGGAACGGCTGCGCGAGCGCTTCGCCGACCCGCCCGAAGGGGGCGTGCGCATCTGGGTCGCAGGCTGTTCCACGGGCCAGGAGGCGTACGCGATCGCGATCGTCTGCGACGATCTCTGCGCCGAGCTCGGCAAGCCGGTGCCGTACCAGGTGTTCGCCTCGGACATCTCGGCGCGCGCGATCGACGTCGCCCGGCGCGGGACCTACGGGCCCGAGGTGGCGGAACAGGTGCCGGCGGCCCTGATCGACCGCTACTTCACCCGCGACGGGGACCGGTTCCAGGTGAAACCCCAAGTCCGCGAACGGATCCTGTTCTCGGTCCACGACCTGGCCAAGGACCCCCCCTTCGCGCGGCTGCACCTCATCTCGTGCCGCAACGTCCTCATCTACTTCGAGCAGGCGCTCCAGGACCGAACCATCGCAGCGTTCCAGTACGCCCTCGTGGACGATGGCGTGCTGTTCCTGGGGACCTCCGAATCGGTGGCACGCTACCCGAACTGGTTCGCTGCCGACGTCCGGAAGGCACCGGTGTACCGCAGGATCGCCGGGGTCGCGCGCGCCCATCCGAACCCGTACCACCCCCCTCCGCCGCTCGGCACCGCACAGCGTCCTGCTGCCGTCGCCACCGCGACCGATCGGCGGGAGCGCGCGATGTGGGCCCGACTCCTCGAGCTGCGGGTCGACGCCGCGATGCTCGTCGACGAGCGCAACCACGTGCTCCACACGGTGGGCCGAGCGGGCGAACTCATCCATCTGCCCGTCGGCGGAGCGAGCCTCGACCTCCTCGAACTCATCGACGAGGACCTGCGCGCGCCGCTGCGTACGCTGATCTACAAGGCCCGCCGCGACGGCTCGGCTTCGTTCGTCGCGCTGCGTGCGGCGAAGCCCGAAGACGGCGCCGCGCGCGAACGCGTGGCCCTCGAGGTGCACGCCGTCGGCGACGGGCGGGACGACGAGCTGCTCGTCACGGTCGACCGCATCGCCGTCGAGCCCGCCGCGGCACCCACCGAGAGCGGGGCCGCGCCGGTCGACGACGCCGTCGTCCGCGCCCTCGAGACCGAGCTGGCCGATACCCGCGTCAGCCTCCAGACGCTGGTCGAAGAGCTCGAGAACGCGAACGAGGAGCTCCAAGCGGCCAACGAGGAGATGCAGAGCGCCAACGAGGAGATGCTCGCGACGAACGAGGAGCTGCAGACGACCAACGAGGAGCTGCAATCCGCGAGCGAGGAGCTCCGCACCCTCAACGACGAGCTCGAGACGCGCAACGTCGAGCTCCAGCGGCTGTCGCTCGACGTGCAGAACATCGAACGCGGCGTCGACCTGCCGATGCTCGTCCTCGACGCGGACCTTCGGGTGCGGCGGGCGAGCGCCACGCTCGCGCAGATCGCCGACATCGACGCGCTGCTGCCCGGCGATCCGCTCGCCTCGGTCGCTTGGCACGGCGCGGTCGGCGCCGAACTGGCGAACGCCGCGCGCGTGGCGATCGCGAACGGACGGACCCAGCGGGTGGTCGTGGCGATCGGCGACGCGACCTTCGAGGCGCGGGTGGCGGCCTACGCCACGCACGAGGGCGAGCGCATCGGGGCCGTGATGTCCTTCTTCGACGTCAGCGAGCGCGCCCGCAGCCTGCAGCGGGTCCTCGCGGAGCGCGAGCTGGCCTGGTCGACGCTGGCCGCGCTGGGCGAAGCGGTCCTGACGACCGACGTGCACGGCGTGATCGAGTACGCGAACGCGGCCGCCGCCGACCTCACCGCCCGCACGACCGCGGACCTCGTCGGGCGCTCGCTCGACGAGGTCCTGCAGCTGAGCGCGGATGGCGGGCGCACGCGGCTTCCCAACCTCGCGATCGACACCCTGCGCTCCGGCGAGCCGATGCGCTCGGTGGCGCCGCTCATCGCGACCACCGGCGACGTGCGCCGGGTCGTCGACTACGCCACGCACGTGTTGGCGGACGCCGACGGAACCCCGGAGGGGGTGGTCGTAGTGCTCCGCGACGTCAGCGAGCGCGAGCGCCTGGTCGCGGAGGTCGAGCGGCGCGGCAACTACGACGAGCTCACCGAGACGCTCAACCGGGGCGCCTTCGAGCGCGAGCTCGAGCTCGCGCTCGAAGGCGTCCGAGCCCACGGCGAGAGCCACGTGCTCCTCTACCTCGACCTCGATCGGTTCAAGATCGTCAACGACACGTCCGGACACGCGGCCGGCGACCAGGTGCTGCGCGACATGGCGCGCGGCGTGAAGCGCGTGGTGCGGTCGCGGGACGTCTTCGGGCGCTTGGGGGGCGACGAGTTCGGCGTCCTGGTCCGCAACTGCACGCTCGCCGAGGGCGAGGCGTTCGCGGCGCGGCTCGTGCGCGCGATGCAGGACTACGCGCTCACGTGGGGCGGGCGCCGCTACACCGTGGCGTTGTCGGTGGGCGCCGTCTTGCTGGAACGCGACGGCTGCGACACCCTCGTCGGCGCCATGACGAACGCCGACATCGCCCTCTACGAGGCCAAGGCGCGCGGCGGCAACGGCGTGTACGTGTTCCAGAGCGACGACGCGACGCGCGCCACCCGCAAGGACTTCTCGGC
>JAABRX010000268.1 GCA_011390675.1 Trueperaceae bacterium | reverse complement strand
GGGGTCACCTTGCCGCCGGCGACGACGAGCGGGTTGATCTCGAGGTAGGCGAAGTTCATGTCGACGTAGAGCTTGAACAGCGCCTCGATGAAGCCGGCGGTGCAGGCGCGCTTGCCCTGCGGCGTGTCGACGAGCAGCGCCCGCGCGATCTGGGCGCGGCTCGGCACCTCGCCGATGGGGACCTGCAGGCGGGCGGCCTTCGCGTCGACGTCGCCGACGTCCACCCCGCCCTGGTGGAAGTAGAGGATCTCGTCGCCGTCTCGGTTCGACACGATGGCGAGGTAGCTCTCGTCGGCGGGGTCGTGGGTCTTGTGGGGCTCGACCAGGAAGTGGCGCAGGTGCCCGGTCGTGCCCTCGTCGAGCGGCCGGCCGGCCTCGTCGAAGCGCCCGTGGATGGTGACGGGGCCGCGGGTCTTGTCATCGATCCAGGCGATGGCCTGGTCGACGGTCGCACCCGTGAGGATGAGCCCGTTCTTGCCGCGGCGCTTGATCAGCTGGTCGGGCTTGACGACCAGCGGCACCTGCGACAGCCACGGGTGGTCGGCGCGCAGGGCGGCGAGCTCCGCGCCCGAGCTCACGCTGAGGAAGCGGTCCTCCAGCTCACACATGGCATCCCCGTAGTCGTACAGCCGGGTCGCCAGGATGTGCATCCCGTCGGCTTCTCGGATCGCTTTCTGTGCCATCCCATGGACCTCCTTCGGCCCGGTCGGGCCGCCCTACGCATCGTTTGCATGCTGGGTACCAGGATAGACGGCGACCGTCGGGACATCCTTCACGAGACGCCGCGCGAATCTCACGCGGCGCCCCGCGCTCGGCACGCGGGACGTGGGCGCCGACCGCACCGCGGGCGGCTCCTCAGTCGACCACCAGCAGCTCGCGGAAGCCCGTCGTGAGCGGCTCGCCGCCGTCGGGCCGAACGACCACCACGTCCTCGACGCGCGCGGAGAAGGTGTCGAAGCGCGTGATGCTCGGCTCGACCGTGAACAGCATGCCCTCGCGCAGCGGCGTCTCGTCGCCCGCCGTCAGGAAGGGGGGCTCGTGGACGTCGAGGCCGATGCCGTGCCCGAGGCGGTGGCGGAACGCCTCGCCGTGGCCCGCCGCCGCGATCACGGCCCGCGCCGCGCGATCGGCCTCGGCGGCGGTCGCGCGCCCGGCGCGCAGCGCGGCGATACCGGCGGCCTGGGAGGCCATCACCAGGCCGAAGACCTCGCGGAAGCCCGCGTCGGGCTCCCCGAAGAACACGGTGCGACCGAAGTCGTAACAGTAGCCGTCGAGGATCGCGCCGAAGTCGAACAGGATCGACACCGGGGGCGTCAGCGCACGCCGCCAGGTGGCCTCGCGCTGGCCGAAGAGCAGTGGATGGTGCGGACCGGAGGTGTAGAGCGAGGTCGTGAACGAGGGGCCCAGCGAGCCGTGGCGGCGCAGCTGGTGGTCGACCTCGGTGACGACGTCGAGTTCGGTCATGCCGTGCTCGAGCCGCGCCAGGACGTCGGCGAAGGCCGCCTCGGTGACCGCCCCCGCGCGCCGCATGGCCGCGATCTCCGCGTCCGACTTGACGACCCGCAGCGGGCGCAGGAGGTCGGAGGCGGACAGGAACGTCGCGTCCGGCACGAGCGCCTGCAGGGCGCTGACGGTGGCGCCGTGGGTGGCGTCGCCGATCGCGATGCGCGGGCGCCTCGGCAGCGCGAACGACCGCAGGAAGCCGCGCACCATCTCCGCGGGGTCGTCGTGGTCGGCCAGCACGTGGAGCACGACGTCGTCCGTCCCCGCGACGGCACCGAACTCCGCGGTCATGCGCGGCAGGGCCAGCAGGGGCGCGCCGCCGGGCGGGAACCAGGCCCCCTCGAGCCAGGCGCCCGGGTGCAGCACCGCCCCGAAGTTGGGGATGTCGCGCGGCACGCCCGTGAGGTACTGCAGGTCGGCCGAGCGCGGGAAGAACGCCAGGTCGGCCTCCCCCGCCAAACGCTCCTGGAAGGCCATCCGTCGCTGCTGGTAGGTCAAGGGAATCCACCACCGTTTCGTGCTATCTTCACTGCTGCACGCGTAAGTATACGTTCGCCCTGCCCGTCCCCATCCGTCGACGCCCGCTCCCGAGGAGAACCGAGATGAAGATGAAGCCCGCCGCATCCACGCGCGCCATCGGGGCACTGTTCCTGGGGGCCGTCCTCGCGCTGGCCCTCGTGGGCACGAGCCACGCCCAGGAGACCATCGTCATCGGCCACGCCGAGATCACCGAGGCCTACGATCCCGCGCACGCGTTCAACCCCACCAGCGGCATGGTCAACCGCATCGCGTACGACACCCTGGTGACCTTCCCCGACGCCGACGCCAGCGCGATCGAGCCGCTGCTCGCCAGCTCCTGGACGATCTCCGACGACGGTCTCACGTACACCTTCACGCTGCGCGACGACGTCACCTTCACCGACGGCAGCCCGCTCACCGCGGGGGACGTGGCGTTCTCGTTCATGCGCCTCAAGAACGTCCAGGCGCAGCCGTCGTTCCTGGCGGACCCCATCGCCGGGATCGAGGCGGTCGACGACCGCACCGTGGCGATCACCCTGACGGCCGTGCGTCCGTCCTTCCTGGCGGAGCTCGCCAACACGGCCTTCTCGGTCACCAACGCGGACGCCGTGCGCGCCGCTGGCGGCACCGACGCCGCGGACGCGGCCGAGACGGACACCGCCCAACAGGTGCTCAATCAGACCTCGGTGGGCACCGGCCCGTACGTCCTGGAGAGCTGGTTGCCGCAGGACCGGACCGTGCTGGTGCGCAACCCCGACTACTGGGGCGAGGCGCCCTTCTTCGACCGCGTCATCATCGTCAACATCCCCGAGGCCGCCACCCAGCGCGTCGCGCTGGTCGCGGGCAACGTCGACCTCGCCACCGACCTCACGCCCGACCAGGTGGTCGCCCTCGAGGGCGAAGACGACATCGGCATCTACCTCGGCCCCGGCCGCTGGACCCACTTCCTGCTCATGAACCGCGACCCCGAGGTCGGCGGGCCGATGGCCGACCCACTCGTCGCCCAGGCCGTGCGGTACGCGCTCGACTACCAGGGCTACCGCGACCTGTGGGCCGGCAGCGTCACCCCCGGCAGCAACATGTGGGTGGGCCTGGCCGGCGCCTACGGCCAGGACCAGGCGATGGAACGCGACCTCGACCGCGCCCGCGCCCTGATGGCCGAGGCCGGTTACGCCGACGGCTTCGAGGTCACCATGCACTACGCGGACCTCACCTGGGCCGGCGTCAGCCTGAGCACCAACGCGCAGAAGATCCAGTCGGACCTCGCCGAGATCGGCATCGCCGTCCGCCTGCTGCCCAGCGAGGTGCAGGTGGCGCTCGAGGGCTACCGCAACGGCACCCAGGGTTTCGGCTACTGGTTCTGGGGCCCCGACAAGCTCGACCCGGTGGACTTCCTCGAGTTCCTGCCCGGCGGCAAGGTCGCCGGCGAGCGCGCCCGCTGGACGCCTGAGATGATCGACGAGGCGACCCGCGCCCTGATCGCGCGGGCCGGCGTGGAGACCGACGCCGACGAGCGCATGGCGATCTTCGCGCAGCTGCAGGACTACGCCCAGCAGGACAGCGCCTTCGCGCCGTTCAGCGTGCCGGCCGTGCAGACGGCCTTCCGCGCCGACATCGAGGGCTACGTCTGGCACCCGCAGTGGGGCCTCGACATCGCGCTGCTGAGCAGGAAGTAGTCCGCAGGTAACGTCGGGGGAGCGGGCGCCGCGCTCGCTCCCCCACACCCGAGTCACCCGACGGATCCCCGATGCCCCTGTACCAGTACATCGTCCGGCGCGTCCTCTTCGCCATCCCGCTGGTGCTCGGGATCACCGTCGTCGCCTTCCT
>JAABRX010000267.1 GCA_011390675.1 Trueperaceae bacterium | reverse complement strand
CGGGTGCTCGCCGGCCGCGGCGACCTCGAGCGCCCGCCGGGCGAGCGCCTGGCCGCGGACCTGACAGAGGTCCGCGACGTCGGCGAGGTCCGCGGTGGGCAGGTCGAGGTCCTCGGGCGCCGTCGGTCCGGGCACCGCGTCCGGGACCCGGCCGGTGCGGAGGAAGGCGACGGCGTCGGCCAGGGTGGCCGGGGCGACCACCGGCACGCCGCGGACGAGGCGCGCTTCGTCGGCGTGGCTCGGCGGCACCAGCACGGCGACCGCGCCGCGGTCGCGCGCCAGCAGCGCCGCGGCGAGGACGCCCGGCACGCCCCGCACCGCGCCGTCGAGCGCGAGCTCGCCGACCACCACCGCGTCGGCCAAGCGCCCGGCCGGCACGAGCCGCTGCGCGGCGAGCACCGCGAGCGCGATCGGGAGGTCGTAGGCGGGACCCGCCTTGCGCAGGTCGGCCGGCGCGAGGTTGACCGTCACGCGCGACGGCGGCAACCCCCAACCCGAGTGCTTGAGCGCGGCGCGCACCCGCTCCTTGGCCTCCATGACCGCGGCGTCGCCGAGCCCCACCACGTGCAGCGCGGGGAGCCCGCCGGCGACCAACACCTCGACCGTGACGGGGACCGGATCCAAACCGGCGAGGGCGACGGCGGTGGTCGTGGCGTGCATGCGACCAGCGTGCGCCGGACGCGCCCCTCGCGCGGGCGCCGTCGGGCGAACGGCCCAGGGGGCGGCGGCACGGGCCCCGAAGGGATCGATGGCGTGCAGGTGTCAGCTCGCGATGGCGCCGGCCCGACTATGCTGAACCCACCGATGGGTGTGGTTCGCCGGTTCGGAGTCGTTCCGGACGCGGTCGTGCCGCACCGCGGACGTTCAGGAGGACCTCCATGACCAAGGCCATCCGTATCCTCGCCCTCGCCGTCGTCGGCGCCGTGGTGCTCTCCGCATGCGGACTGCTCAACGCGCTCATCCCCGATCAAGACGTTCCCGAAGGCATCCTCGGCATCGGCTCCGCCGGCGTCCAGGTTCCGCTCGAGGCGGACGTTTCGACGACCGGCATCGGCGCGGCTCAGTTCGTCAGCGCGACCGTCTTCACGGGCACCTTCGACCTCGGTTCGGTGGACGTCGACGCGATCGACGAGCTCCCAGACTTCGTCGAAGCGGATGCCATCACCGAGACCATCGCGCTCGGCGACTCCATCGAGGTCACGTACCCGACGGGGAACGAGGTCGCCTCCTTCACGTTGACCGAGCTCTCGGTCACGGGCTCGATCACGATCTCCAACACCGAGTACGCGCTCCCGGTCCTCACGGCCGACGGCCTCGCCGTGCTCTTCGACGACGCGGACTGCGTGGGGACCGTCTGCAGCTACGGCACGGCCGGAAACGTGCCCGAGCTCGACGTGGCGCTCATCGCGGCCGCGGTCGATGCCTACGCTGCCTTGCTCAAGGACGGCGGCACCGTCTCGGCGGAACTGACCGTCACCGCGACGCTCGACGCGCCCGGCCTCGCCGCCGACGCCACCGTCGTCGTCACGATCGAGAGCCTCGGCGCCGTCATCGAGTTCTGACCGAACGTTCGAATCATCCACGCAGCGCGCCCCGGACCGCGAGGTCCGGGGCGCGCCTCATGCGTTGGGGACGGGTTCAAGCAGCGATGGCGTGCGCGTACACCCCGAAGGTGCCGGGCCCGACGTGGGCGGCGATCACCGCGCCGATCTCGTACACCTGACCATCTTGGAAGTCGATGCCGGCGTCTTTGATCGCCTGCCGCAGCGTTTGCGCAGCGGTCTCGTCCTGGATGTGCAGGAAGTCGAGGACCAGCTTGCCCGGGTGCGCTGCCGCGTGCGCGCGGACGCGGTCGACGATCTCGGCGATCGCCTTCTTGGTGCCGCGGGCCTTGGCCGCCGGCACGATCTTGCCGTCGTCGAGCGTGAGGATCGGGCGGATGTTCAGCATCCCGCCGAGCAGCGCCGAGATGCGGCTGACGCGACCGCCCTTCTGCAGGTACTCGAGCGTGCCCACGGAGAAGAGCACGATCTGGTCCGCCTTGAGGGCGTTCAGCTTCGCGACGATGTCGGCCACCGCCGTGCCCGCGGCGCGCAGCTCCGCCGCCTGCCGCACCAGCCAGCCGACGCCCGCGCTGGCGCCGCGGCTGTCGACGATCGAGACCGGCACGCTCGCCTCCTTGGCGGCGAGGTTGGCGGACTGGAAGGTGCCCGAGAGCTCGCCGGAGATGGTGACCACCAGGATCTCGGTGGCGCCCTGCTCCTTGGCGGACCGGTAGGCAGCTGCGAAGTCTTCGGGGCTCGGCTGGCTGGTGGACGGCAGATCGGCCCCGGCCTGAACGCCGGCGATGATGTCCTTGGGGGCGATCTCGACCCAGTCCTTGTGGGTCTTGCCCTGGAACGCGACGTACAGCGGCACGCGGTGCACGTCGAGCGCCGCGAGTTCGGCCGGGTTCAGGTCGCAGGTCGAGTCGGTGACGATCGCGAGCATGAAGGCTCCTTCGGCCGGCAGGGGGGTAGACCGCCGGCAGGGTGGCGTCGGTCATGGTGCGTTCCGGGTAGCGTACCGCAATGCCGCCGCCCGCTCTTGGGGGGCGCCGGATGGGAGGCCGCGCGTGACGGAAGCCTTGTGGGGGTTGCTCCAGCCTTCGACGCTGCTCGTGCTGCTGGTGGTGCTCGCGCTCGTCGCCACCTGGCTGCGCTGGGTGGCGGTGGCGGCGACGTTGCTCACGACCTTCCTGGTGGCGGTGGCGGCCGTCGTGCTGCTGCCGGTCGGCGAATGGCTCGGCGCGCCGCTCGAGACGCGCGTCGCGGCGGCCCCCCTCCCCGACCGGGCCGACGGCATCGTGGTGCTCGGGGGCGCCGTCGATTGGCGGGTGACGCGCGAGCGTGGCCAGTTGGCGCTGAGCGCCGCCGGCGAGCGCATCGCGGCGGCCGCGGCGCTGGCTCAGCGCTACCCCGAAGCGCGCCTCGTGGTGACCGGGAGCTTCGCGGACGCCTTCGCCGACGACTTCCGCGCCACGCCGACCGACGCCTCGCTGTTCTTCGGCCCGCACTTCGCCGGCCGCGACGTGCGCTACCTGGGCGCGGCCCGCAGCACGTACGAGGACGCGCTGCTCGCGCTCGAGGCGGCGGCGCCGCGGGCCGGCGAGACGTGGTTGCTCGTCACCAGCGCGTGGCATATGCCGCGCGCGCTCGGGACCTTCCGCGCGTTGGGTTGGACGCTGGTGCCGGTGCCGGTCGACTACCGCACCACCGGTGCGCTGCGGATCGCGCCGTCGTGGGACGTGGCCGCGACGCTCGCCGACCTCGACCGCCTGGTCCGTGAATGGGGGGCGATCGCCGTCTACCGGCGCGAGGGGCGGTTGCTCGACTAGAGTCCGCGCCTCGGCGTGGGGGCCGCCCTCGTTCGCCCCACGGAGGTCGATCCCGCCGCGTCGGCCAGAAGCCGCTCGACCGCCCGAACCACCGCCGCGTCGTCGATCGGCGCCGCGCCAGGCGGCGGCCGGGGTGCGGCCACGCGCTCCGCGAGCGCCGCGGCCTGATCCTGGAGGTCCCAGGCGAGCCCGGGGTGGCGCCACGCCAGCTCCAGCAGCGCGCGCGCCCGCTCGGGATCGCCGTGCGCCGCGGCCACCTCGGCCGCGGTGAGCGCCGCGTGGGCGAGGAATCGCGGCGACTCGAGGGCCTGCGCCATCCGCAGCGCCTCGGCCAGCGCGGCCGTCGCCTCGGGGAGCTGGCCGAGGCGCGCGTGCGACGTCGCGAGCTGTTGGTTGGCCAACGCCCCCACGGGGATCACGCGCTCCGGAGCGCCGGTCACGGTCAGCGCGGCGTGCGCCTGGTCGATCGCCTCCTGCGGCGTCCCGAAGCGGAAGCGGAA
>JAABRX010000266.1 GCA_011390675.1 Trueperaceae bacterium | reverse complement strand
CGGCGCCCGTCGCCGCCCCGAGCCCCAGCCACGGGCCGGCGAGCGGGATGAAGCCGCCGACGAGCGACCCGGAGCCGATGGCGAGGGCGGTGACGGTGCCGGCGCGCGCCAGCGGCGCCTGCAGGTCGGCGGTGGGCGCCTGCAGCCGCCGCGCGTCGACGTACCAGGCCTCGAGCGCGCCCGAGCCGAGGGCGCGCGCGAAGCCGCCGAGCGCCGCCGCGGCGAGGAAGCCGGTCAGGTCCGGGGCGGCCACGAAGAGGACCCGCGAGGCGACCGCGAGCACGTCGGCGAGGATCGTGATGCGCACCCGGCCGAAGGCGTCGGCGAGGCCCCCCGTGGGGACCTCGGCCACGGCCGTCACGGCGGCGTACGTGGCCATCACCAACCCGAGCTGCGCCAGGTCGAGGCCGCGCTCCAGGATCAGCGGCACCATCACCGGCATCGCCAAGACCGTCGCCCACCACCGCAGCGCGATGCTGCGGTGGTAGGCGCGGGCGAGGCGACCGAGGCCGTCGGAGGGGGGCACGTGGCTCAGCGGGCGGAGCGGCGCGCGGCGCGGCGGAGGTCGGCGAGGTGGAGGGCGGCGAGGTGGGCGGTGAGGATCGGGGAGTGGGTCATGACCAGAGGATGCGCGCTAGGCTACCGGAGATGACACACCAAGGTTCCGGTAGCTCCCCGCACCGCGTCGACGACCCGTTGGCCGCCCGCCTCCTCCTGGACGCGGCCACCCGCGAGGTGTTCGGTTGCTTCCTCGACCGGGACCGCAGCGTGCGCGAGGCGGCCGACCTCCTCGAGCGCGACCTCGATGCGGTCCTGTACCGGGTGAAGCGCCTGCACGCCGCCGGGCTCCTCGAGGTGGTGGCCCTGCAGCGTCGCGCCGGCCGGCCGGTGCGGCGGTACCGCGCGCCGCATGCGCTCTGGTTCGTCCCCTTCGAGGCGCTTCCGTACGTCGACCTCGAGGAGACCTTCGCCGCGATGGGGCACACCCAGGTGGACCGCGCGGCGCGCGCCTCGGCGCGCTGGCTCGCGCGCGACCCCTGGGCCGGCTACCTGATCGGCATGGGCGCGGACGGCCAAGTGTGGCTGCGCGGCACGCGCGAGGCGCCGACCGCCGGCACGTCCGTGCAACCGGACCCGGTGCAGCTCGGCCAGTACGACGGCCCGCTCGACGTCGCCCTCGACCTGCGGCTGACGCGCGCGCAGACGGCGGAACTGAACGCCGAGCTCTGGGCGCTGACCTCGAAGTACGCGGAGCTGGGGGCCGTGTCCAGCGGAGGCGGGGCCAACCGCCTGCTCTTCGTCACGAGCGTGCCGCTCGAGGAGGAGGACCGGCCCTGATCGGCACCGTCGGCCGGTCGCGTCAGTCCGGGTCGACGTCGCCGGTGCCGCGCACCCGCAGCCCCTGAGCGGGCAGGTCGTGGTCGACCTTGGCCCCCTGGGGGCCCCAGGTGGCGCGCCCCTGCTTGCGGCCGACGTGCTCCAGGATCCCGTAATCGCCCTCGGCCACCGGGTCCTCGCCGCCGCGCCCCATCGCCGCCCACGGGATGCGGCGCCCCTCGTAGGTGCCCTCGGCGCACGTCTCGGCGTCGTGGGCCTCGAGCAGCGCGCGCTCGGCCGCGTCGGTCAGGGACCACGCCTCGTGGTGGACCAGCAGGGGCAGCGGGAGCCGGGGGCGCGGCGTGGGCCAGCGGTCGCCGGCGGGGCGGCCGACGGACAGGCCGACCAGCGGCACCACCCGTTCGGGCAGCCCCAGGTCGTGGGCGATCTCGAGCGAGCCGTTCAGCACCCCGCCCAACAGCACCGTTCCATACCCGAGCGATTGGGCGACCAGCGAAGCGTTCTGCAGACCGACGGTGAGGTCGGCGGTGGCGCTCACCAGCATCCGCAGGTCGTGCGCGGTGTAGCGGTACCCGCGCGCGTGCACCATCGCGCGGGTGCGGCGCAGGTCGGCGCAGCCGACGATCAGCAGCGGCGCCTCGTCGATCCAACGCTGGTCGCCGGCGAGGTGCGCCATGCGCCGCTTGCGCTCGGGGTCGCGCACGAGCACGTGCGTGTAGCTGTGCAGCGCCGAGGAGGTGGGGCCGCGCACCAGCGCCGCCTCGAGCGCGGCGACCACGTCGTCCGGGACGGGCTCGGGTTCGAAGCGCCGGACGCTGGCGTGGGTGAGGACGGTGCCGAGCGTGCCGGCGGAGTCCGCGGCGAGCGCGCCGACGGCGTCGGCCGCGCCGGCGTCCAGGACCGTGGCGGCGGCCGCGCGGGCCGCCTCCGGGCTGGCGTGGGTGGCGTGGGGGCGTGGGGCGTCGGACGGCATGCGGCACGGTACCCGGCGGACGTCCGCGCGCACGACGTCCGGCACGACCGGGACCCGCGGCCCACCCCCAGCGGCCTAGCCTGGTGTATGGATCGCGCCCCAGGGTGCACGCCACCCGGCTGGCTCGACGTGAGAGGAGCCGACATGGCAGGACGCCGAATCGTGGTGGAAGGCAACGAGGCCGCCGCCCGGGTCGCCCACCAGGTCAACGAAGTCATCGCCATCTACCCGATCACCCCGGCCTCGGCCATGGGGGAGTACGCCGACGCCTGGTCGGCGGCCGGGAAACGGAACATCTGGGGCCAGGTCCCCGAGGTGGTGCAACTCCAGAGCGAAGCGGGGGCCGCAGGCGCCGTGCACGGTTCGCTCCAAGCGGGGGCGCTGACGACGACCTTCACGGCGTCGCAGGGGCTCCTGCTGATGATCCCCAACATGTACAAGATCGCCGGTGAGCTCTCCCCGGCGGTCATCCACGTGGCGGCGCGCTCGATCGCCACGCACGCGCTCTCGATCTTCGGCGACCACTCGGACGCGATGTCGGTGCGCGGCACCGGCTGGGGCATGCTCTTCGCCGCGTCGGTGCAGGAGTCGCAGGACTTCGCCCTGATCGCCCAGGCCATCACGCTGCGCGCGCGGGTCCCGTTCCTGCACGTCCAGGACGGGTTCCGGACCAGCCACGAGGTGGCGCGCATCGAGGCGCTCGACGCCGACGACCTGCGCTCGTTGATTCCCGACGAGCTCGTCGCCGAGCACCGGGCCCGCGCGTTGGACCCCGACCGTCCGGTGCTCCGCGGCACCGCTCAGAACCCCGACGTGTTCTTCCAGTCGCGCGAGGCGGCGAACGGGTACTACGACCGGACCCCCGCGATCGCCGAAGAGGTGTTCGAGGCCTTCGCGGCGCGCACCGGCCGGCGCTACCGCGCCTTCGCCTACCACGGGGCCCCGGACGCCGAACGCGTGCTGGTGCTCATGGGCTCGGGCGTGACCACGGCGCGCGAGACCGTCGATGCGCTCGTCGCGGCCGGCGAGAAGGTCGGCCTGCTGCAGGTCGTGCTCTACCGCCCGTTCGACGCGGCCGCGCTCATCGCGGCGCTGCCCGAGACGGCGAAGTCGATCGTCGTCCTCGACCGCACCAAGGAGCCCGGCGGCGCCGGCGAGCCGCTCTACCAAGACGTGCTCACCGCCTTCGCCGAGCGCCACGCCGACGGCGCCACGCGCCCGCGCGTGCTCAACGGCCGCTACGGGCTCGGGAGCAAGGAGTTCACGCCGCGCATGGCCAAGGCCGCGCTCGACGCGCTCCTCGACCCCGAGACGCCGCGCTCCTTCACCGTGGGGATCGTCGACGACGTCACCCACCTGTCGCTGCCCGTCGACGAGTCCTTCGACACCGAGCGCGCCGACGTCACCCGCGCCGTCTTCTACGGCCTGGGGAGCGACGGCACGGTGGGCGCCACCAAGAACAGCGTCAAGATCATCGGTGAGGAGACCGACCTCGACGCGCAGGGCTACTTCGTGTACGACTCCAAGAAGTCCGGCGCGGTCACCGTCTCGCACCTGCGCTTCGGTCC
>JAABRX010000265.1 GCA_011390675.1 Trueperaceae bacterium | reverse complement strand
ACGACGACGATCGCGCCGAGCACGGCCCGCGGCAGGTCGTGGAAGAGCGGCGTCAGGAACGCGAGCGTCACGAGCACCAAGAGCGCCGTGACGATGCTGGCGAGGCCGCTGCGCGCGCCCGCCTGGGCGTTGACCGCGGAGCGCGAGAACCCGCCCGTCACCGGGAAGGCCGCGATGGCGCCAGCGACCAGGTTCGCGACGCCGAGCCCGACCAGCTCGCGGTCCGCGTCCACCTGCTCGCGGTCCTTGGCGGCGAGCGCGCGGGCGACGGCGATCGACTCCATGAAGCCGACGAAGGCGATCGTCAGGGCGGTCGGGAGCAGCGCCACGACGTCGGCGACGCCGGGCGCCGGCCAGACGAACGCCGGGAAGCCGCCGGGCACCGCGCCGACGACCGCGACGCCGGCGCCGTCGAGCCCCAGCAGCGCGACCGCGGCGGTGCCCAACACGACGACCAGCAGCGGTCCCGGGAAGCGCCGGGCGAGGCGCTTGCCGGCCAGCAGCAGCGCGATGGCCAGCACCCCGACGAACAGGGTCGGAAGGTGCACCTCGCCGATCCGGGCGACGGCGTCGACGACGGTGCGCAGCGGGTGCGACCCGTCGAGCGGAACGCCCACCAGGCTGCGCAGTTGCGAGAGGGCGATCGTGATCGCCGCGGCCGAGGTGAACCCGGACACCACCGCGTGCGACAAGAAGTTCACGACCACGCCAGCGCGCACGAGTCCGAGGCCCAGCTGGAGGATGCCGACCAGCAGCGCCAGCGTGGCGGCGAGCGTCAGGTACTCCGCGCTGCCCGGCTCGGCGAGGCGATGCACCGCCTCGAAGGTCAGCAGCGAGACGATCGCGACCGGACCGACCGCGAGCGCGCGCGAGGAGCCGAGCAACGCGTACGCGACGATCGGCAGCGTCGACGCGATCAGGCCCGCCACCGGCGGCATCCCGGCGAGCAGCGCGTACGCCATGCCCTGCGGCACCAGCATGACCGCGACGGTCAGGCCGGCGAGGAGATCGGGGGCCAGGTCGGCGCGCCGGTAGTGGCGCAGCCAGGGGGCCGGCGACAGCGGGAAGGGGCGTCGCGAACGCGTCATCGGGGGGCCTCCACGGGGCGGGGGGCGATCCTGAGACCGCCCCCCGCTCGCCGCGCGTCGGTGTTCAGACCGGGACCGGGCGTGCGTCCTTCGCCAGCACGGTCGCCGCGTAGCCATCGTACGAGCCCGTCAGCTCGCGCACGTCCTGGAAGCCGAGCGCGCGCAGCACGCCGGCCGCGACGGCCGAGCGGGCGCCGGTCTGGCAGTACACGACGATCGGGCGATCGGTGGGCAGGTCGTCGTGGCGGAAGGCGATCCGGCCGACGTGGCGCTGCAGCGCGCCCGGGATGGCGCCGGCGGCGTGCTCCGTGGCGGTGCGCACGTCCAGGAGGAACGCGTCCTTCACCTGGTCGAGCTCCGCGGGCGCGACGCTCGGCGCCGGACCCGCGGTCAGACCCTCGAGCGAGGTGACGAAGCCCGCGACGCGGTCGATGCCGGTCCACCCGAGCCGGTCGCGCATCCATGCGGCCTGCGCGGCGTCCGCGGCGAGCAGGACCAGGTCGCGCCGTTCGCGCTCCGGATCGATGGCGTAGCTGGCGTACGTGGCGAACTTCTTGCCCTCGGGCACCACGTAGGCGCCGGGGACGTGGTCGAGCGCGCCGTCTTCGACGACGCGGGTGTCGACCAGGACGAGGTCGCCCGCGGCACCCAGGCGGTCGTGGACGGCGCCTTCGGCGAGCTCGGGCACCGGCGGGCGCTCGCCGAGCAGCGCCGGGCCTGCCTTGTTCGTGACCTTCATGCGGCCGAAGTAGAGCGGGGCGTCGGGCTGCCCGTCGAGCAGGACGTCGACGAAGCCCTGCTCGTCGCCGTCTTGGACGTAGGGCGCCCACCAGGCGACCAAGCGTTCGTAGCCGACGGTGGTGCTCGCGACCGCGCCGAGCGCCTTGCCGCAGGCGCTGCCGGCGCCGTGGCCCGGCCACACCTGGACGAAGTCCGGAAGCGGCAAGAAGTGGTCGCGCAGGCTTGCGAACAGCCGCTTGGCGCCCTCGAAGCGGGTGTCGACGCCGCCGGCGGCCTCGTCGAGCAGGTCCGGGCGACCGACGTCGCCCACGAAGACGAAGTCGCCGGTCAGGAAGAAGCCGGGCGCCTCGGTCGTCGCGCCGTCCGTCACCAGGAACGACAGGTGTTCGGGGGTGTGCCCGGGGGTGTGGACCGCCTCGACGCGCAGGTTGCCCACCTTCAGGACGTCGCCGTGGCGCAGCGGTTCGCCTTCGAAGCCGTAGCTCCAGTCGGGGCCACCTTCTGCAGAGAGGTGCAAGCGCGCGCCGGTGCGGGCCGCGAGCTCGCGCGAGCCGGACTGGAAGTCGGCGTGGATGTGCGTCTCGGTGACGTGGGCGATGCGCAGCCCGTGGCGCTCGGCGAGCGCGACGAAGCGCTCGACGTCGCGACGCGGGTCGACCACGATCGCTTCGCCGGTCGCCTGGCAGCCGATCAGGTAGCTCGCCTGGGCGAGGTCCTCGTCGTAGATGTGTTGGAACAGCATGGTGCCCCTTTCGTACCGCCACGGTAATACCCCATGGGGGTATCAGTCAAGGGGGGTGGACGCGGCGCTCCGAGGCACGGGCGGGGCGCGTCGCCGTGCTAGCGTCCGGGTCATCATGAGCGACCGCACCGACGACCTCGAAGCCCTGGCCGCGCGCCTCGAAGCGAGCGGCGACTACAAGGTGTTGCGCCGCGTGCGCCGCACGCCCCGCATCGAGCGAGCGGCGCTGCCGGAGGGCGCGCGCGAGGCCGTGGTGCTCGACCTCGAGACCACCGGCCTCGAGCCCACGGCCGACGTGCCGATCGAGGTCGGCCTGGTGCGCTTCGCCTACGACCCTCAGGGGCGCATCCTGGGCGTCACCGACGAACTGAGCGCCCTCGAGGACCCGGGTCGCCCGCTCGCCCCCGAGGTAGCGCGCCTCACCGGCATCACCGACGCCGACCTCGAGGGCCAGCGCTTCCCGGACGCGCGCGTGGCCGAGGTGCTCGACGGCGCGGTGCTGGTCATCGCCCACAACGCCGGCTTCGACCGCCCCTTCGCGGAGAAGCGCTGGCCCGCACTCGAGGCCTTCCCGTGGGCGTGCAGCCTGCGCGACGTCCCCTGGCGCGACGGCGAGGGGTTCGACTCGGGTGGCCTGGGGGCGCTGCTCCTCGCGCACGGCTGCTTCTTCGATGGCCACCGCGCGGTGGAGGACGGGTACGCCGTGTTGGACCTGCTCGGTCGCGCGCTTCCGAGCGACGGCGAGCGGGCGCTCAACCGGATGCGGCGCACCGCGGGCGCCGCATCCGTGCGCGTGTGGGCGGTCAAGTCGCCGTTCGAGGCCAAGGACCTGCTCAAGGCGCGCGGCTACCGCTGGAACGGCGCCGCCAAGGTGTGGTGGACCGACGTCCCGGAAGAGGCGCTCGAGGCGGAGCGCGCGTTCTTGGCGGCGGACGTGTACCCCCGGGGGCTACCGGCGCTGCCGACGCTGCGCGTCGACGCGCGCGTGCGCTACTCCGCACGCGTGCCCGAGTCGCCGCCTCGCACCTGACCGCGTACGGTGCGCACGCGTCCGTGCGACACGCGATCCGGTTCGGGCGTGTACACTGCCCGGTCCCGCCGCACGGCCGGACCCCGCGGACGAGTTGAGGGCACGCCTCGGCTAGCGATCCGCCGAGAGGTGTCACCAAGATGAGTTTCGAAACATTCGCGCTCCACGCGCGGGTTCTGAGCGGCGTGCGCGCCGTCGGCTATACCGACCCCACCCCCATCCAGACCCAAGCCATCCCCCACGTCATGGCCGGCCGCGACGTCCTGGGCCTCGCCCAGAC
>JAABRX010000036.1 GCA_011390675.1 Trueperaceae bacterium | reverse complement strand
TTCCCCATTCGGAAATCTCCGGATCAAAGCTTGCTTCCAGCTCCCCGAAGCTTATCGCAGGTAGCCACGTCCTTCATCGGTTCTGCAGCCAAGGCATCCACCGTGTGCCCTTAGTAACGTAACCTTCAATCGTTCATTACGTGTGTAAGAGGATGTTCAGACGCGCGATCGTGCTCGCGGTCGACCCTTGCGGGCCGATCGTTTACATGATCACGCAAACGCTCGCTCGTTTCACCGTCTAGGACGGCGTTCGACGCAAGCGCGTCTTCGATCATCATGCTTCCTATTCCGCTGTCATTGTGCGCGCCGCTGTTTCGAGCGGCAAAAGCAAAGGTACACCCTGGCCGCGAGGCGTGTCAACCCCTATCGAGGCGGGACCGGTAGCGGCGGCGGACGCCGCGGCAGAACGACCGTGCTGGACGTGGTCTCGAGATCGTCCCGCGAGGCGCCCGCGAACCGTCCGGCGAGCGGACCCACGAAGCGCCCCACGCCGCCTCCTCGATGGGTTCGTACCGCTACCCGCGTGCGCCCCCGCCCGTACGATGATCCATGGCCACGATCGACCTCAACGGCGACCTCGGCGAGTCGTTCGGACGCTGGCGGCTCGATCCCGAGCCGGCGCTCCTCGCCGCCCTCACCTCGGTCAACCTCGCCTGCGGGTTCCACGGCGGCGACCCGAGCTCGATCCGCGCCGCCGTGCGCGCCGCGGACGCGCACCGACTCGCGATCGGCGCGCATCCGAGCTTCTACGACCTGCGCGGGTTCGGGCGCACGCCCATGGCGCTCCCCCCGGACGTCGTGCGCGACGACGTCGTCTACCAGCTCGGTGCGCTCCAAGCGCTGTGCCGCGCCGAGGGAGCCACCCTGCGCCACGTCAAGCCGCACGGCGCGCTCTACCACACGGTCGCGGGCGACCCGGACGTCGCGACCGCGGTCGCCGAGGCGATCGCCTCGCTCGACCCCGGCCTGCCGATCGTGCTGCCGGCAGGGGCCGCCACCGCGGCGGTCGTCGAGGACGCAGGGCTCATGGTGCTGTACGAGGCGTTCCTCGACCGCGGCTACGGACCCGACGGGCGGCTCGTGCCGCGCGGCCGTCCGGGGGCGCTGATCGACGACCCGGTGGAAGCCGCCGACCGTGCGGTCGCCATCGTCGTTCACGGCGTCGTCCCGACGGTCGACGGGGGCGAGGTCGCGCTGCGCGCGCAGACGCTGTGCCTGCACGGCGACGGGCCGCACGCGGCCGCCCTCGCCCGCGCGGCGCGCGGTGCGCTCGAGCGGGCCGGCGTCGACGTCCGCCCGGCCTCGGACGCGGACGCGTGAGGACGCCGCTCGTCCGAGCAACGCGGGGCCGGCGCGATGCAGCGAGGTGAAGCAGCGGCGGCGACCGCGGTCGACGCCACCGACCGGACGTGGCGGTGGCGACCCCTAGGGCCCGCCGCGCTCCTCGTCGAGGTCGATGCGCCCCCGTCCGCGGCGCTCTCGCGCCGCCTCGCGTCCGTGCGGACGCGCTTGTGGGGGCGCCGGCCGCCCGGCGTCCAGGACGTGGTGGTGGGAAGCCACGGGCTGCTCGTCGAAGGCCGGCGCGGGTCGGCGACGTTCACCGTGCCGGTGCTCCGAGCGATCCTCGCCGAGGACGGCGACGACGACGCCACACCCCGACGGGTGGAGCTTCCGGTGGCGTATGGCGAAGGCGCCGACGTCGACGAGCTCGAAGCGGCGCTGGGGCTCTCATGGCGCACGATCGTCGCCGCGCACGCTGGAGCGGCGTACACGGTCGCGTTCCTCGGGTTCACGCCCGGCTTCCCCTACCTGCACGGCCTGCCGCCCGAGCTCGCGCTCGCACGCCGGCCGGCGCCGCACGCGGTCCCGGCCGGCGCGGTCGCGATCGCGGACGGGCGCGCCGGCGTCTACCCGAGCGCCGGACCGGGTGGCTGGTGGGTGCTGGGCACCACGCCGACGGCGCTGTTCGACCCGGAGCGCGCCGATCCGACCGCGCTGCGGCCCGGGGACGACGTGCGCTTCGTGCCGCTCGCGGACGGCGCAGCGGCACCGGCGCCCTCCGCGACGGCCGCCGAAGCTCCGACCCACCCGACAGCCGAACCCGCGCTGACGGTGCTCGAGGCGTGGCCCGGTGGGGCCACGCTGCAGGGGGGACCGCGCGCCGGCGTGGGCCACCTGGGCATGGCGGAGGCCGGGGCGCTCGATCCGCGGGCGCACGGGCTGGCCGCGCGGCTCGCCGGCGCGCCGCTGGACGCGGCCGCGCTCGAGTTCCTGGTGCCGGGGGCGGCGCTGCGGGCGGAGCGACCGCTGACCGCGGCGTGGATGGGCGGCGGTGCTGGGTTCCGGCTGGGCGATCGAGACGTGCCCCCCGGTGCCCCGTTCGCCTGGCCGGCCGGCGCGGTGCTGCGCGTCACGCCCACCGGCGGGCCCGGCTCGGTGGCCGTCCTGGCGGTCGGCGGCGGCCTCGCGCCCGCCGGCACCGAAGCCGGTCACCCGACGTTGCGCGGAGGCTCGACGAGCACGGACCTGCGCGCCGGCGTCGGCGGCTTCGGGCGCGCGCTGGGACCGGACGACGTGCTCGCCCTCGCGGGCGCGCCGCTGCCGCCCGATCTCCGCTGGCGTGGGCGGCTGCGGCTGGACGGGCCGATCGTGCTGCGCCTGTACCCCGGCCCCGACGCCGATGCCGCAGCGCTCGAAGCGCTGCTGGGCACGCGCTTCACCCTGGCCGCCCGCGACCGGATGGGCGCGCGCCTGGACGGGCCGCCGGTCCCGGTCGCGACGCCGGACGTGGCCTCCGGCGGCGTCCCACGCGGCGCCGTGCAGGTGCCGGGCGACGGGCGACCGATCGTCCTGCTCGCCGACCGAGGGCGCACGGGCGGGTACGCGCTGGTGGCCATCGTCGACCCGAGCGATCTAGGGCGGCTGGCGCAGGGGCGCCGCGGCGATCACGTGCACTTCGTGTCGGCCGCGGGCTGAGGGTCGGCAGCGGACGGAGCCTCGGGCGGATCGACGCCTGGCTCAGCCGACTCCGCGACCGGATCGGCGATCGGCTCCGGTCGCCGTCGGCCGCTGAACGCCGGCGGGATGCCCACCGAGTCGGCGTCGCCGCTGATCAGGTACACGTGGTCGCCGGCTTGGAACACGGTGCTGCCGCGGGGCGTCACCAGCTTGCCGTCGCGCAGGATGCCCGCGATCACGACGTCCTCGGGGATCTCGAGGTCGCCGAGGCGGCACCCCACCGCCCGCCGATCGGGCTCGAGGTAGACGTCGAACACCGCCGCCCCCACCGGTGCCGCACCGCCGAGCTCCAAGGTGACGGGCGGCTGCGGCGGCTCCTTGCGCTCCAGGCCCAGCCAGCGCGCGAGCGGCGCGATCGTGGCCCCCTGCATCAGCGTGCCCAGGATCACGACCACGAACACGACCTCGAAGACGAGTTCGGCGCCCGGCACGGCCGCGAGCAGCGGCACGATCGCCAGGATGATCGGCACCGCGCCCTTGAGGCCCGCCCACGACACCAGCGTGATCTCGGGGAGGGTGAAGGCGTAGCGGCCGCGGGTGGCAAGGCGCAGGGCGCCGAGGGTCGCGGCCACGGCCACCGGGCGCGCGACCAAGGCGAGCGCGAGGGTGACCACGATCGCCGACGGCAGCGCCGCGCCCAACCGCTCCGGGAACGACAGCAGACCGAGCAGCACGAACATCAGCACCTGCGCGCCCCACGCCGCGCCGTCCATGAAGGAGGCGATCGAGCGCCGATGCGCCAGCTGGGCGTTGCCCAGCACCAGCCCCACCACGTAGATGGTGATGAACCCGTTGCCGAACCCGACGTTCGCGAGTCCGTAGGCGAGCAAGGCGCCCGCCAGCGCGAGCACCGGGTACAGGCCGGCACCGTCGAGCGCGACGCGGTTGATCACGAACACGAGCGCTTTGCCGGCCACCCAGCCGTACAGCGCCCCGAGGCCGAGCTGGAGCACCACGCCCGCGACCAGCCCGAACGCCCCCAGCGCGCCGGCGCCCGCCATCGCCACGAGCGCCATCGTCAGGTAGATGGCGACGGGGTCGTTGGTGCCCGACTCGGTCTCCAGGACCGCCTTGAGCCGCCCCGGCAAGCCGCGGCCCTTGAGGGCCGCGAAGGTCGCGGCCGCGTCGGTGGAGCCGAGCACGGCGCCGAGCAGGAGCGAGGTGAGGAGGTCGAGCGGCGTGAGCCACCAGGCGAGCAGCGCGAGGATGCCGGCGGTCAGCAGCACGCCGACCGTCGCGAGCAGGCCGGCGGGAAGCACCGCAGCGCGGAACAGGCGGTACCGGGTGTCCAGTCCGCCCGAGAAGATGATCACCGCGAGGGCGAGCAGGCCGATGTTCAGGCTCAGCCCGTAGTCCTCGAACTCGATGCCGAGCGGCCCCGACGAACCGGCGAACATCCCGACCGCCACGAACAACACCAGGGCCGGCATCCCGAAGCGCTGCGAGAAGCGGGCGCTGAGGATCGCGAGCAGCACGAGGCTCGCGGCGACGACGACGGCCAGGTCCACGGCGTCATCGTACGGGAGCGAACGCGCGTCGCCGCGAGCGCGGCGACGCGTCTTAGGATGCGCGTATGAAGAGCGTCGCCCTCATCGCCCACGACAAGAAAAAGCTCGACCTCGCGCTCTTCGCGCGCGATCACGCCGACGTGCTGCGGCGCTTCCCGCTGATCGCCACCAGCACCACCGGCAAGGTGCTGAAGGAGAAGGCCGGACTGGACGTCGAGCGCTTCCGGTCGGGGCCGGAGGGGGGCGACCTCCAGGTGGGGGCGCGCATCGCCGAGGACCGGGTGCTCGCCGTCTTCTTCTTCCGCGACCCGCTCACGGCGCAACCGCACGAGCCCGACGTTTCGGCGCTCATGCGCATCTGCGACGTCCACCAGGTGCCCCTCGCCACCAACCTGGGGACCGCGGAAGCGATCGCCACGTGGCTCGAGGAGCAGTTCATCGACGGGGACGCCGGGTAGCATGGAGCGATGAACGACGAGCAACGACTCATCCAAACGTTCCTCGACGAGATGCGGCGGCGCTACGCCGACGAGGTCGACGCCGTCGGTCTGCCCGACGGCACGCTCGACTACGTTCGGTCGCGGGTCGCCGACGGCGACGCCGAGACGCTCCTGTTCATGCTCAAGCTCGGCTGGTTGATGGGCCTGCAGACCGGCTTCGCCGCCGGTCGCAACGGCGACGAGGTGCCGCCGAGCGGTCCGGGCCCGATTCAGGCCTGACGGCTGCCCCGGTCACCCGCCGGTCGCCTGCCGGTCGCCGGACCGTCACGAGCGCCGGCCGCGCCGCACGGAGCGCGCGAGCAGGCGCACCTGGCTGTCGACGGCCCGCTGCCCCTTGCGGCGCTTGGCGCGCGTATAACTACCGTCCTGATCGAGTTCGCGAGCCTTCACGGTGTCGCGCAGCTGCAGCTCGAGCACCTCGACCACCTCGCGCTTGAGGCGCGCGTCCTCGACCGGGAACACCGACTCGACCCGGCCGTTGAGGTTGCGCTGCATCCAGTCGGCGGAGCCCAGGAAGACCCGTTCGGCGCCGTCGTCGAGGAAGTACGCGACGCGCGCGTGCTCCAGGAAGCGGCCGACGATCGACCGCACCCGGATCCGTTCGGAGACCCCCGGGACGCCGGGGCGCAAGCAGCAGATGCCGCGCACGATCAGGTCGATCTCGACCCCCGCCTGCGACGCTCGGTAGAGGGCTCGGATCACTTCAGGGTCGGCGAGCGAGTTCATCTTCGCGACGATCCGCGCCGGCCGGCCGGCGCGCGCGTGGTCGGCCTCGCGCGCGATCGCCGCGAGCAGCTCCGGCCGCAGCGTCTCGGGCGCGACCCACAGCTTGCGCCAGCGGCGCTGCTTGCTGAAGCCGGTGAGCACGTTGAACAACTCGGAGACGTCGGCGCCCAGGTCGGGGTCGCAGGTCAGCAGCCCGAGGTCGGTGTACACCCCGGCCGTCCCCGGGTTGTAGTTGCCCGTGCCCAGGTGGACGTAGCGCCGGATCTCGGTGGCGCCGCCCGGGGCGGCCTCGCGGCGCACCACCAAGAGCGCCTTGGCGTGCGTCTTGAGGCCGGCGAAGCCATAGACCACGTGCACGCCGGCGCGCTCGAGCTCGCGCGCCCAGACGATGTTGTTCTCCTCGTCGAAGCGCGCCTTGAGCTCGACCAGCGCGGTGACGAGCTTGCCGTTGCCAGCGGCCCGGGCGAGCGCCGCGACGACGGGCGAGCGGCGACCGACCCGGTAGAGCGTCTGCTTGATCGCGAGCACGTTCGGGTCGTCGGCCGCCGCGTCGAGCAGGCCGAGCACCGCGTCGAAGGCGTGGAACGGATGGTGCAGCAGCACGTCGCCGGCGCGCACCGCGGCGAACGGATCCGCGTGGCGCACCAGCTGGCGCGGCAGGCGCGGTTGCAGCGGCGGGTCGCGGAGCTCCGGCAGCGGCAGGTCGGCGAGCTCCAGGAAATCGGCCACGTTCAGGTGGTGGGGGACCTCGAAGACGTCGTCCGGGTCGAGGTCGAGCACCTTGCGAAGGTGTTCGCGCCAGGCGTCGGGCATGCCGGACGCGACCTCGAGGCGCACCGCATCGCCCCAGCGGCGACGGCGCACCTCGTCCTCGACGACCCGCAGCAGGTCGTCGGCCTCGTCCTCGGCGATGGCGATGTCGGCGTCGCGGGTCACGCGGAAGCCGTGCGCCCAACCGACGTCGTGCCCGGGGAAGAGGGCGTCCACGTGGTGGCGGATCACGTCCTCCAGGAGCACGAAGGCGTGCCCCGGTCCCGGGAGCCGCACGAACCGCGGGAGCACCGAGGGCACCTGGACGATCGCGGTGCGGGTCGTCGCGTCCTCCTGGTCGCGCAACTCGAGCAGCAGCGAGAACGACAGGTTCGGCAGGCGCGGGAACGGGTGCCGCGCGTCGACCGCCAGCGGCGTGAGCACCGGGAAGAGCTCCTCCTCCCAGAAGCGCTCGACGGTCGCCCAGGACGCTTCGTCCACGTCCTCGATCGCGCGCAGCACGACGCCGTGGCGCGCCAACTCGGGGAGCACCTCCTCGCGCAGCACCCGGCGGTGCTCGAGGACGAGCGGGTGAAGCTCGTTCGACACCGCCGCGAGCTGCGCCGCCGGGGAGCGCCCGTCGGCCGAGTCGCCGTCCACCCCGGCGGCCAGCTGGTCCTTCAGACCGGCGTACCGGATCATCATGAACTCGTCGAGGTTCGACCCGAAGATCGCCAGGAACTTCAGCCGCTCGAGCAGCGGCTGCGCCGGATCGCGGGCCTCCTCGAGGACGCGTCGGTTGAAGGCCAGCCACGAGAGCTCGCGGTTGAGGTACAGCGACGGGTCGGTCAGGACGGGCGCATCGGGCATCGCCCGCGAGCGTAGCAGGGGGTGGGTCAGGGCGGCGTCAACGGCCGTCGTCGCCCACCGTGGCGTCGACCTGGTCGACCTCGCCGCGCCGCACCTTGAGCACCGCGTCGACCCGGTCGCGCACGCCCAGCCGTGCGTACACCTCGCTCACGACGTTCTTCACGGTGCCCATCGTCAGGCCCAGACGCTCGGCGATCTCGCCGTTGGTGCGGCCGTCGGCGATCAGGGCGAGCACGCGCCGCTGGGCCGGCGTCAGCGGTTCGGTCGCACCGACGCTCGGCGACGACGCGCCGCGGGTCACCGCATCCCCCGCCGCGCGCAGCGCATGGGCCAGGTCGCCAGGGATGCCGAGGCGACCTTCGACGAGCCATCGGATCGCCCGCGCCAGGTCCGTCGGATGGGCGTCCTTGAGCATGAACGCGTTCGCGCCGGCCTCCACGCACCGTTCGACGAGCTCGCGATCGTCGAAGGTCGTCAAGATCAGGACCGGCAAGCGGGGGGTGGCCGCCTTGAGGGACCGGGTCGCCGCGATGCCGTCCATCACCGGCATGCGCACGTCCAGGACCGCGACGTCGAAGGGGGCGCCACGGCCGGCAGCGGCACCCGCAGCACGACGCCCTCGCCGGCGAGCGCGCGCACCTCGTCGAGCGGGCCCTGCGCGATCACGCGGCCGCGGTCGAGGATGGCCAAGCGCCGGCAGAGGTACTCGACCTCCTCCATGTAGTGGCTGGTGAAGAGGACGGCGAGTCCCTCGTCGGCGAGCCGTCGCACCGAATCGAGGATGTGGCGACGGCTCCGAGGGTCGAGGCCGACGGTCGGTTCGTCGAGGAGCAGCAGGCGCGGGCGGCCCACGAGCCCGATCGCGAGGTTCAAGCGGCGGTTCATGCCGCCCGACAGCGTGGTCGCCCGGCGGTCCGCCTCGGCCGCGAGGTCGACGGCGGCGAGCGCGTCCGCGACCACGCGGCGTCCCTCGGCGCCCGCGAACCCCTTGAGGCGCGCGAAGTAGCCGAGGTTCTGGCGGACGGTGAGATCGGGGTAGAGCGCCAACGCCTGGGGGACGACGCCCATCGCGCGCTGCGCGGGCAGCGGGTCGCGCTCGACCGCATGGCCGGCTACGCGGACGCTCCCGGCGTCGGCGCGCACGAGACCGGCGATCACACCCAACGTGGTCGTCTTGCCGGCGCCGTTGGGGCCGAGCAGGCCGTAGACCTCACCGGGACGCACGTCGAACGAGACGTGGTCCACGGCGATCGCGTCGGCGTAGCGCTTGACCAGCCCGTCGACGACCAGCACGGCATCGGACGCCGTCGCGGGCTCGCCACGCGGGGTTGGGGAGGGGGGGGTGGGGCTCGCATCGGTCATCGGGTCACCTCGTGCCGCGAGCGTACGGAGCGCGCGCCGGCCGGCAGAAGTGACCGCGGTCATGCGGTCCCGGGGTCAGGGGTCGAGGCTCAGGGGCGCAGGCGCTCCGGGTCCGGCGCCCGCTCCTCGAAGCGCACCAGTTCGGTCCGCAGCGTCAGGTCGCCGCTGGCGCCCTCGCCGCCCAGGGTGAGCCCCGTCGCGAGGTCCACCCACACCGTCGACGTGCCGAGGCCCTCGATCGCGATCGACAGACGCATGGCGCTCCGGCCGGCGTACGTCTCCTCGCCCTCCTCCGCGCAGGTCGTACCGTCCTCCGCGCACGCCCCGATCTCGGGGGTCCGCGGGTCGACGACCGAGGCGAGCACGGCGCCGCCGAAGCCCGGGAACGCCGGTGCGAACGTTCCGTCCGAGGCGTCCGCGGCGTAGGCCGTCCAGTCCGCGCCGTCCCAGGTCAGGAGCAACTCGAGCAGGAGCTCACCGCCCTCGGAACGAACGCCGTAGCGGACGCCGGCGGGGGCGACCTCGAGCAGGATCGTCTCGATGGCCACGCCGTCGCGGAACTGCGCCACCTCGGCGACGTAGGCGACGTCGCCCCACGGTGGCGCGTCCTGAGCGGTGGCGATGCCCCAGACGAGCGCGGCGGCGGCGAGCGCGGAGCGAACGGCAGCGTGGGTCATGCAACGAGCCTAACGGAGCGGCGTTACGCGACCGTCAACGCGCGCCCCGCGCCGCTCAGGCCGGGTCGGCCGGGACCTCGGCCGCGACCTCAGCCGCGCCCTCGGTCTCGTGGAGCAGCTCGACCTCGAAGGTCTCGCTCGCCTTGAGGCTCGCGCCCACCGAGCAGTACTTGGTGGTGGCGAGTTCGACGAAGCGCTCGAAGGTCTTGCGGTCGAGGCCGGGCGCATCGATGACGTGGCGGGCGCGCAGCTGCGTGTAGAACGCGGGTACGCCGGCATCGCGGTCGCCCTCGAGCTCGACGCGGTACGAGCGCACCTCGACGCGGCGCTTCTTGAGCATCTCCACGACGTCGTACGCGACGCAGCCGCCCCAGGCGTTGAGGACCAGCTGCATGGGGCCCATGCCCAGCGGGTGCTCCTTGGTGCCGTCGATCAGGACCTGACGACCGTCCGGGGTGGTGCCGACGAAGCGCTTCTCGACGAGGTGGTGCAGGGTGGCGTGCGTGGTCTCGGGCATGCGGCAAGCGTACGGCGCGGTAGCGTGCGCGCGTGACGCACGGAGGACGTGGCACCCCCCCGCCGCCCGCCGCCGACGCGCCCAAGCGCGCCTGGCGCCGCTGGGCGCGCTCGGTCCGGAGCGCGTGGGCCGCGAGCGTCGAACGGGTCGACGACGAGGCCGCGATCGCCGCGCATCTCGCCGCCTGGCCGGCGTGGCTCGCCGCGCGCACGGTGCTCACCTACCTCCCGTTCGGCGACGAGGTCGCTCCACCGTTCCCCTTCGCCGGCAAGACCATCCTCACCACCCGTACCGACACCGGGGCCCGCCGATTGACGCTCCATCGCGCCGACGGCCCGCTGAAGCGCCACCCGCTCGGCTTCCAGCAGCCAGCAGAGGATGCGCCGGAGGCAGACCCGCTCGGCGTCGACCTGGTGCTGGTGCCCGGGCTCGCCTTCGACCGCCGCGGCGGTCGGCTCGGCTACGGTCGCGGTCTCTACGACGGACTGCTCCCCACCCTGCCGCAAGGCGCCCCCCGAGTGGCCGTCGCGATCGACGCGTGGGTGGTCGAGCGGCTGCCGCTGGAGGCGCACGACGTGGCCGTGACCCACCTGCTCACCCCCGCAGGGCTGCGCGCCGTCGAACCCTGATCGAGCGCGGCCGCCGCCGTGGCCACCCGAGGGGCCGCAAGAACCACCAGGCCTGCAGCCGCAACACCGCGGCGATCACGAAGAGCGCCGTGTAGCCGCTCCACGGCGCGAGCAGCACGGTTCCCTCGAGGCGCGTCAGCGCGAGCAGCAGCGGCCCCGACGACGCACCGCCCAGGAAGCCGGCGATGCCGGTTCCGAGCGCGTACATGGCGACGAAGACCACCCGGTTCGACCGCGGCGCGGAGGCGAGCGCGAGGTTGAAGGCCGCCAACCGCACCGGGCCCCAGGCGATCGCGTCTGCTACGGCGCTCGCCCAGATCCAGCCTAGCTGTCCGGTCAGACCGGCCAGGATCCACCCGGTCGGCAGCAGCAGCCCCACCAGGATGGTGCCGAGGGCCAACACCGGCTTGTGGCCGACCCGGTCGGCGACGCGCCCCCATAGCGGCGTGGTGACGAGCGCCGTCAGCGCCGTCAGCGACGACGCGAACGCGACCTGGGTGAAGGTCATGCCGAGCTCGTCCAGGAAGAAGGGGGTCACGAACGGGCCCGAGAGCATGACCACGAAGTTCCAGTAGAAGGTGAACCGCAGGTACCGCCGGAAGACCAGGTCGCGCCACGGGACGGTCCAGAGCTCGCGCCAGCGCACCCGTTCGACCGGGGTGGGTGGGTCGACCTGCAGGGCGTACACCGCCACCCCGAGCAAGCCGATCGCGACCGCCACCACCAGCGCCACCTGGAACGACACGGGTGCCGCCACCGCGTCGAGGAAGGCGCCGACCGCCAGGTTGGCCGCGGTGCCCACCACCCCCATCACGCCGCTGCGCACCCCGAAGGTGCGGCCACGCTCGCGTTCGGGGACGACGTCGCCCATCCAGGCGGTCCAGAGCGTGTTCTGCGCCGCGAGGAAGAGGCTCGCGACGAGGGCGATCGCGACGATCGCCCACGGGCGCGCGGCGTCCGGCATCGGGACGAGCGGCACCGCGGCGGCCGCCAACCAGGTGAGGCGCGACCCCAACCCCATCGCCAACGTCAGCCACTTGCGCCGACCGAGCGCGGCCGCCAAGAACGCCGCCAACGGACTCGCGAGCTGCGACAGGTGCGGCACGGAGGCGACCAACGCGAGCTCGGTCGGCGTCGCCCCCAGATGGAGCATGAAGCCGACGAGCACGCCCCCGGTGGTCGCGTTGAGGAACGCCTGGGCCAGCGAGCCCTCGACGACGGCCCAGCGCATGGTGCGCCGGACCTGCCGTCGGGTGATCGGGTCGAGGTCGAGGAGCCGTTGGGCGGAACCCGGGGCGATGGCGTCGGCCGACGCCGGGTCGTCCGCGGTGGGGTCGGGGCGCGGCGCGGTGGCCATCCGACCCAGAGTCTAGGGCCGGGCGGGACCGCTGCGAAGGGCTTCGCTCAGCCTGGCGGAAACCGGGGTCCGGGATCGGGGTCCGGGATCAGGGACGCGCGCTCACCGCCACGGGAACCCCATCCCCTTCCACCCCGTGCGCATGCTGCGCAGCAGGTCGCGCGTGCGCCAGGACTCCGCCTCGGGGACCGGGCGCAACAGCAGCCAAGCGAGCATCCGGAGCACCCCGGAGATCACGAACAGCCAGTGGTACGCCGTGAAGGTGCTCCCGAAGGCCGGCGTCTCGTACCGCGCGAGGAAGACGAGCAGCGGCCCCGAGAGGACGCCACCCAAGAAGCCGGCGACGCCGGTGCCCAGGCTGTACATCGCGATGAAGGCCACGCGGTTCGCCTGCGGGGCCGAGACGAGCGCGAGGTTGAAGATCGCCGGGCCGATCGCCCCCCACGCCACCGCATCGAACACCGCCGAGGCCCAGATCCAACCGAGGTTGCCGGTGAGCCCGGCGAGGATCCACGAGGCCGGCAGCAGCGCTCCGGCGAGGAAGGTGCCGACGGCGAGGACCGACTTGTTGCCGCCGCGGTCGGCCGCACGCCCCCAGAGGATGGTGGTCGCGAGCCCGGTGGTGGCGGCGATGGACGCCCAGATCGCCACCTGGGTGAAGGTCATCGCCAACTGGTCGAGGAAGTACGGATAAACGAACGGCGCCGCGAGCAGCACGACGAACTGCCAGTACAGCGCGAAGCGCAAGAAGCTGCGGAAGCCGGGGTCGCGCAGCGGCACCGTCATCACGTCGCGCCAGCGCATGCGCACGCGTTCGGTGGGCGGGTCGAGCTGCCGCAGGTAGATCGCGACCCCGACGAGCGCGATCACGACCGACGCGACGAGCACCGACTGGAAGTTGAGCGGCGCCCCGACCCGGTCGAGGAAGGCGCCGGCGGCCAGGTTGGCCACCATCGCCACCACCCCCACCACGCCGGTGCGCAGGCCGAAGTAGCCTCCGCGCTCGCGCTGCGGGATCACGTCGCCCATCCACGCGGCCCACAGCGTGCCGTTCGCCGCGAGGAAGAAGCTGCTGAACAGCACGACCGCGATCAGGAGGGTGGGCCGCAACGCGTCCGGGACCGGCATGATCGGCAGCGCGGCCGCCAACAACCAGGTGAGGCGCGAGAGCAGCGCCGCCACCACCGTGAGCGTCTTGCGATGGCCGAGCGAGGCCGCGAGGTACGCCGCGGTGGGGCTGGCGACCTGCGCCAGCAGCGGCACCGAACCGACGAGCGCGATCTCCCCCGGGCTGGCGCCCACGTGGAGCATGAAGCCGATCAGCACGGCCCCCGAGGTCCAGTTGAGAAACACCTGCGTCATCGAACCCTCGACCACCGACATGCGCATGGTCGCGCGGACGGCCTCGCGCACGTCCGGAGCCAGGTCGGACAGACGCTTCGCGTCGCCCGGCGGCGGCGGCGGCGCGGCGGGCGGCGCGGCCGGCGGCGCGGGCGGCGCCTCGGGCGGCGAATCGGGGGTGGGGGTCGGGACCGGATCCATGCGGCCGGAGTCTACGGCACGTGAAGGTGAGGCGTCATCGATCGCCCGGCGGAGCTCACCGCAGGCCTCCGACGTACACCGTCTTGAGCTCCTGGTACTCGGCGAGCCCCTCGGCGCCGCTCTCACGCCCCATCCCGGAACCCTTGACCCCGCCGAAGGGCGCCTCGGGCGTCGAGGGCAGCCAGTCGTTCACCGCCACCATCCCGAACTCCAGACCGGCGACCGCCGCGTGCACCGCCTCGAGCCCGTGCCCCATGACGAAGGCGGCGAGGCCGTACTCGGTGGCGTTCGCGAGCCGCAGCGCTTGGTCGAGGTCGCGGAAGGGTTGCACCGGCAACACCGGCCCGAACACTTCGTCGGTCAGCACCGGCGCCCCCTCGGGGACGTCGCGCAGGACCGTGGGGGCGTAGAAGAAGCCGTCGCGCTCGAGCGCTGCGCCGCCCTCGACCACCTGGGCGCCGGCGGCCACGCTGCGCGCGACCAGGTCGCGGACCCGCTCGCGGTGCCGATCGGTGACGAGCGGCCCCACCTGGGTGCCGGTCTCGAAGGCGTGGCCCACGTGCAAGGCCGCGACCTCGGCGGCGACCGCCTCGGTGAAGGCCTCGGCGACGTCCGCGTGCACCAAGAAGCGCTGCGGCGACACACAGACCTGGCCCGCGTTGCGCAGCTTCCACGTGGCCGCCTGGCGGGCCACCTCGGGCACGTCGACGTCCGGGAAGACGATCACGGGCGCGTTGCCGCCCAGCTCGAGCCCAAGGCGCGTGAGGGTGCGCGAGGCCCCGTCCATGAGCAGCTTGCCGACCCGGGGGCTGCCGGTGAAGGCGATCTTGCGCACCCGCGGGTCGTCGAGGAAGGCCTGCGCCATGCCTGCGGGGTCGCCGTTGACCACGTTGACCACCCCCGCCGGCGCGCCCGATTCGTGCAGCGCCTGCGCGAGCGCGAACGCCGAGCGCGGCGTGAGCTCGCTCGGGCGCCCGACCACCGTGCAGCCTGCGGCGAGCGCCGCCGCCCAACTGCGCACGACGTTGTAGACCGGGAAGTTCCACGCCGTGATGGTCGCGACCACGCCGATGGGCTCGGGGCGGACCTCGATGCGCCGGGTGGGGACGCGCGCCGGGACGATGCGGCCGTAGGCGCGCGCGCCCTCGGCGGCGAACCAGGTGAGGTGGTTGCACGCCGAGAGCCACTCGGCCTTGGCCTCGCCGAGCGGCTTCCCCGACTCCTCGGCACTCAGGCGCGCGAGGGCGTCGGCGCGGGCGCGGATCCAGTCCGCGGCCGCCTCGAGCACCTCGCCGCGGCGGTGCGGGGGGAGCCGCGACCAGCCCCGGAAGGCGGTCGCCGCCGCGTCGACCGCGGCGCGCGCGTCGTCCGCGTCGCCGAAGGCGACCCGATCGATCGCCACGCCGCGCCCGGGATCGACCAGGTCCCAGGTGGCGCCGCTCCGAGCGTCGACCCAGCGCCCGCCGATCAGCATGCGGCGCTCGACCTCGGGCGCCTCGGCCCCGCGGGTCCCGTCCGGTGCGCCGCTCATCGCGCCACCCCAGCACGTGCGTCGGTACCCGTCGCGACCGCCAGCGCCTGCTCGAGCACCGCCATGCCCTCGTCGATCTGCGCGTCGCTCAGGTCGAGCGGCGGTAGCAGACGCACGCAGTTGCCGTAGAGGCCCGCTCGGAGCACGATCAGCCCGCGCCGGAGCGCCTCGGCGGTGGTGCGCTGCACCACGTCCGGCGCCGGTCGCTTGGTGGCGCGGTCGGCGACCAGCTCGATGGCGAGCATCGGCCCCAGACCGCGGACGTCGCCCACCGCCTCGAAGCGCTCCGCGAAGCGATCCAGATGCCCGCGCAGCCGGTCGCCCACGGCCCGCGCGCGCTCGAGGAAGCCGGGGGCGGTCACCAAGTCGATCGCCGCCAGCGCGGCGACGCAGGCGAGCGGGTTGCCCGAGTACGTGCCGCCCAGACCGCCGGGGTGCGGCGCGTCCATCAGGTCGGCGCGGCCGACGACCGCGGCGATCGGCATGCCGGCGCCGAGCGATTTGGCGGCGACGAGCAGGTCGGGCACCACGCCCGCGTGCTCCACCGCCCACAGCCGCCCCGTGCGCCCCATGCCCGACTGCACCTCGTCGGCGACGAGCACCACGCCGTAGCGGGTGCACAGGTCGCGCAGCGCGCGCAGGAACGCCGGCGGCGCCGGCACGAAGCCCCCCTCGCCCTGGACCGGCTCGACCACCACGGCCGCCAACGCCGAGGGGTCGACCTGCGCGACGAGGGCGCGCTCGAGACCCGCGATCGCCTCGGCGATCACCTCGGCGTCGCTCAGGTGCGGCGGCCTTCGGAAGAGGTCGGGGAACGGAACCCGGTACACCTCGGGCGCGAACGGGCCGAAGCCCTTCTTGAAGAGGCCGTACTTGCTCGTCATCGCGAGCGTGAGGTTGGTGCGGCCGTGGTACGCCCCCTCGAACACCAGGACGGCCGGGCGCCCGGTGGCGGCGCGGGCGATCTTGACCGCGGTCTCCACGGCTTCGGCGCCGGAGTTGAGCAGGATCGCCTTCTTGGGATGGTCGCCGGGCGCGATCGCCACCAGCCGCTCGAGGAGCGCCACGTACGGCTCGTAGCTGCCGACGATCGCGCACAGGTGGACGAGCTCGGCCGCCTGCCGCTGCAGCGCCGCGACCACCCCCTCGGGCGTGTGGCCGACCGCCAGCACGCCGATGCCGCCCGCGAAGTCGAGCAGGGTGTTGCCGTCGACGTCGACGACCGCGGCGCCGTGCGCGTGCGCGACGCCGACGTCGGTCAGCTTGGCGGCGCCGCGCGCCGACGCCGCTTCGCGACGCCGCGCGAGCGCCAGGCTCTTGGGTCCAGGGACCTCGGTCACGAGTTCGATGGTGGGCATGGGGCTCCTCGACAGGGGTGCGGTGCGGCGGCGGTGGCCGTCATGCTACGTCGCGGCCAGCACCTCGCGCGCCGCCCGCGCACCGCTCCGCCACGCGCCGTGGACCGTGGCGGCCGCTCCTTCGGGGGCGGTGGCCTCGCCCGCCCACCACAGCGGCGGGGTCGGCGCCGCGAGCGCGGCGCGGGCGCCGTCGTGCCCGGGCACCACGTGGGCGTAGCCGCCGCGCGCCCACGGGTCGTCGGGCCAGCCGATCCGCCGGCCCGCCAGGTACCGCAGCCCGCGGCGTTCGGACTCGGCGGCCAGGGCGGCGAAGGCGCGCTCGAGCGCCTCGCCTTCGGCGAGGCGCTGCAGGTCGAGCGCACCGGAGCCGGACACGAAGCCGGTCCAGACGGGCTGCTCGGTGCCTGGGGGCGACGAGGTCCACCACATGGGTGGGGTGCCGCGCGCGTAGAGCGCCTCGACGGGGGGTCCGCCCGGAACGGGCTCGAACGGCACCGCGTTCAAGCGGTAGACCAGCTTGATCACCGGCCCCATCCGCAGCCCGGCGAGCGCCTCGCCTTTGAGCGCGTCGAGCCCGGGATCGAAGGCGACGCTGCCCGACTGCAGCACGCCCACCGGGATCGCGACCACGCACGCGGCGGCGCGCCAGCGCTCGGGGCGCGCCGCCGCGACGGAATCGGCGGCGACGGTGTCGACGGCGACGCCGTCGGGTCCCGTCGCCACGCGCGTCGCGGCGCGCCCCAAGCGCACGTCGAGGCCCTCGGCGAGCGCGCTCGGCAGCGCGTCCTGACCGCCGGGGAGGCGGAAGTCGCCCTCGCCCGCGTCGTCCTCGGCGAGGCCGCGGCGGATGGCCGCGGCCGACAGGTGGTGCGGGTCGTCGCCGGCAGCGTTCGCGAAGGCGCGTCGCACGTGCCGCCGCTGATCGGTCCTCCACCCCAGCCGCGCCAGGTGCGCGTCGAGGTCTTCGTAGCGACCGGCGGGCCGGTCGGGGAGCGCCATCGTGCGGGTGGCGTCGAACGCGGGGTCGAGCGCGCGCGCGGCGCGCATGGTGCGGAGCACGCCGTCCTCACCGCGCACCAGACTCTCGTCCTCCTTGGGCCAACGGCGCGCCTCGAGATCGAGCGATCGGATCAGATCCCACGTGTCGGCGCGGTCGCCGTGGACGAACTCGGCGCCGAGCTCCACCGGGTGGCCCGCGAACGCGCGGTCGGTCCAGACCCGGCCGCCCACGCGGTCGCGCGCTTCGAGGACGACCACCCGGCGGCCGGCGTCGTGCAGGTCGCGCGCGGCCTTGAGGCCGGCGACGCCGGCGCCCACCACGAGGACGTCGGCGTCCATGGCCCGGCCCCTAGCGGCGGCGCGCGCCGGGGCGCGGCGGCTTGGCGGCGTCGACGGGTTGCGCTCCGGTCGTCCGAGCGCGGCGACCGGCAGGGACGGCGGGGTCGAGCGGCACGCTCGCGGTCGCGACCGCGGCGTCGGCGATCGCGATGCCGGACACCGAGGCGGCGGCCGGCAGCTCGCGGACGGCCACGACCGAGCGCACGGCGCCCGCCGCGGCTTGCGGTCGCGGCGCGCTGGCGCCGAGGCGACCGGGGACCGCGAGGCCCGGGATGGGCTTGCCGAGGCCCTTCGCCGGTCCGGTGCGCGGCGGCCGCCACGAGATCAGGACCGCGCAGCCGCCGGCCTTGGGCTCGGGGTAGTAGTCCTCGACGATCGCCAGCGGGCGCAGCCCGCGGTGGAGTTGCATGGTGACGGTGGGGTCGGTGAGCTCACCGGCGAGCACGCGCTCGGCGTACGCGCGCGGGCTCAGCACGTCGGCGTAGCGGTGGTAGCCCATGAGCATCCCACCGGCGTACCAGCCCTCGAGGCCCAACTCGGGTACGAGCGCCAAACGCGCTTTGTAGAGGGCGCTGGCGATACCGCGGCGCTGGTACTCGGGGTGCACGGCGATCTCGACGCCGTAGAGCCACTCGCCCTCGGGGTCGTGGTGCGGCAGCGAGTAGTCGCCGATCACGTCGTGCCACCGAAGCGGGGGCGCCTCGGGGGGACGACGGGTGCGCAAGGTGGTGGCGGTGCCGACGACGACCTCGCGGCCGTCTTGGTGGGTGACGGCGACGAACTGCCCCTCGGGGAAGCGCTCGAGCTGCTGCTCGATCAGGCGCGCGTGGCGCACCCGCTTCTCGGGGTCCAGAGGGTATCCGTTCGCCAGGTGGAGGACGTCGTAGGACTGCGGCCCATGACGGACCTCCGTCGGCACGACGTCGAAGTCGAACGATCCGGTGATGGCTCTCATAACGTTGGGATGAGCAACGCCTGCTGAGTTGTGTAAGTCCGGAAAGCGGGAAAACCGTCAACGAGTCGGGTTCACGTGCGGAACCTAGCCCGATGCATCCTCCACAACCTTCACGCGAGAGTCGTTCCTCCCGAGACCCGTTAGGGACGCGATCGGTCTGAACTCACACTGTAGGGTTGTCTCAAACGCGTCTCACGCTCCTTATTTCCCGTATGCGCCGACCGTAGCACGGCCCCCCCGGGGGTCGGCAAGCGGGGGCGTCACGTACGCACGTACACCATGCGGAGTACACACCCCCGCATGCATGCCCGAACGCTCGCCCTGGACGCGTTTCCAGCGCGACGCACGACCGGCGCCGGGTCCGACCAGCGTGCGGGTACGATGCCGTGTGCCGCGGCGAACCCCCCGCCCCACCCCGCCTCGACGGTCCGGCGTCCGTCGGGCGGCGAACCTTCGCGCCGCCCTCCTCGCGATGCCGGCCAGCGCGTGGCTGATCGTCTTCTTCCTGCTCCCGCTCGTCTTCGTGTTCACGGCCAGCTTCCTGACGCGCGGCGCCGGCGGGATGCCGGTGGCGCCGGTGACGCTCGAGCAGTACGACCGCACCTTCGACGTGTTCGGCCCGGTCATCTGGCGCACGCTCGGCTTCGCGCTCTTGACCACCGCACTGTGCTTGGCGGTCGGCTACCCCACGGCGCTCTTCATCGCGCGTCGACGCCGCCCCACGGTGCGGATGCTCCTGCTCTTCTTGGTGCTGCTGCCGTTCTGGACCAACTTCCTGGTGCGCACGTACGCGCTCATCACGATCGTCCAGCGCGAGGGGCTCCTCAACCAGCTGCTGCTGCGCGTGGGGGCCATCACCGAACCGGTGCAGATGCTGTTCACCCAGGGGGCCGTGGTGCTCGGCCTCGTCTACGGCTACCTGCCCTTCATGGTGCTGCCCATCTACGCGGCGGTCGAGCGCCTCGACCGGCGGTACGTCGAGGCCGCCCACGACCTGGGGGCCAACGACTGGCGCGCCTTCTGGCGGGTCGTGTGGCCGCTGACGCTGCCCGGGGTCGTCGCCGGCTCGATGCTCGTGTTCATCCCCGCGGTCGGCGCGTTCGTCACCCCCGACCTGATGGGGGGCACCCGCGGCCTGATGATCGGCAACCTGGTGCAGTCGCAGTTCGGTGGTCGCGGCAACGTGCCGCTCGGTTCGGCGATCTCGATGGTGCTGCTGGCGTTCGTGTTCGTGGGCGTGCTCGTGTACACGCGCTTCGGCGAGCAGGACCGATGACGGCGCCCGCCAAGGCACCGGGCGGCGACGCGGCCCTGCGGCGCGACCTGGCGGCGCGCCGGGCCGGTCGCTGGTTCATGTGGGTCGTCCCCATCAGCGCCTTCGTGTTCCTGTGGGTGCCGATCGCGGTGCTGGTGGTGTTCTCGTTCAACGACGGTGCGTCGGTGTCGGTGTGGCGTGGAGCGACGCTGCGGTGGTACGAGAACCTGTTCGGAGCCCTCGGGGGCGAGGGTCGCTTCCAGAGCGACCTGCTGCTCCAAGCGGTGCGCAACTCGCTCGTCGTCGCCGCGGTCTCGACGGTCGTCGCGACCGTGTTCGGGACCATGTTCGCGCTCGCGGCGGCGCGCGGCCGGTTCCCGGGGCGACGCCTTCTCGACGCGCTGTTCTACCTCCCGGTCGTGATCCCCGACATCACCATGGGCGTGTCGCTCGCGGTGTTCTTCCGGATCGTGTTCGAGCTGATCCTGCAGACGACCGGCGTGCGCCTGGTGTCGGGCTTCGGCACCATCGTGATCGCCCACGTGGCCTTCAACGTCGCGTACGTGGCGATCGTGGTGCGGGCACGGCTGGCGACCATGGACCCGGCGCTCGAAGAGGCCGCCCGCGACCTCGGCGCCAACGAGCTCCAGACCTTCTGGCGCGTCACCTTCCCGATGCTGGCCCCGGGCGTGGTGGCGGCGGCGCTGCTCGCGTTCACGCTCTCGCTCGACGACTTCGTCGTCACCTTCTTCACGTCCGGCGTGGGCACGACGACGCTGCCGTTGTTCGTCTACGGGCTGCTCAAGCAGCGCGTGCCGCCCGAGATCAACGCGGTGAGCACGCTGATGATCCTCGCCTCGCTGGTGCTGGTGGGCGCGTCGCTGCTGCTGCAGCGGCGGGGCGCCGACCGGTGAGCACCTCGGAGCCACCCCCGAGCGACGACGCCGCCCCGAGCATCGGCCGGGGCGGCGAGGAACGCGGGCGTCGAGGTGGCGTCAGGCGCCGAAGCGCATGATCTTCAGGTACTTCTCGAGCGCCTTCTGGGTGCGCACGACGTCCTTGTCGGTCAGCTTGTAGCGACCGTCCTCGAGGCCGCGGCCGATCACGGTCTTGCAGCGCTCGAGCATGGCCGCACCGCTCTTGGTGAGCGTCAGCCGGCGCTTGCGCCCGTCGTCGTCGGCGCGCTCGCGCTCGATGAAGCCGCGCGAGACGAGCCGGCTGATCACGTGCGAGACGGTGGGGGAGGCCTGGTTGAGGCGGGCGGCGATCTCGGTGGGGTACGCGACGCCCACGTCGATCGCGTGCAGGACCGATAGGTCCTGCATCGTCATGTTGGCGTCCTCGTCGAGCCACTCGTTGAGCAGCCGATCGGTGTCGCGAGCCGATTGGAGGACGACGCGGAAGAGCTCCAGCAGATCCGTGGTGGCAGCCATAAGAACTGCAGCGTACACCTCGTTCGGGTAGGGAATGTGTGTATCGCCCGATCACATGCACACCATCGTCTCGCCATGTGAGATGGAACGGCCGAAACGGCGGAGCGGCCGTGCAGCGTTCATGCAACTATTGGTCGCCCGACGCACCACGGAGGCCACACGAGCGACGTTCCGCACGCATCATCGGTTTCTAGGTCAAGGCGAACGAAGTGCCTCGTCCGCGCTTCGGAAGCTCGGGTCGCGCCAGACGATCAGGGCGGCCCAGTCGTCGGCGGCCGAGTCCTCCAGGTAGCCCTGAAGCACCCCCTCGACTTCGAAGCCATTGCGCAGCTGCATCGTGAGCGTCGGATCGGCGAGCTCGCCGGCGACGACCTTGGCCACGTACGCCGCGGCGGACATCGCGTGCTTGTGCTGCGCGAACCCGGGAATCACGCCGCCGGCCACGATGCCGCGCTTGCCGTGGCGCCGCACCAGGTCCTTGCGCGCGTCGTAGAGCCGCCGTCCGACGCCGAGCCCGCGCCACGCCGGATCGACCGAGACGTCCGCCCCGTAGTACCAGGCGCCACTCGGATCGTGTCGGCCGTACCACCCGTCGTCGATGAGCTCGCGGAAGGTGTGCCCTGGGTCGTCGAAGTCGAAATCGACGAAGAAGCCCGAGCCGAGCCCCACCACCTCCGGTTCGGCCAGCGGCGCTCCGTCGCGACCGACGTGCGCGACCGCGACCAGGTCGGCCTCGGGGAACACCTCGAGATGGCGCAGGAAGTGCTCGGCGCGCATCAGCTCCTGCGCCCCCAGGGTCGGGAAGCAGCGCACCTGGAGCGCTTCGAGGTGGGGGGCCTGCCACGGCTGCGACGGAGCGATCTCCACCCCGTCCGCGGCGTTCATGCCGGGAGCGGCACCCGGACGAACGGGTGCTCGCTCGGGAGCCCGCGCACCGCCCAGAAGGCGCGGTCGGCCGGTCGGGCGACCACGGCGCCGCAGGTCGCCACGTGGCGGGGCGGCACCCCGCGGTAACAGATCGCTTGATCGTCGCGGGTGAAGGCCATCAGGTCTTCGGGGCCGAGGCCGCGGCGGTCCGCCAGCTCGGCGCCGCGCAGCAAGCGGCGGGCGCTGCTCGCGACGGCCGCGGGGTCGCGCTCGCGCTCGACCGCACGGGTGGCGGGGGCGACGCAGTGGTTCGTATGCACCAAGGCCTCGTTCGCGAGCTCGGTGACCACGGTCCGGGTGGTGGTGGCCTCGACGTTCGCGCCCCGGCCGGCGGCGTCGAGCACCTGGTAGTTGTGGGCGCCCGCGAGGCGCGCATCGGCGATGCAGCGCAGCGCACCGTCCAGGTCGCGCTCCTGCAGCGCCTTGCGGACCACGAACGGCCAGGTGACCCCCACGGCGCCGTCCCCGGCCGAGAGGTTGTTGATCCCCACGACCAAGCCGTGCTCGTTCATGCCGATCATGCCGACGCAGCCGACCGACGTGAACGCCACGAAGGCGGGGGCGTCCGTCGGGACGCCCCGCAGCACGATCACGTGCTCGGCGGCGGTCTCGTGCATGTCCCACGTCTGGCCGAAGAGCGCGCGCCCGTCGGCGGCGCGGCCGCCGGGCACCAGGAAGGCCGTGCAGTCCATCGCCTCCTCCGGCACCGGCGCGGCGACGCGCTGGCCCGGACCGACCGCGTACACGGCGTCGACGAAGTCGGTGAAGCCGTTGACGATCACGACCTCGGCCGCGGAGAGCCCCGCCGCCTCGGCCATCGCGTCCAACTCTTGGGCGAGGTCGGGGGCGTAGGCACGGTGCGCCTCGAGGCTCGCCTCGCCCAGGGCGAGCACCTGCGCTCGCGTGAGGCTGCGTCCGGTCCAGACCGGCGAGCCGGCCAGGTGGACGCGCTCGGCGGCGAAGGTGCGCAGTTCGGTGCGGGCGAACGTCCCATGCGCGGCCCCCATCTGGGCGGGGGTGCCGGCGACGTCCAGGATGGGGAGGCTCATGCGAGCACCGACGCGTGGTCGCCGCTCCACGACGCGACGACCTCGGTGCCGCGCGTCCACATCGCGTCGTAGCCGGCTTGGCGGTTCTGGACGCGCACGACCACCGGCGCCGCGCCGGCGCCGCGCAACTGCACCCGGTAGCGGGTGTCGGTGCCGATGTACTGGACGTCGACGACCTCGCCGGCGAGCGCCACGGTGCCGCCGCCAGCGGAACCACCGTCGCCGACCGCCAGACCGATCTTCTCGGGTCGCACCGCCACCGCCACCGGGTGCCCGACCAGGGCGCCGGGGTCGCGCAGCGCCGCCTCGACGGTGGCGCCGCCCGCGAGCCGCACCACGCCCCGGTCGCCGTGGCGCGCCTCGAGGGTGCCCTCGAGGAAGTTCGTCTCGCCGATGAAGTCGGCGACGAAGCGGCTCGACGGGCGTTCGTACACGGCATCGGGGGTCCCGATCTGCAGCGCACGGCCCGCCGACATCACCGCGATCCGGTCGGCCATCGTCAGTGCCTCCTCCTGGTCGTGCGTGACGTACACGAAGGTGATGCCCACGCGCTGCTGCAGCTGCTTGAGCTCGTCCTGCATCGCCTTGCGGAGCTTGAGGTCGAGGGCGCCGAGCGGCTCGTCGAGCAGGAGCACCGCGGGCCGGTTCACGAGCGCGCGCGCCAGCGCCACGCGCTGCTTCATGCCGCCCGACAGCTGCCCCGGACGGCGGTCGCCCGCGTCGGGCAGGTGCACCATCTCGAGCGCCTCGAGCGCGCGGCGGCGGGCCTCCGCGGGCGCCACGCGCGCCATGCGCAGCCCGAAGGTCACGTTCTGCAGGACGGTCATGTGCGGGAACAGGGCGTAATCCTGGAACACCGTGTTCACCGGACGGTGGAACGGCGGCACGCCATGGACCGGCCGGCCGCGCAGCAGCACCTCGCCGCCGGTCGGGTCCTCGAAACCGGCGATGAGGCGCAGCGTGGTGGTCTTGCCGCACCCCGATGGACCCAACATCGCGAAGAACTCACCCTCGCCGATGGTGAGCGAGACGTCGTCGACGGCGCGGACCGGCCGGCCCGCGCCGTCTTCGAACTCCTTCACCAGGTTGCGGACCTCGACGGCGGCGGTGCTCACGTTGGCGCCGAGTCTACCGTCCGAGGGGACGGGCTTCACCGCCCGACGAAGATCTTCACCTCGTCCCACGCGTCGTTGTAGAGCTGCTCGAGCTCACCGTCCTGCACCACGCGGAAGAGGCGCGCCTCGGTCTCGGCGGTCGGGTAGATGCCCGGGTCCTCGAGCAGTTCGGCGTCGATCAGACCGGCCGTGATCGCGGCGCGGTTCGGGCTGCCGTAGGCGGTGTAGTTCGCGATGTCGGCGGCGACCTGAGGGTCCATGAGGTAGTCGAGGAAGACGTGGGCCAACTCGGGGTTGCTCGCACCCGTGGGGATGACCAGGTTGTCGACCCAGAAGTTCGCGCCCTCTTCGGGGATCACGTAGGCGTAGCGGTCGCATTCGCACTCGTCCATGATCTGGAAGAGGTCGCCCGAGTACTCCACGACGATGTGGGCCTCACCGCGCAGCAGGATCTCCTGCCCGTCGTCCTGGTTGATGTACACGACGTTGCCACCGTTGGCGATCAGGTAGTCCTTGGCCTCGTCGATCAGGTCGGGATCGTCGGTGTTGGGGTCATGGCCGAGGATCGAGAGCACGACGCCGAACATGGGTCGCACGTCCTCCAGCCAGCTCACCGGTCCGTCGTACTCGAACATCTGTTGCCAGCTGGTGATCTCGAAGCCGACCGCCTCGACGTCGTAGCCGATGCCGATGGTGCCCCACTGGTACGGGAGCGAGTAGACGTTGCCGGGGTCGAAGTCGAGGTTCAGGAAGGTCGGGCCGATGTTGGCGAGGTTCGGCAAGCGATCGTGATCGAGCTCGACCGCCAACCCTTCCTCGATCATCAGCGGGACGATGACGTCCGAGGGCACCACCACGTCGTAGCCGGGGTTTCCCTGGCGCATGCGGGCGAGCATGTCGCCGTCGGTGGGGTACGTGTCGTAGATCACGCGGACGCCGCAGGCCGCCTCGAAGTCGGCGATCGTGTTCTCGGCGATGTACGTGGTCCAGTTGTAGACCGAGAGCGTCTGGCCGGCGTAGCCGTCCGGACAGGTCCACGAGGACTGGGCGGTGGCGGTGCCGAAGCCGGTGGCTCCGAGCATGAGGGCGGCGGTGAGGATCAGGGTCGAACCACGGCGCGGCATGGCGGCTCCTTCGCAGCGGTGAGCGGGGGGGGCAGTGCGACGGACGCGCCGTTCCCGGCGCGTTGCGAGCACCTCACCATACCGAAGCGCCCCCCGGTGGGGGACCGGGGGGCGACGAGGGCATGGGACGCCCGGCTCAGGCGGCGGGGCGGGTCAACGCTTGGCGGGCACCGGGCAGGTCGACATGCCGAGCATCCGGTAGAGCGGGCAGAAGCCGACCGCGCCTGTACCGATCAGCACGATGCCGACGACACCCAGCACGACGGCGAGCGTGCCCGTGAGCCAACCGAACGCCCATGCGGCGACGAGCGCGACCCCCAGCACCACGCGGACGATGCGATCGACGGTTCCTTCGTTGCGGACCATGGTCCACCTCCTGAAACCAAGCTTAGGTCCCAGTTCTCACCATGTCCATGGTACGAATGGTGCGAATCCATGGAAACGCGCGACCGCGTCCTTCGCCACCTCAAACGTCAGGGTCCTTCGTCCGTCGGCGAGGTGGCCGCGGCGCTGTCGCTCAGCCCCAACGCGACGCGCCACCACCTCCTCGCGCTGGAGCGTGCGGCGATCGTCGCCAGCGAGCCCGATCGCGGTGGCGGCCGTCGTGGCGTCGGTCGACCCGCCCGCCGCTACGCGTTGACGCTCGCGGCCGAAGACGCGTTCCCCAAGCGCTACCCCGAGCTGCTCGCGGCTCTGCTGGCGGTCGCCGACCAGCAGCGCGTGCTGGACCCGCTCCTGCGCGGGGTGGTGGACGCGTTGGCGACCCCGCTGCGCGCCACGCTCTTGCGGCTGCCGCCGCGCGAGCGGCTCTGGCGCCTGCTCCAAGCGCTCGAGTACGGCGACATGCTGCCGGCCCTCACCGCCGAGTCGGACGGATGGACGCTGGTCGCGCACAACTGCGTGTACCGCGACGCCGGCTGCCAGGCGGCCGGCGTCTGCGAGCTGCTCCCCCGGGTGGTCGAAGCGGCCGCCGACCTGCCGGCCGAACGCCTCTCGTGCCAGCGCGACGGCGCCGCGGCGTGCACCTTCACCGGCGGCTGGTCGCCGGCGACCCCGCGCTGACGACACCCGCGCCGGCGGGCGTCGGCGCGGCGGCAGGTGCGGCCGGTGGCGTACGCTCGACCCGTGCCCGACGCCCCGCTCCGCTCCCGCACCATCGAGCGCTCGCCGGTCTACTACGGGTGGGTGGTCCTCGTGGCGGGCACGCTCGGGCTGATGATGACGACGCCGGCCCAGACGGTGGGGGTCTCGGTCTTCCTCGACCCGATCATCGACGACCTGGGGACGACGCGCGCCAGCGTCTCGCTCGTGTACACGCTCGGCACCCTTGCCGGTGCCCTCACGCTCCCGTGGGTCGGGCGCTCGATCGACCGCCGCGGGCCGCGGCTGGCGGTCGGGTGGATCGCCGCCGGGCTCGCGCTCGCGTGCGTATATTTGTCGACGGTGACGACCCTGGTCGGATTGGCGATCGGCTTCGTGTTCCTGCGCGGCCTCGGCCAGGGCGCGCTCGGGCTCGTGAGCCTGCACGTGATCAACGTCTGGTTCGTCCGCCGCCGAGCGCTGGCCGTCGGCCTCACCGGGATCGGGATGGCCGTCGCGACCGCGAGCTTCCCTCCGCTGATCGAGATGCTGATCGCCAACTTCGGCTGGCGAACGGCCTACGCGCTGCTCGGCGCCTTGATCGCGGCGACGGCGCTGCCGCTCGGGCTCGCGTTCTACCGGGGCCATCCGGAGCGCTTCGGGCAGCTGCCCGATGGCCGCAAGGCGAAGGGCGTGCAGGTGGTCGTCGACGAACCGACCTTCACCGCCGCCGAGGCGCGCCGCACCGCGGCCTTCTGGTTGCTCGCGGGGAGCGTCGCGCTCCTCAGCGGGCTCGGAACGGGGCTGATCTTCCACCACTTCGACCTGATGGCGACCCGCGGCATCGACCGAGCGGCGGCCGCGGCGGTGTTCGCGCCGTTCGCGCTGGTGGTCGCCGCGACGAACGTCGGTGCCGGCGCCCTGATCGACCGCCTCGACCCGCGCGTGCCGGTGGTGGCGATGCTGGTGCTTCAGGCCGCCTGCCTGGCTGCCGCGAGCGTCGTCGGCCCCGCCACGCTGGCGCTCTACGGCGTCGTGCTCGGCGTCACCCAGGGCTTGATGGGGGTCGTGTCGGGGAGCCTCTTCGCGCGGCTGTTCGGACGCGCCGCGATCGGCGGGATCAAGGGGACGGCGCAGACGCTCTCGGCGGGCGGCGCGGGCGCGGGACCCGTGCTGCTGGCCCTGGGCGCGCCGCTGCTCGGAGGGTACGGACCGGCGCTCTGGCTGCTCGTGCCGCTGCCGCTCGCGCTCGCCGTCGCCGTGGCCCTGCGCTTGCGGACCCCGCGGCAAGCGGCGACGGCCGGCTGACCGCGTTCGTGCGCACCAAACGGCCGACCCCGCGGCCGTACGCGCCGCGGGGTCGGGTCTACGGGACGCGGAGTGCCTCGTGCGTCCCGCCTGAACGATCACGCCATCGGGGTTCGCCCCGCACCGGGCCCATCCCGGTGTCTGCTGCCGACGTTCGCTTCCCTTTTTGGCCCCGCGGAGCAAACGCTTCCACGCTCCAGCGGGAGAGGGCGACGCCTCCGATGGCGGCACGTGGGGTGGGGTGCCTTCTCGACCCTCCGGGGTTCCGGAGCGATCTAATCGGTACGCTAGCCACCTCTTCGTGCAGCCCTAGCGTACCGCCCGGCGTCGCTTCCGGCCGGGACATTCGTCCCGCTCCGGATGCGGAATCCCCATGCTGGACGCGGATTACACGAGCGGCGCTCGCCGTCAGGCAGGCGGCAGCGAACCGACGTACGGGGCCAGGCGCGTGCGGAGCGACTCGGGGACCGGCACCGGACGGTCCTCCGCGTAGTCGAACGCCACGATCACGCTCGCCACGTCGGCGATCCGGTCGCCGGTGGGCGCCTCGGCCATGGGCACGTCGTGCCCGGGTCCGTGCGCCAGGCGCGCGTCGTCGGGGCGCACCAGCGCGTGCATCAGGCGGATCGACGTGCGACCGATCGACGCGACCCGGCTGAGCACCACCAGCGGGTCGCCGACGTGCAGTTGCCTGCGGTAGTCGATCGCCAGGTGCGCGAGGATCATGCCGCCCAACGGGTAGCCGAGCGACGTGATCAGTGCGATCCGAGCGGTCTCGACGTACGTGGCGAAGGCCGCGTTGTTCACGTGCCCGAAGCGGTCGGTGTCGCCGAAGCGCACCGGCACCGGGGTGGCGTGGACGATCGGGGCGGCCGCACCCTCGGTCGCGCTCATCGACCGGCCTCGGGCGCTCGGCGCCGGGCGGGTCCTCGGATCGGGGCCCGTGCGCCCCGCGGAGCGCGCTGACAGCGCGGGCACACGTGGGTGCCGCGCTGCGCCACCACCAGCTTGACGATCGGCGCACCGCAGCGCGGGCACGGGTCGCCGTCGTGCCCGTAGGCATCGAGCTGCTCGAGGTACGCGCCCACCTCGCCGTTCACCGTCCGGTAGTCGTACAGGGTGGTCCCCTGCGCCTCGACCGCGGCCGCCAGCACGTCGCGGATCGCGCCGTGCAAGGCGCGGACCTTGGCGCGCGGCACGTCGGCGGCAGGCGTGAGCGGGTGGACGCGCGCGCGCCACAGCGCCTCGTCGGCGTAGATGTTGCCGACGCCGGCCACCGGCCGCTGCGACAGCACGAGCGCCTTGACCGGCGCGCGCGAGCGCGCCAGCGCCGCGGCGAACCCCGCGACGGTGAAGCCCGCGCCCAACGGTTCCGGTCCCATCGCGGCCAGCGTCGGCAGCGAGACGGGGTCGCCGTCCGGCAGCACCAGCCAGCGGCCGAAACGGCGCGCGTCCTGGACGAAGAGGACGTCGGGATCGGGCCCATCGAGCCGCAACCGCACCCGGAGGTGGGCGGAGGGCTCGCGCGGACCCAACACGCCGGTCATGCCGAGGTGGAGCACGAGCACGTCGGCCGGCACGGCCGACGGCGAGCGCACGAGCGGCAGCGTCAGGAACTTACCGCGCCGCTCCACGGCGGCGATCCGCTGCCCCACGGCGCGCTCCAGGAGCGCGGTCTTGGGGCCGAGCGGCGCGTCGACGCGCTCCACGGCGCGCACGGTGCGGCCGGTGAGCCACGGCGCCAGCTCGCGTCGGACGGTCTCGACCTCAGGGAGCTCGGGGATAGCGGACCGTCCCCTCGTAGAGCGCCCGCCCCACGATCGCGCCGTCGAGGTCCAGGGCGGCGTACAGGTCGAGGTCGGCATCGACCGCGACGCCGCCGCCGGCGACGAGCACGTGCGGGAAGGCCCCTCGCATGGCCCGAACCGGCTCCGGATCGACCCCTTGCAAGGTGCCGTCGCGGGATACGTCGGTGTAGATCAAGTGCCGCACGCCGCGCTCGGCCATCGCGACCGCGAGCTCGGCCGCATCGACCGCGCTGGTCTCCTTCCAGCCGCGCACGGCCACCTTGCCGGCGCGCGCGTCGACGCTGACCGCGACCCGATCGGGACCGTAGTCGGCGACGAGGGCGGCCACCAGGTCGGGGTCGGTCACCGCGACCGTGCCGAGCACCACCCGGTGGACGGCGGCCAGCCAGGCGTCGGCCACCGCGCGCGAGCGGATCCCACCGCCCACCTCGACCCGCGCTCCGGCGGCGGCGGACGCGGCCGCGACCTCCGCGATGAGCGCCCGGTTGTCGCCGGTGCCGATCGCGGCGTCGAGGTCGACCACGTGCAGGTCGCGCGCGCCCAGCTCGACCCAGTGGGCGGCAGCGGCGCGGGGGTCCTCGAAGTAGACGGTCTCGCGGTCGGGGTCGCCCTCGCGCAGCCGCACGGCGCGGCCGCGCTGGACGTCGACGCAGGGATAGACGACGAACGGACGGGCCTCAGGCATCGGCGGACTCCTCGGGGAGCGGAATGGGCATGGCCGGGTCGCGCAGCACGAACACGCGGTCGCCATCCAAGAGGTCGTCGGCGCCGTCGAAGGGGCGCCATGCGTCGCCGCGCTGCATGACGAACGGCAGGTCGGCGCGGCTCCCGACGTCCGGGTCGGCCTCGGCGACGAGCGCGCGTGCTTCGGCCACCCCGACCTCGACCACCTCGGCGCCTCGACCTGCGGCGATGGCCCGCCACCGATCCGGGTCCACCGGAGCGCCGAACAGCGGACGTCCGCCGATCGACGCCAGCGTATCGGCGAGTCCGGCCTCGACGTCGGGCTTGAGGAGCGCCAGCACGCGCGGCACCAAGAACGCCTCGCGCGCGCGCTGCGCGACCAGCACGTTGACCACCGGGTTCGGCGTGGCGGCGACGAGCATCGCAGCGTCCTCGACGCCGACGCGAGCCAGCACGTCCACGTCGAGCGCGTCGCCCTGCATCGCGTCGATATCTTCCCCACGCGCCAGCCGCACGTTGCCCGGGTTCAGGTCGATGAGCCGGACCGGTCGATGGGCGCCGAGGACGGCCGCCAACCGGCGCGCCAGCGGCCCCGCTCCGACGATCAGCACCATCTTGCCGGAGTCGTCGCTGCGCACCAGCGCGCCGTTCCTGTCGAGCCAACGCACCGACCACTTGAGCGCCGCCGGCACCACCGACGTGGTCGCGATCGCCGTGAACACGAGGACCGAGAAGACGGTGGTGTCGATGATGGTGAGTTGGAGCGCGATCCCCGCGAGGATGACGTCGGTGCCGCCGCGTCCGTTCATGCCGATCCCGACCGCGATGCCTTCGCGCCAGCCGTTGCCGCTCGGCAGCGAGAACAGCACGGCGCCGAGCAGCTTCCCGACCGCGGCGACCGCGAGCACGGCCAGGAGCAGCGGCCACGCATCGCGGAAGACCGCGAACGAGACGTCGAACCCCGCCGTGACGAAGAACACCGGCGCGAGGAAGCCGAGCGACACGTCCTTGATCGTTTCGGTGGCTTCGACCGACAAGCGCTTGGCGCGGATCGCGTCGCGCACGAACAGACCCGCGAGGAAAGCGCCGAGGATGCCGTGCAGACCCGCGAGCTCGGCCAGTTCGGCGAACCCGAGCCCGACGATCAGCACGAGCGTCAACGTGAGCGTCCGACCGGCCCAACCGCGCGCCGCGGCGACGCGGAACAGCCTCGGCACCACGTAGCGCCCCAACCCAACGGCCACGGCGAAGAAGCCGACGACGCGGGCCGCGAGCACCAGGACCCCGACCACGTCCAGAGAGCCCGACTCGAACACGGACGCCAACCCGGCGAAGGCGATGAGCGCCAGCGTGTCCGCGATGAGGGCTCCGGCCATCATGACGTGGGCGATTCGCGCGTCGAGGAGCCCGAGCTCGACCAGGATGCGCGACTTGGTCGCGAGCGACGTGACGCCGATGACCGTGCCGACGAGCAGCGCCGGCAGCGGCGCGATCCCGAACGCGACCGCGACGGCGTAGCCCCCGACGAGCGGCAGCACGAAGCCGCCCACGCCCACGAGCAGACCCGACGCCGAGGCGCGCCGCAGCTCGCGCAGGTCGATCTCCATGCCGACGTAGATCATCATCGACAGCACCCCGAGCTGCGCGACGATGTCCAGGCCTGCGCCACCTTGGAGCCAACCGAGCAGCGGCGGTCCGAGCACGATGCCCACGGCGATCTCGCCGAGCACGGCCGGGTACCCGATGCGGGTCACCAGACGGCCCGCGACGAACGCCGCGAGGAGCACGAGGAACAGGTTGAGGATGCTCAGGTCCATCGGCGGTCTCCGGTTCGAGACGACCGCAGCCGGTTGGATCGGGTGCGTGCGATGCGGGCGATGGTGGCTGGGCTCATGCGTGGCTCCTCGAGGCGTGGGCGCGGTGGTTCGGGGGCGCGCGCCGTCGAGCGTGGCGATCGCTGGCGAACCGAAGCGTACACGGCGAACCGGGACCCGCGCCGTTCACGGTGAAGCGGCCGGGGCGCCGCGGAGCATCGCGGTCAGTCGGCGAACGCCTGGGCCAGCCGCGCCTCGGCGCGTTGGCGCTCGACCGGGTCGGGCGCGACCTCGACGGCCGCCTCCAGGAGCGCGACGTGCAGGTCGTCGAGCCGGGCGCGGTGGGCGTCGACCCACGGGCCGTCGAAGGCGCCGAGCGACGGCCCGCCGTAGAGCGCGAGCGCCGCCTCGAGCGCGTCGGGCTGACGGACCGTGAGGGCCCGCTCCGCCAACCGCCCGAAGGTCGCCGCGTCCCACGCCACCTCGGTCGCCAGCGTCAGGTGGACGGCGTCGTCGACGACCGAGACGGTGCCCAGCTCGCCCAGGGTCTTCCGCAGACGGCTCGTCAACACGTGGATGAGGTTGGGCGCCGTCCCCGGCTCCAGCAGGTCGGCGCGCACCTGCGCCACCCGCGCGGTGCCGTCCTGATCGAGCAGGTACGCGAGCAACAGCACCGCCCGCTTCGCCTCCCAGGTCAGGCGCTCGTCGCCCGCCGTGAGCGACAACCCGCCCAGGGTGACGAACACGAGACCGCGCGGGGCGGCTTCGTCCGGGGCCCCGAGCAGGGCGCGGCGGCGCTCGAGGCGCGCCTCCACCGAAGCACGCAGTTCGTCGGGTCGGAACGGTTTGGTCAGGTAGTCGTCGGCGCCGAGCCCCATGCCACGGCGCACGTCGTCGCGCCGATCGAGCGCCGTCAGGTACACGTACGGCACCGAGCGCAGGTGGGCGATCCGGCGGACCTCGACGTGCAACTCGAAGCCCGACATCACCGGCATCTGCACGTCGCTCAGGATCAGGTCGGGGACCAGGCCGCCGCGCAGCGCGGCCAGGGCGGCGTCGGGGCGGTCGAAGTCGATCACCTCGTACCCGCGCAGAACGTGGCGCACCAGCGTGCGCACCGCGTCGTCGTCGTCGACGGCGAGCACCCGCGCTGGCGCGGGGGCGATCCCCTGATCGTCGTCGCGGGCGTCGTCGACCCCGTCGGAGGGCGTACCTGCAGCCTTGAGCATGGTGGCCCATGGTACGCGCTGGCCCGCGCCCGTGTCGCGCACCGCTGCCGGCGGGTCGCGGAGCGCGCGTTGACAGAGCCCCGACAGGCCTATAGTCTGACGGGATGGTCGCTCGACGGGACGCCCTGGTCAACCTCGCCTCACTCCTCCGTTCGACCCGCGGGTCGGACGACGAGGTGTTCGAGGAGGGCCTGCTGGAGCCCGGCGAAGAGTCGCAGATCGCCGACGACGTCCACCTGGCGGAGCCCCTCGAGTGGTCGCTCACGGCGCGGCGCACGGGTGGCGACGACGAGGACTTCCTCGTCGACGGCTCGGTCCGCGGCACGGCGGTGCTCCCGTGCCGGCGGTGCTTGGTCGACGTGCCGGTCGACGTCGAGGCGGAGTTCTTCTACCTCATGCGCCACCGGCAATCGGACGATCCCGCGATCGTCCTCGCCGAGGACGACGACGTCGCCGAAGACGTCCTCGAGTTCGGTCAGCCGGTCGTGGACTTCGCGCCGCTCCTGCGGCAGGTGTTCGCGATCGACGTGCCGCTCACGGCGCTCTGCCGCGAGGACTGCAAGGGGTTGTCGCTCGACGGCGTCAACCTGAACGAGCACCCCGAAGCGGCGACGCCCGCCGACGAGGGCACGCGCACCCCATCGCCGTTCGCGGCGCTCGGGGACCTGAAGGTCGAAGACTGAGCCGGACCCGCCCCCGCGGAGCCCGTCGTTCGAAAGGGAACCCACCATGGCCAAGCATCCCGTACCCAAGAAGAAGACCTCGAAGAGCAGCCGCGATGCGCGCCGCAGCCACCACGCGCTGAGCGCTCCGACGCTCGTCGAGTGCCCCGAGTGCAAGGCGAAGAAGCCGCCCCACGTCGTCTGCCCCGAGTGCGGCAGCTACGCCGGCCGGCAAGTCGTCGAAGCCTGAGCCCGATCGACCCCGAAGCCGCCGGGCGCGGCGGCAGCACGCCCCCGAAGGAACCTACGTGAACCAGCTCCGCGCGGGGGTCACCGCCCTAGGCGTCTACGCCCCCCCGAAGGTCGTCACCAACGACGACCTCGCCAAGATCATGGACACCTCGGACGAGTGGATCACCACCCGCACGGGGATCAAGCGCCGCCACGTGGCGGCCGACGACGAGTTCACCACCGACCTCGCCTTC
>JAABRX010000264.1 GCA_011390675.1 Trueperaceae bacterium | reverse complement strand
ACCCGACGAGGTCGTCGGGCGTGGCCGCTGCCAGGGTGCGGCTTCGGTCCGCCTGAAGTCGGACCAAAGCCGTTGCGATGCGGTGCGCCTCGGGGAAGGTGCGACCGCCCGTCCGGACGAGCTCGTCGGCGAGCTCGGTGGCGGTGGTGTCGGTGGCCGCGGCGCGGGCCGCGAGCCGGTCGGCGTCGACGGATGCGCCGCGGAGGCAGGCGACGAGCAGCTCGAGCCCCGCGTCGAGCGCGCCCAGGACCGTGTGCACGGCCTCCTGCGCGTCGGGGCCGATGTCGTTCACGTCGCCGAAGGGGATGTTGTGGCCCGCGAACGCGAGCACCTGGGCGGCCCCGGCCGCGCGCCCGAAGCGGGTGCGGGCGTGTTCGAGGGTCACCGGATTGCGCTTCTGCGGCATGATCGACGACCCCTGGACCAGGTCGTCGGCCAGGCGCAGCCAGCCGTCGGAGGCCGCCGCGACCAGGTCGTGCACCAGCCGCGAGAGGCCCACGCCGAGCGTCTGGCCGAGCGCGGCCAGGTCGAGCTGCCAATCGCCGGCGGCGACCGCGTCGTAGGTGTTCGCCACCGGCTCGGCGAAGCCGAGCGCGGCCGCGGTGAAGGCGCGGTCGAGCGGGTGGCTCGAGCCCGCCAGCGCGGCGGCGCCGAGCGGACAGCGGTCGAGGCGCTGCAGCGCGCCCAGCAAGCGTTCGTGGTCGCGCCCGACCATGGCGGCCGCCGCCACCAAGTAGTGCGCGAGCGTGGTGGGTTGGGCCGGCTGGTGGTGCGTGGTGGCGATGATCACGGTCTCGACGTGCGCGTCGGCGAGGTCGAGCAGCGCTTCGCGCAGCGCCCCGGCCCGGCGCGCGACGCGCAGCAGGCCGTCGCGGGCGGCGAGCACGTAGGCGGTCATGTCGAGGTCGTTGCGGCTGAGGCCCAAGCGGAGCCAGGCGAGCGCCTCGGGCCCGATCTCGGCCTCGAGCCGCTTCTGCAGCGCGAAGTAGAGGTCGGGGACCCCCGCTTCGGGCAGCGGCGCGGGAAGCTCGCGCTGGCGCCGCAGGCCGGCGTCGAGGGCGGCGAGTTCAGCCTCGTGCCCGGCCGCCGCCGGCAGCCGCGCCACCGTTCGCGCATGGGCGGTCATCGCGTCCAGGAAGGCGTCGTAGAGGTGCGTGGCCGCGAAGGCGTGGTCGGGCGTCAAGACGCGCCCGGTGTACGCGGCGTGCCAGGTCATGGGTGCGCCGTCCGGGGTGTGAGGTCGAGGTTCAGGAGGCGCGCCGCGTTGCCGCCGAACACGAGCGCCACGTCGGCCTCGGGGAGGTTCATCGTGTGGCACGCGCGCAGCTGGTCCTGCAGGTAGCGCTCCGCGAAGCCGCGGGGGAAGCCGGCCGAATCGGTGCCGAAGAGCACCCGTTCGGGCCCGATCGTGTCGAAGGCCTTGCGGAACAGGTCCTCGAGCGTCAGCGGGTAGGGCATCCACCGCATCCACTGGTTGCTGCCCGACGTGTCGATGTAGACGTTCGGCAGGCTCCAGCACAGGGCGAGCAGGTCGTCGAAGTACCCCGCCCCGAAGTGGGGGATCACGAAGGGGATCTCCGGAAAGTCGCGCGCGACGGCGAACAGCGACAGCGGGCTCATGCGCGGGTGGGCGACCACGCCGCCGCCGCGCCCCAGGAAGCCGAAGTGGATCAGCGCCGGGAGCCCGCGCTCGGCGAGGAATGCCCAATGGTCGCGCAGGCTCGGGTCCTCGAAGGGGAGCTCGGTCATGGGACCGAGCGCCTTGAACCCCTTGAGCCCCAGGTCGTCGACGGCGCGGCGCGTTTCCGAGCCCGCGCCCGGCCGCAGCGGGTGGTGGGCGAAGCCGGTGAAGCGGTCGGGGTGGCGGCGCACGATCGACGCGAGCAGGTCGTTGCTCTGTCCGGTGACGAAGTTGAGCCAGCGCACCCCCTTGCGGTCCAGCTCGGCCGCCCAGCGGTCGGCAGCTGCATCGATCTCCTCGGGGGTGCGCGCGCGGGGCTCCTCGGGCGCGGTGCCCCACTCCTTGTGCATGCGCGCTTGGCGTTCGTTGGCGTACGCCTCGAGCGCCGGGTGGCGCGGTTCCTCGCGCGCGTCGTGGAGGCCGATGGTGTGGACCACCGGGAAATGGGCGTGGACGTCGACGATGGGGAAGGGGAGCTCAGGCATGGGGTCCGTCCTGCGAAGGGGGCCGCGAACCGCGCGCAGCGGTCCGCTCCGGCCGCGCCGCCGCCGGCGTCGCGGCGTCGCGGCCGATCGAGCGGCAGAGGTCTTCGTGCACGAGCGCGAGGGCGCTCCGGGCCACGCCGCGCGCCGCCGCGCCGGGACCCAGCGCGCCGGCGACGATCCGGACCGGCATCGGGCCCGTCCACCGCGCCGCGACGTGGTCGACCAGCAACCCCGCCTCGTCCGCGGGCCATGCGATCACGAGCAGGTCGGGGTCGAGCGCGCACGCGAGGTCGTGGAGCACGCAGCGCACGCTCTCGGCGAAGCGCTCGAACGCCGCCCGTTCCTCGGGGCCGGCCAGGTCGAGGTGCCCCTCGGCCGTGAGGAAGTGCCCGGCGAGCGCCATCAGGTCGCGTTCCAGCGGAGCGTCGGCGACGCCGGCGGCGCCGCGGGCGGGCTCGGGCGTCCGCGAGGAGCCGATCTCGCCGGCCGCCGCGTGCGCGCCGCGCAGGAGCCGGCCCTGCACGATCAGCCCGGCGCCGATCCCACTGCCGATGGCGACGTACACCACGTGTTCCGCGCCAGCGCCGACGCCGTACCCGAGCTCGGCGAGGGCGAGCGCGTTGACGTCGTTCTCGAGCAGGATGGGGCGCCCGAGGGCGCCTTCGAGCAGTTCGGTGAGCGCGAAGCCGTGCCAGCCGAGCGCGGGCGCGAGGTCGATGTGCCCGTCGTCGGGGTCGACGATGCCGGGAACGGCGACCGCCACGCGCGCGACCGTCGGTGCTCGCGGGTCCGACAGCACCTCCGCGAGCCAGCCCACCAGGTCCGCTTCGAGCCCCGGCCGCAGCAGGATGCCGACCTGGCGATCGACCACCCGACCGAGCAGGTCGACGCGCAGCGCGAGCGCGCGGTGCCCCGAGAGGTCGACCGCGAGGAGGTGGCGGGCGTCCGCGTCCAGGACGAAGCGCTGCGCCGGGCGGCCACCGGTGCCGTCCTCTCGTCCGGCCGTGCGGACGAACCCCTCGTCGGCGAACTCCTGGAGGATCGTCGCGACGGTCGGCACCGACAGCCCGGTGCGGTGGGCCAGCGTGGCGCGCGACGCCGGACCCGCCTCGATCATCGCCTGCAGGATGGACCGTCGGTTGGCGACCCGGACGTCGTCCGTCTGGAGCGGCGTCGACGGTGCCTCGTGCCCGTTCGCGCCCGTCCGAGACGAACCCGCACGAGTTCGCAAACCACTTTGCATAAGGGCAACGTACGCCTCGGCACGACCGCCGTCAACCGGGCTTCGGCTGCCGCGGTACACGGGGTCAGCCCTGGGGGTGCGCGATCCCCCACGCGTCCAGCACGTGCTCGATGGAGGGCCACGCCACTTGCGCACGGCGCTCCGGCGTCCAGTGGGCGCGGTCGAGCACGTCGCGGACCGGCCCCTTGAGGCCGACCGCGGCCGTGGTGACGCCGCGCTGCTCGAGGTCGACGAGCAGCTCCAGGAGCGTCTCGACGCCGACCGCGTCCATGTCGTGGGCCCCGCTGAGGTCGAGCACCAGGCGCTCGGTCTCGGGCCGCTCGGCCAACGTGCGCTCGACCCAGTCGCGGAGGAAGCCGGCGTTCGCGAAGTAGAGCGCGGCGTCGAAGCGCATGAGCTCCACGCCGGGCACGAGCGCGACCTCGGGGTACCGGCGCACGTTGCGCCACAGCGCCTCGTCGGCGTTCCAACCGAGCCGGGCGACGTGCGGGAAGGCGCTGCG
>JAABRX010000263.1 GCA_011390675.1 Trueperaceae bacterium | reverse complement strand
GACTCGGCCTCGTCCAGGAGCTGCTCGAGCGGGGCCGATTGCTCGTAAGCGTTCTGCAGGATGCGGCCGCTGGCGCCGATCAGGTCGCGCAGGACCGCCTTCTCACGGACGATGTTGGCGTAGCTCTCGGCGTACGCCGCCGTCGGCACCCCTTCGGCCAGCCCGATCAGGTAGGCGACGCTGCCGACCGCCTCGAGATCGCCCGTCTGGCGCAGCTCCTCGGTCAAGGTGACCAGGTCCATGGGCTCGCTGCGCCGGAACAGGCGCTCGATCGCCCGCCACACCTTGCGGTGGCCCTCCTTGTAGAAGTGCTCGGCCGTCAACGTGCCCTCGAGGCTGGGGTAGACCTCGTTGTCGAGAAGGATGCTGCCCAGGACGCTCTTCTCGGCGTCCAGGTTGTGCGGCGGGGTCCGGCTTTCCACGCGCACCATGCTACGACACGCTCCTCGCGATCCGGCGGCGGGCCTGGGCGCGCGCCCAGGTCGCTCATCCGCCGCTCGAGGGTCGCGAGCCGCGTAGGATGGCCCTCATGGTCGAACCGGCTCTGGCGCTGCTCGCGGGCGCTCTCGCGTACGTGATCGGCACGGTGCCCGTGGGTGCGGCCTGGGTCCATCGGCTGACCGGCCACGAGGCGCGCGACCTCAACCCGCACCTCCTCGGGGTCGAGAACGTCTTCCGCCTCGCGGGCGCGCCGGCGGCGCTCGGGTCCTTCTTCCTCGACCTCTTCAAGGGGGCGTTCGCGGTGGCGGCGCTCGGTGCGCTCGCACCGGCGGCCGCGCCGTTGGCGGCGGCCGGTGCCTACGTCGGGCACGTCGCCCCGTGGCAAGGCGCGTGGGGTGGGCACCTGCCACGCGGGCGAGGCAACGGCGTGCTGCTCGGCGTCCTCGCCGGTTGGGCGGCCGTCGGCGGCGCGCCGGCGTGGGCGCTCGCGGCGCCGGTCGTCGCGTACGCGGCGGTGCTGGCCGCGTCGCGGTTCGTCGCGCTCGGGACGCTCGCGGGGCTCGCGACCCTGCCGCTGGCCCTCGCCGTCGCGGGCGCCGGGCCGTGGGACCTCGCCGCGGCGGTCGGGATGGCGGTCGTGGGTGGCTGGCGCCAGAAGTCGGCGTGGGCGCGCGTCCGGGACGGCACCGAGGCGCGGCTCGGCGACCCGCCGCCCGTGCGCGGCCTCGACCCGAACGTGGTGCTGGCGGCCTTCATGGTCCACCCGATGACGGTCGACGACCTGGCCCAGCCGCGCAGCCAGCGCTGGCTGCGCTTCGTGCTCGCCCGCGGCTGGCTGCCGCTGGCGTGGCTGCGCTGGGTGCTCCCGCACCTGCGGCCGCAGGTTCAGGGCGAGATCCGCGGCGTTGCGCTGCCGGACGGTCGCGAGCTCCGCATGGCGCTGATCTCCGGGCCGCTGCTGCCCGACCAGATCCGTGGCGACACCGAAGGGGCGACGCGCATGGCGATCCTCGGGGCGCGCCTCGCGCGCGAGATGGGGGCGGAGGCCTTCGGGCTCGGCGCCTTCTGGTCGACCGTCGGTGAGAAGGGGCTCGCCGTCCAAGCCGCGGTCCCCGACCTTGCGATCACCAACGGCGGCGCCTACACGGCCGGGACGGTCCGCGCGGCGGTACCGGGGCTGCTCGAGCGCTTCCGGACCGAGGGCGGCGATCTGCGCCACGCGACCGCCGCCGTGGTGGGGGCGAACGGGGTGGTGGCGTTCGGGGTGGCGCGGGTGCTCGCCGGCGAGGTCGGCAAGCTGGTCCTGGTCGGGCGCGACCTGGAGCGTCTCGAGCGGTCGGCGGCCACGCTGGCGCGCAAACACCCGGACGTCGCCATCGAGGTCGCCACCGACGTGAGCACGATTCAGGGAGCCGACCTGATCTTCACCGCGACGAGCGACCCGGACCCGGTGGTGCTGCCGGAGCACGTCAAGCCGGGCGCGTGGGTCTACGACCTCGGCCGGCCGGCGGACGTGCATCCGGACGTCGCCGACGTACCGGGCGTCCAAGTGGTGCCGGGTGGCGTGGTGCGCCCTCCGGGCGCGCTGCGCACGGCGATCGACCTGCACTTCGGCGATGGCCTGGTGCCCGCGTGCCTCGCCGAGACCATGATCATGACCGCGACCCGCGCCTTCGACCGCGCCTCGCTCGGCCCCCAGACGCGCAGCGCCGACATCGAGTGGTACCTCGAGCAGGGCGAGCGGCTCGGCTTCGAGATCGTCACCCGCGACCTCCGCGATGCGGCCGCCCCGTGAAGGCCTACCGCATCGCGGACGCCGGGCGCGACCCGCTCGCCTCGGAAGGGCCGCTGGCGAGCGCCCTGTGGGACGCGGGCGCGGCCGGCGTGGCCGAGCAGGGGACCGACCTGGTGGGGTACTTCGAGTTCGCGCCGACCGTGGCGCTGCCCGGAGGCGGTACCTGGGAGGACGTCGAGGACGTCGACCACGTGGCCGCGTACCACCTGGCGCTCGGCGCGGTCGAGGTCGGACCGCTCGTGGTGGCGCCGACGCACCGCGAGGTGGTGCTGAAGGCGGGACAGACGGTGGTCTGGCTCGACCCCGGCATGGCGTTCGGCACGGGCCACCACGAGACCACGCGCCTCGCGCTCGAGGCGCTCGCAGGGCTGGACCTCGCCGGGCGCCGGGTGCTGGACGTCGGTGCCGGATCCGGGCTGCTCGCGATCGCGGCCGATCGGCTCGGCGCCGCCGACGCCTGGGGGTTGGACCTCGACCCCGAGACGGTCGCCGTCGCCCGGGCGAACGCGCGCGCGAACCGATCCCGCGCGCGCTTCGAAGCGGGCGGGTTCGGCGACGTCGCCGTCGACCCTCCGGTCGACGTCGTGGTGGCGAACCTCTACGCCGAGCTGCATGCGGCCTTCCTTCCCGGGTACGCGGCGGTCACCACGCCCGGGGCCGACCTGCTGCTGACGGGCATCCTCGACCGGCGCGACGATCTCGTCCGCGACGCCTTGGCAGCGCAGTCCACGTTCGACGTCGTGGCCTGGCGTCGCGACGGCGACTGGTGGTTGGTCCACGTGCGGCGGGGCGGTTGAGGTGCGCCGCCACCGCGTCCGGGTCGACGCCCTGGCCGAGGGCGAGCGCACGCTGCCGGGGGCCGCGGCGCACCACCTGACCCGTGTGCTGCGAGCCCGCCCCGGACAGCCCGTGGCTGCCTTCGACGGCGCCGGGCTGGAGGCGTACGGGACGATCGTCGCCGTCGATGCCGACGGCGTGCGCGTCGACCTGGAGGCGCCCCGACCGGCCGCCACGGAGCCCGATCGCGCGGTCACCCTCGCGCCCGCGCTCCTGAAGGGCGACAAGCTCGCGGACGTCGTGCGGATGGCGACCGAGCTCGGTGTGGTGGCGGTGCGCCCGGTCCTCAGCCGGCGCTGCGACGCGACCGAGCTCTCGCCCGCGCGGCTGGCGCGCTGGCGTCGGGTCGCCGAGGAGGCCGCCCGTCAGTGCGGCCGCGCGCGCGTCCCCGAGGTCGCCGAGGCCGCGCGGCTCGACGCGCTGGTGTGGACGGGTGCGCTGCTGGTCGCCGATCCCTTTGCGGAGGCGACGCTGGGCGACGCCGCGGCCGACCTGGGCGGCACGCGCGACGCGCCGCCGACCCCGGTGACGATCGTCACCGGGCCGGAAGGGGGCCTCACGCCGGACGAGGTCGCGGCGCTGGTCGCGCGCGGCGGGCGCGCGGTGGCGCTGGGCCGCCGCGTCCTGCGCGCCGAGACGGCGCCGGTGGCGGTCGCGGCGGCGCTCTTGACCTGGGACGGCACGTGAAGGCGCGGCGCGGGGTCCGGATCGTCGTGCTCGCCGCCGCGGCCGCGACGCTGACGGCATGCACGCCGCTATTCGTGCCGCCGGTGCCGAACGACGCCCTCGCCCCGGCGCCGGCGTGGCGCCTGGCCGGCGATGCGGAGCTGCGCGCGACCGT
>JAABRX010000262.1 GCA_011390675.1 Trueperaceae bacterium | reverse complement strand
CGGCAACGTCGGCGTGGTCTTCAACGTCTTCGGCGGCGTACAGGAACGCGAGCTGGGCGAGGGCTTCCACATCGTCCTGCCCATCCTGCAACAGGTCACCGTCTACGACGTGCGCCAGCAGGAGTTGACGCTGGCGACCACCACCGGCGACCAGATCAACGCCCGCTCCAGCGAGGGCCTCGACATCGGCGTCGACGTCACCGTGCTCTACCAGGTCGACGGCAACGAGGCCGCCGCCCTGCACCAGGACATCGGCCCGTCGTACGTCAACATCCGCGTGCGCCCCGAGATCCGGTCGGCCGTGCGCGACGGCATCGCCGAGTACGCCGCCGCCAGCCTGATCAGCGCCCAGCGCTCCGAGCTGCAGCGCAACCTCGAGACCACGCTCGGCGAGAGCCTCGCGAGCGACAACATCGTCATCCTCGGGGTGCTGCTGCGCGACGTGCGCATCCCGACGCTCATCACCGACGCGATCGAGGAGAAGCAGGCGGCCGAGCAGCAGGTCGAGGTCGAGGAGAACCGGCGGCGTCAGTCCGAGATCGCCGCGCAGCGCCGGGTGATCGAGGCCGAGGGCGAGCGCGACGCCACCATCGCGCGGGCCGAGGGCGAGGCGCAAGCGCTCGAGCTGCGCGCCGAGGCGTTGCGCGGCAACCCCGACCTCATCCAGCTCGAGTTCGCGCAGCGGCTCGCACCCACCGTGCAGACGATCATGCTGCCGACCGACGGCAGCTTCCTGCTCGACATCCGTCAGCTGGCGGGCGCCGGGAACTGACGTCTAGGTCGCGGGGACGCGGCCCTTCCCGGGCGCGTCCCCGCGGGATCCTCGCGCGCACCGTGCCACCGTGGATCCGACCGCTGCGGGTGCTGGGGCGCCTAGGCCCCGCCTGAGCCCTTCGCCGGACGCTCGCCCGCCTCGGTGATCAGCTCGCGGAAGCCGGGCCCGAAGCCCGGCGCCACGTTGGCCACCACGGTGTCGCCCGCTTCGATCGTGGTCTCGCCGTGGGGGAAGAGCGTGCGCGTGCCGCGCCGGATGGCGACGACGATGCTGTCGTGCGGCAGGCGCGCCTCGCGCAGCGTCGTGCCCGCCAGCCGTGAGCCGCGGGGCACCTTGACCTCGACGATCTCCTGGCCGGTGAGGTCGCGCAGCCGCAGGCGGCCGTGCAGCTCGTCGTGCGCGCGCTCGCGCCGCAGCGCCAGGTAATACGCGCGGGCCAGGTCGGTCTGCTGGACCAGGCCGATCGGGCGATCGGGCGCGTCCCGCCTCACGACAGGCATGCGACCGATGCCGAGGGCGGCCATCCGCTCGAGCACGGCGCTGGCCGGCTCCTCCGGGTGGGCCGACTCCACCTCACAGGTGCACACCTCGCGGATCGGGATGGTGGACGGAAGCTCCTCGCGGCGGGCACGCTCGAGGTCGGCCAGCGTGACGATCCCGATCATTCGCTCCGGGTCCGCCCGCGGCGTGACGACGAAGCCGTGGTCGTGCGAGGCGACGAGCAGGTCCTCGAGGTCGCGGACGGTGTCCTCCGCCGCCACCGTCGGTACGTCCCGCGACATGACCTCGTCGACCGTCACGGTCTGCAGCAGGTCGGTGTCGCGGGAGCGGACCAGGCTCAGGCCGCGGCGCGCGAGCATCATCTCGTAGTACGAGTCCGTGTGCATCAGGTCTGCGGCGAGCGTGGCGATCACCGCCGCGAACAACAGCGGCAGGATCATCTGGTAGCTGCCGGAGAGCTCGAAGACCATGACGATCGAGCTCATGGGCGCGCGGGTGACGCCCGCGAAGACCGCCGCCATGCCGACGAGCGCGTACGCGCCGGGTCGGATCGCCAACGTCGGGAACAGCGATCGGGCCGCGTCGCCGAACAGCGCGCCGAAGGCCGCCCCGATCATCAGCGTCGGCGCCAGGATGCCGCCCGAGGCCCACGATCCGATCGACGCGCCGGTCGCGAAGAGCTTGCCGACCAGGATGCCCGCCAGGAGAACGGGCGCGGTGAGGTCCTCGTTGAGGATGCCACCGATGGTGTCGTAGCCGCGCCCGAGCACCTCGGGGAGCGCCAGCGCCAGGAAGCCGACGGCGAGCCCCCCGAGCGCCGGCCGCAACCAGGGGTTGACGCGCCAGCGGTCGAGCAGGTCCTCGCTGCCGACCAGCACGCGGATGGTGGCGACCGCCACGACCGCGGCCAGCAGGCCCAGCGCCAGGTACAGGGGCAGCTCGAACGGCGAGCCGAGCGCGTACCCGGCCGGCACCGAGAACGCCGGGGCGTCACCGAGCATGGAGCGCGAGACGGCGGTCGCGGACACCGCGCCGATGACGACCGACGAGAAGTTGCGGCCCTCGAACTTCCCCAGGATCTCCTCCAGCGCGAACAGCGCGCCGGCGATCGGGGCGTTGAAGGTGGCCGCGATCGCGCCGGCGGCCGCGACCGAGGCGAGGTTGCGCCGCCGTTCGTCGCTGAGGCGGAACCACGAGGAGAACAGCGAGGCGACCGCGGCGCCCATCTGCACCACCGGCCCCTCGGAGCCGAGCGACGCCCCCGTCCCGACCGACAGCGCGGTCGCGAGCGGTCGCCAGAAGAGCAGCCGGCGAGGCACCCGACCCCCGAGGTTGGAGACGGCCACCATCACGTGGGGCACGCCGGAACCGCGCGCGTCGGGCGCCCAGCGCACGACGATGGGCGCCACGAGCAGGCCGCCGACGGCAGGCGTGAGGACGGTCAACAGCGCGGTCGGCACCAGGCCGAGGTGGTCACGACCGAGCTGGACGAGGTCCCCGACGAGGTGGACGAGGCGATCGAAGCCGACCGCCGCCAGGCCCGCCAGCGACCCCACGATGATGGCGCTCGCCACCAGCGACAGCGTCTCGGAGGAGGCGCCGCCGGCGGTGCTGGGCCCGAGCCGGCGCAGCCAGCGGGCGGCGCGCCCGACGCGGGCGAAGGTGGCGCGCGCCGTCCCCACCGAGCCTCAGGCCTCCTGCACGCGCCGCAGGAGGGCGATCCAGTTGCGGTGGGCCACCCGGGCGAGGAGCTCGTCGTCCCAGCCGTGGGCGCGCAGCGCTTCGAACAGCCGCGGCAGCCCGGACGCGTCGCCGATCGCCTGAGGCATCGTCGCGCCGTCGAAGTCGGATCCCAGGCCCACGCGCGTCTCGCCGAGGCGCTCCACGAGCCGGTCGAGGTGCCGGACCATCGTCTCGATCGGCGTGTCCGTGTCGTGCCGGCCGTCCTCGCGCAGGAAGCCGCAGGCGAAGTTCAGGCCGACCAGGCCGTCGCGTTCGGCCAGCGCGTCGAGCTGGGCGTCGGTCAGGTTGCGCGGGCTGGCGCTCAGCGCGTGCACGTTCGAGTGGCTCGCGACCACCGGACGCTCGCTGCGGGAGAGCAGTTCCCAGAACCCCGCCTCGTTGAGGTGCGACACGTCGAGCACGATCCGCAACCGGTCGCAGGCCGCCACCAGCTCGCGGCCCGCGGCCGTGAGGCCCGTCCCGACGTCGGGGGAACCGGGGAACGCGAAGGGCACGCCGGTCGCGTACGCGTTGGGGCGGCTCCACACCGGTCCCAAGGAACGAAGCCCGAGGGCGTGCAGCGCCTCGAGCACCTCCAGGTCGACGACGGCCTCGGCCCCCTCGATGTGCGGCACCGCGGCCAGGACGCCCTCGGTCATCGCCGCCTCGACGTCGTCGGCGCCGAGGCACACGCGCAGGTGGCCCGCGGCCTCGAGCCGGCGCAGCAGCGCGAACATCCGCAGGGTCGTGCGCAGGGCGTGGTCGCCCTCGACGGGGCCCTGGGGCGCGGGCGGCGCGGCGGGCGGCGCGGCGGGCGGCGCTCCCGTGCCGGGGGCGGCGGGCGCGGCGGCCCGCGCGGCCACCCGGGCCGGCGTGAACATCGCGAAGATGCCGCCGGCCAGGCCCCCCTCGCGGGCACGGATGACGTCGATGT
>JAABRX010000261.1 GCA_011390675.1 Trueperaceae bacterium | reverse complement strand
GGGAACACGACCAGCGTGAAGATCTGGTAGCCCGAGAGGCCGAGCGCCTGCGCGGCCTCGCGTTGGCCCTTGGCCACCGCCTGGATGCCGCCGCGCACGATCTCGCCGATGAAGGCCGAGGTGTAGACGACGAGCGCCAGGAGCAGCGCCAGGTAGTTGACCGTGAAGCGCATGCCGCCCTCGTAGGTGCCCACCGGCACGTGCACGCGGGACAGCACGAGCGGCCCCGCAGGCCGGAGCTCGACGTCGGCGACGAGCGCCGCGGGGTCGTCGTCGCCGCCCGGCACGGCGCCGAAGACGCTGAACGAGGGGGCGGCTGCGGGTGCGACCTCGGCCTCGGCCTCGGGATCCGCGACCGGAGCGAAGGCCGGCGTCCGCACCTGACCGTCCCGGTCGGCGACGATCGGCCGCTCGTACCCCACGAGGCGCATCACCAGGCGCACGCCGTTGTACCCGAGCCCCGTCTCCGGGTCGCGCTGCTCGCCTTCGGTGAAGGCGCCGTCGCCATCGCGGTCCACGTAGACGAGGCCGCGGCTCGGGAACGCGAAGTAGTGCAACCGGTACCCGGCCACGGCGGCCGCCGCTTCGTCCTCGAAGAGGACCTCCACCGACTCGACGTCGGTTTCGCGGATCAGCGCGAAGCGGAAGGTGGCGTCGACGTTGCGCCGCGACTCGACCAGGTTCTGGGTGGTGGTCGTGAGCTGCGCCTCGGGGACGCGCACGGTCGTGGCGGCGAACGGCGCGACCGGCTCGTCCCTGCCGCGCACGCCGTCGCCGTCCAGATCCCGGAAGACCGTGCCGCGCCCGCGTTCGACGTTGAAGTCGATCGCGTAGGTGTCCGGCACTTCCGTACCCATCGTGGCCACGACGTAGCCGATCGCGGCCGTCGCAGCGAACGCGACGAGCGGGAACGGCCACACGCGCCCGACCCGATCGGCGCGCTTGAGGGCGCGGTCGCGCCAGACGGCGGCGACCACCGCGAGCACGAGCCCGAGCACCAACCACGGCACCCAAGCTCCGAAGCGGTAGCTCGGGTAGAGGAACGGGAAGGCGAGGCCGACGTTCGACAACAGCACGCCGCCGGGCAACTCGATGGGGTTGTTGAGGCGTGGCGGGATCGGTAGGAGGACCGCGGAGTACCAGAAGACGATCTGCACGGCGAGCGGGATGTTGCGCAGGAGCTCGATGTACACCGAGGCGAGCGTGCGCACGAGCCAGTTCGAAGCCAGCCGCATGACGCCGACCAGCACCCCGATGACCGAGGCGAGCACGACGCCGATGAGCGCGACGCGCAGCGTGTTCAGGAAGCCGATCAACAGCGCGCGCCAGTACGGGTCGCTCACGGAGTACGGGATCGGCGTCTCTGCGATCGGGATCCCCGCCCGCGACCCCATCCAGGAGAAGTCGGCCGGCAGGTTGGCGGTGCGCAGCGCCGTCAACACGTTGGATACGAGGAGACCGACGCCGAGCGCGATGGCCACCACGAAGGCCACCTGCACGACGATGCCGATGGTCTTGACGTTGCGCCAGAACGGGATCCGCTCAGGCGCGTTCGGGGACGTCACGGACGCTCCGTCACGAGGGCACCGTCCAGGGCTGGAGCTCGACCGCGGACGCGGTCGGCGAGCGCGCGGCGGTAGCGCCGGGCGCGAGCTACGGGTCGATCAACAAGATAGGCCGTTTGCGGACCGAAGGCCAGGACCGGGACGAACGAAGGGCCGCCCGGCGGGGGCGGCGCGGACGCCGCCCCCAAGCGAGCGATCGAACTCAGCGGAAGGGGATCCCGTAGAGGATGCCGCCGTTGGTGTAGAGGTCGTTCAGACCGCGCGGGATGTCGAACTGCGAGTCCGCGCCGATGTTCCGGTCGTAGATCTCGCCGTAGTTGCCCACCGCGAGGATCGCGCGGTAGAAGGCGTCGGCATCGAGACCGAGGCCCTCGACGTTCGCGGGATCGGTGCCCAGCATGCGCTGCACGTCGGGGTTGGGCGCCGTGCGGGCGGAGTCCACGTTGGCCTGGGTGATGCCGAACTCCTCGGCGTTGATGAGCGCTTGCACGGTCCACGAGACCACGTCGAACCACTGGTCGTCGCCATGGAGGACGGCGGGCCCGAGCGGCTCTTTGGAGATGGTGGCGTCGAGGATCATGTGGTCGGCCGGGACGCGGAGGCTGGGCTGGAACGAAGCCAAGCCCGACTTGTCGGTGGTCCAGCCGTCGCACTGACCGTCGTCGTAGGCGGCCACGAGCTGCGGCGCCTGCTCGAAGATCACCGGGGTGTACTGCACGTCGAGCGCGGCCATGACGTCGGCGAGGTTCAGCTCGGTCGTGGTGCCCGACTGCACGCAGATGGCGCGGCCCTCGAAGTCGGCGAGCCCGGTGATGCCGGAGTCGCGGCGCACCATGAAGCCCTGGCCGTCGTAGAAGGTCGTGGGCGCGAAGTTGAGGCCGACGGTGGTGTCGCGGCTGCTGGTCCACGTCGTGTTGCGGATGAGGACGTCGACCTCGCCCGACTGGACGGCGGTGAAGCGCTCGCCGGCGGTCAGCGGGCGGTACTCGACCGCGTCGGCGTCGCCGAGGACGGCGGCGGCGATCGCCTTGCAGAAGTCGACGTCGAAGCCGGAGAAGTTGCCGTCGGCGTCGACCACGCCGAAGCCGGGGAGGGTGGCGTTGACGCCACAGCGGAGCGCGCCGCGCTCTTGGATCTCGGCGAGCCTGCCTTGGGCCAAAGCCGTGCTGGCGAGGGCCACCACGAGAACGAGCAGAACCTGAAGGGTCTTGCGCATGGGTCCACCTTTCGTTGAGTGCTTGGTACGAGTTGCCCGGATAAGAACGTTTATGCGGGCGTCGGTTCAACATACCCAGCGACGACGGCCGCTGTAAAGGCACCGATTCTTCACGTAAGCCACGTCGAGCACGCACGCCAAATGTGTAACTGTACAGTACACAGCGGCGCGCGCGGGCCGCCGGCCGTGCGCAAGGGGCGGCCACCGCGCGCGCGAGCGCTCAGTCCCCCTTGGGCGGGAGGCGCTCGGCCGCGGCCTCCACCGCCTCCCGGATCGCGTTGCGGAGCGACGTCGCCACGATCGACTGGCGCACCGTGCCCACGCGCAGGAGGCGCAGCGCCTGTTGCACGGCGTCGATGCTCACTTCGGCGTCGCGCGCCACGCCCCGCCCGGTGCCGAGCCCCAGGATGCGGCCGGTGGCGACGTCGACGAAGCGCAGTTCGACCTCGACCACCACCGTCGTCACGGTGGCGCCACCGAGGAAGCCGGGAACCACGGCGCTCGAGCGATCGATCGAGAGCTCCGTCACCGCGCCCACGAGGATCAGGTCCGCCCCCACGAGCCGACCGACGTTCGCGGCCGTCGAGGGGTCGAACCGGTCGCTCTGACCCAGGTCCTGCTCCAGCAAGATGGCGGCCAGGTTGCGCCGCTCGACGAGGTCGAAGCGGTCGAGCTCGAACAGCTCCCGGGTGACGACGTCGCCGATCCCGCTGCCGAGATCGGTGAACAGGCGCGCGTCGCGGTCGCGCGCGGGCAGCAGGCTGACGTCGACGCGCGTGGGGTCGGTCTCGACGTCGTACACCGCCACCAGGTAGCGCGGCTCGGCGCCGAGCGGTGCGAGCCGGAACGGGCGCAGCTCGGCGCCCGCCGGTGCGACGTCGGCGGTCGGCGCGCACGCGGCGATGGCGAACGCGACCAAAACCGCGAGCAGGCCCGCGAGCGAGCGCGGGCGGGCGGGGCGAGAACGGCGAAGCGGGCTCATGCCGGCATGGTACCGGAGGCCGCGATCGCGCGGCGTTCGCGGCCCCCTGAGGCCGTCGTCGCGACCCGAACGGCGGCACGGCCGGATCCCGAAAGACCCGGCCGCGCGGCCGAACGTGCGGTGCAGCGGCGACCTACGCCGCGCGCTCCTCCGCGTCGCGGGCAGCGCACACGCCTACCGCG
>JAABRX010000260.1 GCA_011390675.1 Trueperaceae bacterium | reverse complement strand
GGTGCGCGATCGGCGGCGGCGAGCAGGACCTGGTCGCCCGTGACCAGCACCTCGGCGTCGCCAGCGACCGCGGTCGCTAGAATCCAGCGATCGTCCTCGTCTACGAGCGGCATGGGGTGGGGGGCGGCCGGTCGCGGGACCACCATGTTGGTCGTCAGGGCCGCCCGAACCGCCGCGCGCCGGGCTTCGGGCACCCTAAGCTTCGTCGCCAGCACGCGATCCAGCTCCTCGAGGAGAACCTCGCCCATCACGAGCTCGTGGTCGACGAGCACGGTGCGCAGAACGTCGGCGCACAGGCCGCGGGTGGCGAAGGCGGCGACCAGCACGTTCGTGTCGAGGCAGACCCTCACGAGACGTCGCGGAAGACATCCTCGTCGGTCAGGTACCCCTGCGCCTCCGCGAACGGCAGGACCTGCCGCCTTGCCTCCTCGAAGCGCATCACGGCGACGCGCCGCCGCACCGCGTCGCGGATGAGGGCGCTGCGCGATTGCCCGGTGGCGGCGGCAAGCGCGTCGAGGTCGCGCTCGAGCTCGGGATCCAGGCGGATGGTGACGACGGAGCTCTTCATGTACGACAACGTACTACGTTGGCGCATCGGTGCGGTGCCTCTCGGGTTGCATGGTCCAGGGTGCACGAAGCGACGTGCGTTGGCTCGACGGAAGTTGGCCGGAACTGGCGGGTCCTAGGCGTCCGTCCAAGGGTCGAGTTCCACCTCCACGGTGCGAAGAGCGCTCATGAAGGCGGCCCTTGGCCGAGGGTTGGGCGACGGTCGGTGCGGCGGCGCACGTAGGAGACGGCCGCCGGGACACCTGGCCGTATCCCGACCCCTACGCTGAGCTCGATGGCCGGCGCGCCACCCAACCCGCGCGACGCGTTCACCGGTTCGCCGGCCGATCGGTTCCTCAACCCGTTCCGCCTGCACGTCGACCCCATGGCGCGGCTGCTGCTGATCGACCTGACCGGCGACCTCGACCTCGTCTACCGCGGCTTCGAGCCGCAGGCCTTCGACGATGCCGTGCACGGTCGGGGCGTGATCGTGCTCGGCTGGCGCCGCGACGGCCGCATCGACGTCTTCCATCAGTCCCAGGTGCGGGTCGCTGCGGCCACCTACAGCATCGCCGGCGAGGGGTTGCACCGCATCGTCGAGCGGCCCTTGGACGGCGCGCGCTTCGTCATCGGCCCGATGGGCGTCGACGCGGACCTGAGCTTCGACGACCTCGAGGGGCGCCGCATCGAGCTGCGCATCGTCGAACGGAACGAGCGCCCCGCGGAGCGCTTCGGCCTCCTCGCGCCCATGGGCGACGTGGCGAGCCGCCCCGCGGCCATGCCCCTGGTGCTGCTGCGCGACTTCGGCTTCGTCCGCGTGGCGGGCGCCGAGGTCCAGATCGCCATCGACGGTCGCCCGCATGGGGTCGGCCGTTTGCCGATCCCGATCGACGGGCAGCGCCGCCACATGCTGCGCTACGCCGAGGCGCCGCTCATCGCCACGGTCAACCCCGCGCAGGACGGCCCGCTGGTGCCGATCGCCGCCCACGTGGACGCGGTCGACGACGCCGGCGACCTCGTGACGCTGGTCGACGGCGCGGGGCACCGCGCCATCGAACGGATCGAACGACGGAGCGGCGCGCAGTTCGTCCGCTGGACGTTCGACCGCCCCTTCCCGAACCCCCTCGACCTGCGGCCGGGGGCGGACCTCGCGGGGCGCTTCGTCCTCGAGAGCGACCCGCGGGTGGGGCGCGTGCGGGGCGAGTACCGCGTCGAGCGCGAGGCCGACCGCGTCCGGGTCCGCGTGGTGCCCTCGGGCGGGTGGACGCCGAGCGAGCGCCGCTGGTCGGTGCGCTTCATCTACGCCGTGGCACCGGTCTTCCGGCGGTGGCCGAAGACGTACCGGTGGGACGCGGAGATCGAGCTGGGGGCGGCGGCGGAGGTGCGGATGCGGTCGGGGTGGGCGAGGGTGCGGACGGGGCGTTGAGCGAGCGACTGCTGCTAGAGCGAGTTCAGCTCCATTTCGAGTGCGCCCAGCCGATCGACCAGGTCCGGGAACGAGGGCGGCGGATCGTCGCTGCGGAACATGCCTTGCGCCCGCATCGCTTCGTAGTCGTTGCGGAGCGTCTCGAGAAGCGGCCCAGTGGGCACCAGGCGGATCTTGCCTCGTTGGCAATCGGCGTAGTCGACATCGGCTGTGGCGAAGAGCAGGGCTTTGAGGCTGACGACGGCGTCGCGGAGGTCCAGCCGTTCGACGGCTTCGGCGCCGAGCGGACCTGCGCGGAGCGCGAAGAGGTCGTACCAATGGCGGCTCAGGCGATCGGACCTGGCGAAGCGCGACGTAGCCTCCCGGCGGGTGACGAACGAGTGGACGGCGGTGACCTTCTCCCAGAACGTCCGGGCCCCATGGACGACCTGCGGCGTCGCGGCGGGGAGGTCGTACGCGGCTGCGAGCCCGGGTAGAGCGTCCTGCAGGTAGCTGGTGACGGCACGCACCTCGATCGGTTCGATCGTCATGCGCCCGCCGAACTCGAGAAGGACCGACTCGCGGAGGTACGCCTCGCGCGAGACGACGCTCGGGTAGGCCACGTGCACCTTGGTGGGATCGACCGCGTCGGCGGTCACCGTCGGGCGCCGTGGACCGTCGAGCGTGGCCTCGGCCGCAGACGAGAGCTGCGGAAGGACGTGGTCGTGCAGGAACCTCGGCAGGTGCCTGGACTCGATGCGTTCGCGCCAACGCTGGAGCTGCGTCTTGGAGGGCGAGGGTTGGGCAAGGGGGTCCACCGGATCGTCGAACGAACGGTGGTCGACGGTGAGGTCGACGTCCTCGCTGAAGCGCGTGATGGCGCCATAGGCCTTCGAGAGGCTGGTGCCGCCCTTGAAGCCGAGCAGGTGGCCGAGCGCCGGGTTCTCGAAGAGGGCCCGAAGGGTCCAGACGACCCAGAGGTCCTTCTCGAGGACCTCGGCGTTGAAGGGCGAGGTCCCGGCGGCCGTGGCGAGGATCTCGCCGAGCGTGGCCTCGTTCAGGATCGAGGAGGGCATCCGATCACGCCGGGCCGAGCTGCCCAGCGGCCGCCGTCAGCGACCGTGCCAACCGGCGTGGCAGCCGTCGCGCTTGTTGCAGCAGGGTGCGCCGGTCGCCGGGCTCCAAGCGCTGGAGCACACGACCGAGGAGCTCGGGGGTCAGGCGGTCGGGTCCGAGCTCGCGCAGCGCCGACACCGCGGCGCCCACCGGCGTGCCCGCGTGCGTGAGGTAGGCCGCCGGCACGTGCTCGAGGCGGATGCGGCGGCGACCCACGTCCACCGAGCGGCTCTTGCCGGTCGTGAGGAAGGTGGTCTGGAGCGGCACCTGGGTGGTGAGCCCGAAGCGCCGGAGGGCCTCGGGCCCGCCGACTTCGATGCGGTGGCCATGCGCATGGGCGGCGACTTTCAGGGCCGCTTCGGGCGCCGGCATGACGGTGCCGAGGACGGGGTGGTGCCGTGGCCGGACGTAGACGCCGCGCTGCATCCGCACCACGTCGCCCGAAGCGACGAGCGCCGCCACCGCCTTGTTGGCGACGGAGGGACCGTACTCCTTGGCCCAGCGTGCGACCGCGAACGGCGTGCCGCGCGGCGTGCGGCGGATGCGGTCGATGAGTTCGGACTGCTTCGACATGATCCCTCCTTTCGGACAAAAAGCGTAGCATATTTGTGTCCGCGGTGAGACGGCACATGCCGTACAAGACATGAGTTCTGCCGAGCATGTCTTGGCATGTCATGAGGTTGCTATGTCCCCGTGGCTACCGCGGGACGCGCATGCCGGCCCCGCCAAGGACCGATCGGTACGCGATGATGAATGCCGTCCGCGGCACCGCCATCCGGTCCGCCCCTCGCGAAGGAGACCCCATGCCCGACCCCACCATCCGCTTCGACCACGTCGCCATCACCGTGCAGGACATGGACCGCTCGGTCGGCTTCTACCGCGACCTGCTCGGGTTCGAGGTGCTGGGCCAGCTGTTCCTGAACGAGGGCACCTTC
>JAABRX010000259.1 GCA_011390675.1 Trueperaceae bacterium | reverse complement strand
TGGCGGTAGAGCGCCACCCCGTCGGCGCGGTGCCGGATGTGCACCAGCGCCTCGGGCGCGAAGACCAAGGGCGTTCCGGCGAGCTGGACGCGCCAGCAGTAGTCGCAGTCCTCCAGGTACGCCATCGACTCGTCGAAGCCGCCCACCCCGTCGTGCAGATCGCGGCGGATGGCCAGTCCGCACGTCCCCGCGAAGGGCAGGTAGGGGACGTAGGTGTACTCGATCAAGCCCGTCTGCTGCCGCGTGTTGCCCTTCGCGGCCAGGGCCCGCGGCTCGCTCAGGCGTTCGGCGTCCATGCGCGAGGCGACGAAGCCGTGCGCCTCGACGGCCGCAGCGATCCGTTCGACCCAGTCGAGGGCCACCTCGTCGTCGGCGTCGCAGAAGGCCAGGTACGTCCCTTGCGCCACCGCGACGCCGGCGTTGCGCGCGTGGGCGGGGCCGCGGCGATCGGTGGCCGCGAGCGTGCGCAGGTGCGGGATGCGGTCTCGATAGGTCTCGACGATCCGCATCGAGTCGTCGGTGGAGCCGTTGTCGACGACGATCAGTTCCCAAGCCGCGCTCGTCGTCTGGCGCGCCAGAGCTTCGAGCTGCACGCCGATCGTCTCGGCGGCCTCGAACACGGGCATGACGACGCTGAGCTTCACGCGGACGCCGACCCACGAGCGGCGGCGCGGGCGCGCGACGAGACCATGAGCCACAGCTTCCGCCGCGGCCGTCCGGCGCGCAGCAGCGCCGGGACGGTGACGAACTCGATCCGCGGCGCGTGCGCCGCGAGCACGGCGTCGACCGCCTCGATCATGGCGGCACGGCTGCGCCCGGGCTCGCCGTAGATGGCGTCGTGCAGCAAGACCACGTCGCCGGCCCGAAGGTCGCTCAGGGCACGCACCATCTGCTCGCTCGTCGGGTGCTCCCAGTCGGTGGCGTCCCGGTTGCAGGCGATGACGTCGTAGCCCAGGCGCCAGGTGACGAACCGCGAGGCGAGGCTCTGGTTCATGTGCGGGGGCCGGAACAGCCGCCGCGGTTGGGGGTACGGGGCGAGGGCCTCGGCACAGGCGCGCAGTTCGCGCCGGCGCTCGGCGGCGCTGATCAGCGGGAAGCGCACGTGGCGTTGCCCATGGTTGCCCAGAGCATGCCCGTCCGCATGCAGCCGCTGCATCACCTCTGGGTACCGCGCGACGTGCTCGCCGACCACGAAGAACGTCGCCTTCGCGCCGTGCCGGTCGAGCACGTCGAGGAGCCGGGGGGTCCAGTCCGGATGCGGACCGTCGTCGAAGGTGAGCGCGACCATCGGTCGCTCGGTGGAAACGGACACGATCGTCCCGAATGTGGTCCGCCCCAAGAGGGCGTACGCCTCCCGCCGCACCCGGCCGACCAGTCGCCGAACCAGCGACCTCGGGCGCCGGACCTCCTCGTCAACCATCGCCGCCGAACCGCTTCGCCAACTCCACCCCGCGCATCACGCAGTCGTCCGTCCAGTAGTACTTCCACTGGGCGTAGCGACCGGCGAGCACGATGTGCTGACCCGTCGCGCTCGCGGACGCGAGCTTGGCGTCCCAGTCGGTGGTCGGCGCCAGGTCGTCGTCGTCCGGCGCCATGCCCTGCGTCTCGAGCCAATCGAGCACGGTGCGAAGGGCGGCGCGCCGATCGTGGTCGAAGATGACGTTGGCGAACGGCACCCACTTGGCGTCGACGCTCTCGATGCTCTCGTGGCCGTGCACCACGCCCATCTCGACCAACTCGTCGCAGACCTTGGCCGCGACGTCGCGCGGCGCCTCGGCGAGCGGCCGGTCCTTGGAGTAATAGACCTCGACCTGGATGCCGGTCTTCCCGGTCGGAGCGTTCTCCGGGGAGAGCATCTCCGTGCAGTTGATGCGGGTGGTGTGCTTGTCCTCGTCGTACACGTAGATCCAGTTCTCGGGCCGCGCGGTCGGGTGGTCCGCGGTGACGTTGACGATGAGCAGCGAGGAGCAGTTGAGCGCGGCAGCCGCCTCCCGCACGGGCATCGGCGCATCGCTGCGCTCGATCAGGGTCGGGAGCGGCAGCGTGCTCACCAGGCGCTCGAACGAGACCTTCGTGCCGTTCGTGAAGAGCACCGTCCGGTCGCGGAAGGAGACGTGGGTGACCTCGTGGTGGAACTGGACGTTGGCCCCGGCGGCGATCTTCCGGGCGTACGCCATGTACCCGCCGCGCTTCGGGTAGCGGATCTTCTTGATGTAGTGCGTCTGCTCCGGCAGCGGTCCCTTGGCACCTTCGGCGACGTCCTCGACGCTCGGGTAGTAGACCCGCTCGCCGACCCAGTCCGTCGTCAGGCGTTCGGGGGGGAGCGTCCAGTACTTGCGCGTGTAGGCCGCCGGGAACGTATCGGCGAAGGTGGCCCCGAAGGCACGGTGCAGCCAGTCGCGGTAATCGTCGGGGGCGGCGTCGGGCGCGGCGCCACGGCTCGCATGGAAGTCTCGAAGACAGGCGCTGCGCAGCGGCTCGGGTACGGCGTAGAGGTTGGATTGCGCCGGGTGCGGGATCCAATGCCCTTGGAAGTAGTTGCCGGTCGCGACGGGGTATTCGAGGTACTCCTGCTCCACGCTGTCCGCGAAGAGCTCCTTGACGTAGTCGTACTTGGTGAAGGAGAGGTGCGGCCCCTCGTCCCAGGTGAAGCCGTCGACCACCTCGGTGTGGATGTGGCCGCCGAGGTAGTGGTTCTTCTCGAACACGACGCAGCGGTCGTGGCCCAAGTGGTACGAGGCGCTCAGGCCGGCCAGGCCGGCACCGAGGATTACCGTGGGTTCGCTCATGGTCGCATGCTCCTGTCGTCGGGGGCGTCTCGTTCGTCGCGGTGTCGGCGCCACCAAGCGATGGTGTCGGCCAAGCCTTCGCGCAGTTCGAAGCGTGGCTCGAAGCCGACCTCGTCTCGAAGTCGCGTCACGTCGGCCACGATCTGGGCCGGGTCGGACGGTGGTAAGGGGCGGGTGCCGAGTCGGATGCGGTACGGAAGGTCGAGCTGTTCGCCGATCTCCATCACCAGGTCGCGCACGGTCGTGATCTGCCCCGAGGCGAGGTTGACCGGTCCCATGACCCCACTCCTCAGGAGCGCCACGAATGCGCCGGCCACGTCGTCCACGTGCAGGAAGTCGCGGACCTGGGTGCCGATCGTGCAGTCGGCATCGCGGTCCTCGAGCAGGGCGACGATCACCGACGAGACGAGCCGGTGGGGGTGCTCGCGCGGGCCATACAGGAAGAACACCCGGCCCCACGCGCTGGACAAACCGATCTCGTCCGCGTATCGGGCCATCACGGCGTGCAGCGCCACCTTGCAGGTGCCGTAGAGCGTCTCGGGGCTCAGTTCGCTCGTCGTCTCGTGAAGCCGTTCGTCGCTTCGGTGCGCGTACTCGAAGCACGTGCCCGCGCCCACGACTCGAGTGCCCCCGTGTTCGGCGAAGCGCCGGATCAAGTGGAGGCTCGCCGCCGTCCACTCCAGGTTCATCGGGTCGCGCGCGTACGCGCCGGGTGTGGTCACCCACGCCAGGTGCAGCAGCTGGTCGGCGCGAACGGTGGCGCAGAGGTCGCGTACGGCGTCGGGCTCGAGCAGGTCGACCTGGTGCCAGTGGATCCCGTCGTCCGCCCCGTGCCGAGGGCGCGACGACACGGCGTGGACCTCGTAGCCTTGCGCTACGAGGAGCGGCAGGCACGGCAGGCCGATGAAGCCAGCGGCGCCGGTGACGAGGACGCGCGGGCGTGCGCCGGCCTGGGCGGGTGCGCTCGGTGCGTTCACCCGTGCCCCAGGGCTTCGTAGCGCGCGATCTGCGCCCGCGCGAGTGCGCCCACGTCGCGATCGTCGCGATGCGCCTGGTACCACTCCACCGTCCATTCGATCGCGCGATCGAGCGTGAGGCGCGGACGCCAGTCGAGGCGCGCGCGGGCCTTGGCGGCGTCGAGCAGCAGGAGCTGCGCCTCTCGTTCCAGCGGACGCTGGTCGCGCGTCCAGCCGAGGTCGGTGCCCCACGCTCGTGCGATGCGGTCGACGACCCAGGCGACGGGCTTGCAGTCCGCGAGGTCGGGGCCGAAGTTCCATGCTTCCGCGAACGCGGTGGGGGCGGTCGAGGACCGCTCGGCC
>JAABRX010000258.1 GCA_011390675.1 Trueperaceae bacterium | reverse complement strand
CGTCAACGTCTCGCTGCGCACGCCCGGCGCGCCGCTGGGCACCAAGGTCGAGGTCAAGAACCTCAACTCGTTCAAGAGCGTCCAGGCCGCGATCGAGAGCGAGGTGCAGCGGCAGTCGCGCAGGCTTGACGGCGGGCTCGCCGTCGAGCAGGAGACGCGCGGTTGGATCGAGGGGGGCCAGAAGAGCGTCACCCTGCGCACCAAAGAGGCCGCCGCCGACTACCGCTACCTCGACGACCCCGACCTGCCACCGATCGCGCTGGACGCCGCGTGGCTCGAGGGCGTGCGCGCCGCCACCCCCGAGGCGCCTTCCGCGCGCCGCGCGCGCTACCGCGCCGCCGGGCTGCGGCCGGACGACGCCGACCGGCTGGCGCTCGACGTCGACGCGGCGCGTGCGTTCGATGCGCTTGTTGCCGCAGCCGCCAAGCGCAGCCCCGCGCCGCGCCCGCAGGCACTCGCCAACTGGCTGCTGGTCGAGGTCGCGGGGGCGGGGGTCGCCTTCGCGGCGGTGCCGGCCGACGGGCTCGCGGCCCTCGTCGCCCTCGCCGAGGCGGGCGCCGTGACCGGCCCCACCGCCAAGGGGCTCCTCCGCGAGGTGCTTTCCGGCGCCGACCCCGCCGAGCTCGTCGCCGCGCGCGGCCTCGGCGCCGTGCGCGACGCCGGGGCCCTCGAGCGCTGGGTCGACGACGTGCTCGCCGCGCACGCCGACGTGGCCGCCACCGTGCGCGAGCAGCCCAAGGCGCTCAACTTCCTGATGGGGAAGGTGATGCAGGCGAGCGCCGGCCAAGCGACGCCGGACGCGGTCCGCGCGCTGCTGCGGGCGCGGTTGGGGTTGGACGGAACGCCGTAGATACGCGTATGCGTATCGATACGGAGTATTCGCGTACGCGTATCTTGACTTAACATACGCGTGCGCGTATCGTAGGGCCATGAGCGACCGGCCCCTGCCCGACATCATGGCGCGAACGCCTGCCCAGATCGGCGCCGCCCTGCGCCGCTTGCGACGGCTGCGCGGGCGCACGCAACGCGACGTCGCCAACCGGGTCGGATTGCGGCAGCCGACCGTGTCGGCGGCCGAAACGGGGCGCCCGGGGACCCACCTCGCGACGCTGTGCGACCTGCTCGCCGCCCTGGATCTGGAGTTGGTCGTGCGCCCGCGTTCGACGGACGCTCGGATCCCCGATCCGTTCGACCGATGACGGCGCGGCGTCGCTCCGCCGCGCGCCTCGGCGTCTGGAGCGACGACCGGCACGTCGGGACGCTCGAACGGAGCCGCGATGGTGGGCTCACCTTCGCGTACGCTGCGGAACACCTCGAAGACGACGAAGCGGTGCCGATCTCGCTCTCGCTGCCACTGCGCGAGGAGCGGTACACGGGCGACGCCGTCGAGGCGGTGATCGACAACCTGCTGCCGGACGAGCTCGGCGTCCGCCGAGCCATCGCGACCCGCACTCGAGCGGACGGCGTCGACGCCTTCTCGCTCCTCGCCACGATCGGCCGTGACTGCGTCGGCTCGCTCCGCTACCTCCCCGAGGACGAGCCAGGTGCGGCGCCGGGTCCACCAACCGGCGATCCGATCGACGAGGACGGGATCGTCGCGCTCCTCGACGCGCTCGCCGTCGCCCCTCTTGGGGTGGGCGACGCCACGGGCTTGCGCATCTCGATCGCGGGAGCTCAGGAGAAGACGGCGCTGCTGCGCCACGAAAATCGTTGGTTCGTGCCGACCGGACCGACGCCCTCGACCCACATCCTCAAGCCCGCGATCGGGCCACTTCGAGGAGGACCCGACCTAACCCACAGCGTTCAGAACGAGTTCGTCTGCCTTCGCCTGGCAGCCGAACTAGGCCTCCCCGTGACCCACGCTTCGGTCGAACGCTTCGGCGGTCGCCAGGCGCTCGTCGTGGAGCGCTTCGACCGCTACTGGGACGGAGCCGCATGGCGCCGGAGAGCCATCGAAGACCTGTGCCAAGCACTGGGCGTACCCTCCATCCGCAAGTACGAAGCGGACGGCGGTCCCGGGATGCCGGCGGTGTTCGAACTCCTAGCCGCGAGCGACGACCCCGCCGCCGACCGGATGACGTTCCTGCGCGCGGCGTACGTCTTCTGGCTCCTCGGTGCGACGGACGGGCACGCGAAGAACTTCAGCGTCTTCCTCGGCGCCCGCGGCCGTTTCCGGCTCGCGCCGCTCTATGACGTGCTGTCGCTGCAGCCCGACGTGGACGCGCGCCGCGTGCGGCGAAACGAACAGAAGCTCGCCATGGCGGTCGGGCAGCGGCGCCACTACGCGGTCGACGTCCTGGCGCGACGGCACTTCGAGCAGAGCGCCGCGCTCGCCGGTCTCGCCGCCGCCGCCGCAGCAACGGTCCTCGACGACGTCCGCGATCGCTTGCCAGCAGCGATCGAACGCGTCGCGGTGCAGTTGCCCACCGACACCCCGGAACCCATGGTCGCGTCGATCTTCGCCGCCCTCCGCGCCCGCGCCGCGGTGTAGCCTGCCGCCATCCCCAACCTGGAGCGTCGGTGCTGCCACGGCGACGCCCCGGCCGCCCGCAACGACCGCCGCGGGCCCCCGGAGGTCCGCGTGCAGCTTCCCCGCCGTGCCGCACTCGCCGTCGTCCTCGTCGTCCTGCTCGTGGCCGCCAGCGCCGTCGCCCAGGTCGCCGCGACCGAGGCCGACGACCCCGCCCTCGCGGCCCTCGTCGCCGAGCATCCCGTGTGGGGGCCCGCGCTCGCGTACCGCGCGCCGGCCACCGACGCCGCCGAACGGGCCTTGGTCGCCGCGACCGACGAGGCGCGGCGCCGCGAACTGGGGCTGTCGGCCTCGCTCTCGTTCGCGCCGAGCATCGCGTGGCGCGGATCGCCCGGCGCGGCGCCGAGCGGTCCCGCCTGGCGCAGCGACGTGGTCGCCGCCGTCGGCTACCGGTTCGACGCCGAGCGCGTCGCTCACGGCCACGTCGACCTGCACCGCGCGGCCGTGGCGCGCACCGAGCGCGCCCACCGCGACCTGCGCGCCGCGATCACGCTCCACGTCGACCTGCAGCGCGCGCACCTGGCCCTGGCGGCCGCCGAGCATGCAGCGGCCGGCCGTGCGACCACGCTGGCCGACGCCGAGGCCGTCGAGGTCGGCCGCGATCCCGGTGCGGCACCGTCGGCGACGCTGGCGGCCGCCCAGTTGGCGAACGAACGAGCCGTCGCCGACGTCGAGCGGGCCGCGCGCGACGTGGCGGCCGCGGCGCGGGCGGCACGCGCGGCCGGCTTCGACCCCGCCGGCGCCGAGGCGATCCACCGCGACCGGTGGGCGCCGCTGCCGCTCGAGGGGTGGCGGCTGTGGCTGCCGGACGTCGCGCCCGACCAGACGCCGGCGGTCGTCCGGGCCGAGCTCGACGCGGCCGTCGCCGCCGCCGCGCTCGCCCGGCTTCGCGTCGGCGGCGTCCTGGACGACCTCGCGCTCGACGTCGCCTACGTGCGACCTGAGGCGCGCCTGCGCGCGAGCTTCGACCTGGACGAGGGACGCCCGGGCGCCGCCATCGACGCCACGCTGCGGCCCGCCGCTCGGACGAGCTGGAGCGTCGCGGTCGGCGCCACCGTCCGGATCGACGACCGCACCGCCGCGGCGCTCGCGTCGGCGCGCGCCGACGCCGACGCTGCTCAGGCAACCCTGGCGGCCACGCGCGCCGAGGCCCCGTGGGCGCTCGAAGCCGCCCGCCGCGCGGCGCTCGACGCCGAGGCCGACGTCGGCTTCGCGGAACGCGCGCTCGACCTGGGGCGGGCGGCGCTCCAGGAAGCGGTCGAGCGGCACCGCGCGGCCGGTGCGGACGCGGAGACCGACGCCGCGCGCGACCGCGCCGACGCGGCCCTCGCGCGGGCCGCGGTCGGCTTCGACCGCGAGCGCGACGCCTTCTACCGGGCGTGGAACGCCTACGCGTTGGCGGTGGAGCGCTACTTGGTGGCGGCGGGATCGCCCGGCGGGGTGCTGGCGCCCCCCTGAGGGGCGCCGGGCTTGCCCCCCTTGTTCGGTTCGAGCAGCATGCCGGACAGCTCGCCGAGCTCGAGCGTCCGATCGGCCAGGTCGATCAGCCCTTGGTGCAGCGACGCGCGGAAGGCGAGGACCTCGAC
>JAABRX010000257.1 GCA_011390675.1 Trueperaceae bacterium | reverse complement strand
ACCCTCCAGGAGTTCCTCCGCCAGGTGGGCATCCAGATGGAGCTCGACCTGTTCGAGTGGGCGACCACCTTCCAGCTGATGCGCGGCGCCACCCTCGACTACGACCTCAACTCGTTCACGTGGTTCACCACGACCGGCGACGCGGACTACACCATGTACTCCAACTACGTCAGCACCGAAGTACCGCCGGCGTCATGGAACCGGTGGCGCTACTCGAACCCGCAAGTCGACGAGTGGCTCAAGGCGGCGCGCGCCAGCCTCGACGCGGAAGAGCGCGCCGAGCTCTATGGCCTCGTTCAGGACCAGCTGGCCATCGACCTGCCGGCCATCCCGCTGTACGGCAGCTACGAGGTAGCGGCCCTGTCCGCGGACGTGACCGGGTACGTCGCCCACCCGATCCAGTACATCCTCGACCTGTTCCCGGTCGACAAGCGCTGAGCTCCCACGGCGGGCGGGAGGCCGATCGGCCTCCCGCCCGCTGCCTCACGACATGCTCAACTATCTGATTCGCCGCATCTTGACCACGATCCCCCTGCTGCTCGGGGTGGTCCTCGTCGTCACCATCAGCTTCGATCTGATCCCGGGCGACCCCGCCGCGCTCATCCTCGGTGAGTTCGGCACCCCCGAGGCGATCGCCGCCCTGCGCACCGACCTCGGCCTCGACCGCTCGCTGCCCGTGCGCTACGTCGAGTACGTCGGCGACATCCTCCGCGGCGACCTTGGGCAGTCGATCCGCGACAAGCGACCGGTGACGGAGATCCTGGCCGAGACCTTCCCGTTCACCGTCCAACTCGCGCTCGCCGCGATCGCCCTCGTGCTCCTCGTCGGCATCCCCATCGGCATCGCCGCCGCCGCGCGCCCCGGCTCCTGGGTCGACAACACGATCCGCGTCGCGTCCCTCGCAGGGCTCTCGATGCCGGTGTTCTGGACCGGCATCGTGTTCATGGTCATCTTCTCCGTGAACCTGCGCTGGTTCCCGGTATCGGGCACCGGCACCTGGAGGCACCTGGTGCTGCCCGCGGTGACGCTCGCGCTCCCATCGATCGCGGTGGTCGCACGCATGACGCGCGCCACCGTCCTCGAGGTCCTGCGCGAGGACTACATCCGCACCGCCCGCGCCAAGGGCGTCGGCGATCTGTCGCTCCTCTACAAGCACACGCTCCGCAACGCGCTCATCCCCGTCGTCACGGTGCTCGGGCTGCAGCTCGGTCAGATGCTCGGCGGCGCGGTGCTCACCGAGACCGTGTTCGCCTGGCCGGGCGTCGGTCGCCTCACGGTGTTCGCGATCTTCAACCGCGACTTCGTGCTCATGCAGGGGTTGGTCCTCGTGCTCGCCTTCGTGTACGTGATGGTGAACCTGCTCGTCGACCTGAGCTACGGCCTGATCGATCCTAGGGTGCGGTACGGATGAGCACGCCATCCTCCGCCGCTCCGGCCACCGCGGCCCGCAACGACGTCTGGCGACGCTTCCGCCGCAACCGCCTCGGCGTGGTGGGCGCGGTGATCGTGGCGACGCTGGTCCTCATGGCTACCTTCGCGCCGTTCCTGGCGCCCGAGGACCCCGCCAGCCAGGACCTTCGATCCCGGCGCGCGCCGCCGAGCGCCGAGCGTCTGCTCGGCGCCGACGAGTTCGGTCGCGACATCCTGTCGCGGGTGATCTACGGTGCCCGCGCTTCGCTCGTGGTCGCCGTCGCGTCGGTGGCGATGGGGTTGATCCTCGGCAGCTTCCTCGGGGCCATCGCCGGGTACCTCGGCGGGGCCGTCGACACGATCGTGATGCGCCTGATGGACCTCTTGCTCGCCTTCCCCTACCTGCTGTTGGCGATCATCATCGTCTCCGCGCTCGGCCCAGGGACGTGGAACACGATCATCGCGATCGCCGTGTGGACCGTGCCCGCGTTCGCGCGGGTCGCGCGATCGGCCGTGATGCAGCTCAAGGACCGGGACTTCGTGGTGGCGGCGACGTCGCTCGGCGCCAAGGAGGCGCGCATCCTCGGCGTCCACCTGCTGCCGAACTTCGCCGCCACGCTCGTCGTCTACGCCAGCCTCTACCTCGCCTACGCCATCCTGATGGAGTCGGCGTTGTCGTTCCTCGGTCTCGGCGTGCAACCGCCCACGGCGTCCTGGGCCGGGATGATCGCCAGCGGCCGCAATTACGTCACGTCCGCCCCCCACATCGCCACCATTCCCGGCATCGCCATCGCCCTCGCCGTGCTCGGCTTCAACCTGCTCGGCGACGGGCTCCGCGACGCGCTCGATCCGCGGACGGCGCAGCGCTGACCAGCGAGCACCGTCCGGGCACTTCGCTCACCGGTTCCTCCACCCCACCACCAACCGCCCCTCCCCCCGCGGCGCCGACGCCACCACCGACCAGGGCCCAGCCGGCAGCGTCAGCGGCGCGGACCGGGCGGTCGCGCGCCCGACCGGCGCGCTCACGGGCAGCCGCAGCACCGAGGTGCGCGCGCCGCTGGGCGCGACGACCTCGACCACGATCGGGCCGCGATCCACGCCCTCGACGGCCACCCACACCTCCAGCACGTGCGGCACGTCCGCGAAATCGCCCACCAGCTGGTCGTCGCCGATGCCGGCGCGCAACCCCACCTCGGCGGCGACGGTGAACCCGAACGGCGGCAGCACGGTGGCCGGTCCGCCGAAGAGCCGCCCACCCCCCTCCGTGGCCACGAGCACGAGCAGCACCGAACCGACCACGGCCGCCCACGGCCACGGGCGCTGGCCGAGCCCCGCGGTGGCCCGCACCGCCTGCCACGCGCCGCGCGGGCCGCCGACCGAGCGCGCGGCCGCAAGCACGAGCCCGAGCGCGGCCAAGGCCGCCACGGCCGCGACCACGATCGGCAGCGCACCGCTGCGCTGGACGAAGGTCGCGACGTCGTCGCCGAGGCCGGGTGCGCCGGCCAGAGGCCCCAGCATCCACGGAAGCAGCGCGGCCACGACGACCGAGGTCCAGAGCAGCGCGCCCAAACGCAGCAGCCGGGGGCTCGGTCGCACCACCAGCAACACGACGACCGTCGCCGCCCACGTCCAGAAGGCGCCGCCGACCGCCACCCAGGCGCCGCGGGCCCCCGACAGGTCGCCGGCGAGGCGGACGCTCGGCCGACCGAGCGCCCAGGCGTCGAAGCCGACGACCGAGGCGCCCACCGTCCACGCCGCCAACGCCTGGCCCACCTCGTGCAGCAGGGCGTAGGCCTGGACGGCCGCCATCCCCAACAGGAGCACCAGCGCCAGGTCCGCCGCGCGCGCGGCGCGGGTGCCGCGCGGGCGCGCCCGACCGACACGCGGGCGCGCCCGCGCGATGCGCGGAGGGCGCCGTTCGCCGGGTTGGACCTCTTCGGCCGTCATGGACCTCCGTCCTCACGCTATCCTCGCACCCATGCCCGCTTTCGTCGGCGATCTACCCACCCCTTCCCTGCTCGTCGACCTCGACCGGGTCGATGCCAACCTCCGCCGCGTCCAGGCGTACGCGGACGGCCAGGGCGTCGACCTCCGGCCCCACGTCAAGACCCACAAGACGCCGTACTTCGCGCGCCTGCAGCTCGAGCGGGGCGCCGTGGGGCTGTGCGTCGCCAAGCTCGGCGAGGCCGAGGTCTTCGCGGACGCCGGCTTCGACGACCTGCTGATGCCCCATACCGTCGCCACCGCGGACAAGGCGGCCCGCGCGGTGGCGCTCGCGCAGCGCGTCCGCTTCGCGATCGGCGTCGACCACCCCGACCAGGTGGCGGTGCTCGCGGCCGCCGCCGACGGCGCGGTGCGGCCGCTCGCCGTGCGCCTGGAGGTCGACACCGGCGCCGGTCGTGGCGGTGCGCCGCAGGGAGCGATCGCCGACCTGGCGCGCCGCGTCCGGGACGCGCCGGGTCTGCGCCTCACCGGGGTCTACACGTACGAGGGGTACACCTACGGCGCCCGCGATCGCGATGAGCTGGTCGCGCGGCACGACGCCGCCCAAGTCGAGCTGCTCCAAGCCGCCGCGGCCGCGCATGCGTTCGCCGACGGGCCGCTGGCGGTCTCGGTCGGCAGCACCCCGAGCGCGCTCGCCGCGGTGCCGCTGCGCCCCGGCATCACCGAGACCCGCCCGGGCACCTACGTCTTCAACGACCTCACGCAGGCGTTCTGGGCCGGCGGCACCGCGCACG
>JAABRX010000035.1 GCA_011390675.1 Trueperaceae bacterium | reverse complement strand
TCGTCGGGGGCGTAGCGGACCTCGACCACCTCGCGGTGGCCGGTGTCCTCGCGCACCACCGCCTCGTAGGTCGGGTTCGGGACGTGCCCGCCCATGAAGCCCGAGCGCACGTCCAGGACGCCCGCGAGCTTCTCGAAGTCGGCCTCGGTGCACCAGAAGCAGCCGCCGGCGAAGTAGGCGACGGCCTCGCCCGGACCGGGCGCGACCCCGTCGCCCGTGAACTGGGCGGTGGGGGCGTCGGGCGTGGCACGTGCTGGGTCGAGGCCATCGCGATCGGCGAGCGCAAACGCGACCCACGCCACCGCGAGGAGGGCGGGGAGCGTGCGGAGGAGGGTGCGGAGCGGAGTCATGACTGCACGATGCGGCATGCGGCGCCCGGCTTCCGCGTGCCAGGCGACCAACACCGCGTCGGCCAACCCGCGTCGGCCAACCCCCCGTGCGCCGGACGGCCCTCGGGTACCATGCCGCCGGAGGCATCATGGCCGAGTACGACGTCGTCATCATCGGTGCCGGACCCGGCGGGTACGTCGCCGCGATCCGCGCCGCGCAGTTGGGCTTCACCGTCGCCTGCGTCGAGAAGGAGCCGACCCTGGGCGGCACGTGCGTGCGCGTGGGGTGCATCCCGAGCAAGGCGCTGCTCGAGTCGAGCGAGCGCTACCTGGAGGCGCGGGAGCACCTCGCCGCGCACGGCGTCAAGGTGGAGGGCGTGTCGCTCGACCTCGCCGCGATGCAGCAGCGCAAGGACGCGGTGGTCAAGTCGAACACCGATGGGGTCGCGTACCTGCTCAAGAAGAACAAGATCGAGCGCGTCGTCGGGACCGGCCGGCTGGTCAAGGCGGGCGAGGTCGCCGTGGAGGGCGAAGGCGAACCGCGCACGCTGACCGCGAAGCACGTGGTGCTCGCGACCGGCAGCCGCGTCGCTCCGCTCAAGGGCGTCGAGCTCGACGGCGACCGGGTGGGCTCGAGCACCGAGGCGCTCGCGTGGAGCGAGGTGCCCAAGCACCTGGTCGTCGTGGGCGCCGGGGTGATCGGTCTCGAGCTCGGCAGCGTGTGGCGCCGATTGGGCGCCGACGTCACCGTGCTCGAGTACCTCGATCGCATCCTCCCCGGGATGGACGAGGAGATCGCCAAGGAGGCGCGCAAGCTCTTCACCAAGCAGGGCATGACGCTGCGCACCGGCGTCGCCGTCACGGGCGCGACCGTGAAGGGGAAGAAGGTCACCGTGCACGTCGACGGCGGCGACGACGTCGTCGCCGACCGCGTGCTGGTGGCCACTGGCCGCCTCCCGAACACCGAGGGCCTGGGCCTCGAGGACGCCGGCGTCCAGGTCGACGCCCGCGGTCGCGTGGTGGTCGACGAGCGCTTCGAGACCAACGTGCCCGGCGTGTACGCGATCGGCGACCTCATCCACGGGCCGATGCTCGCGCACAAGGCCGAGGAGGACGGGGTCGCGCTCGCCGAGCTGCTCGCGACCGGCCACGGGCACGTCGACTACGGCCTGGTGCCCAACGTCGTCTATACCGATCCCGAGATCGCTTCGGTCGGGCGCACCGAGGAAGAGCTCAAGGCTCAAGGGGTCCCGTACCGCAAGGGGGTGTTCGCGTTCCAGGCGAACGGCCGCGCCCGCGCGATGGGGCGCACCGAGGGGAAGGTCAAGGTGCTCGCGCACGAGGCCACCGACCGGGTGTTGGGCGTCCACGTGATCGGTGCCCGAGCCGGCGACCTGATCGCCGAAGCGGTGGCGGCCATGGCCTTCCACGCCTCGAGCGAGGACCTGGCCCGCGTCGTGCACGCCCACCCCACGCTCTCGGAGGTGCTCAAGGAAGCCGCGCTGGCGGTCGACGGGCGGGCGCTGCACTCCTAGAACGTGACCCGCGGCGGTCGCGAAGCGACCGCAACGCGCCGCAGGGGGTGCGCGCGTAGCGCGCCCCCCGTCCGCGGCGCGCGTGACGCGTAGGCGTCCAGGACGGGCACCAAGCGCGTGCTACCGTGTCGCGATGAACCCGACCACCGCCATCGCCGACGCCGCCGTCGAGGTGCGCGTCCGCGACCCACGCTTGCAGCCCATCGCCGACAAGGTGCTCGCCGGCGAGCGACTGACCTTCGAAGACGGACGCGTCCTGTACCGCACGTCCGACCTTCCCGCCGTGATGCGCCTCGCCGACGTCGTGCGCGAGCGCAAGGTCGGCCCCAAGGCGTACTTCGTCCACTCGCTGCGGCTGTCGCAGACGAACGTCTGCTACGTAGGCTGCACCTTCTGCGGGTTCGCGAAGCGCTTCGGCGAAGACGGCGTGTGGGATTACGACCTCGAGGACGTGTGGGCCTACGTCGACCAGCACTGGCACCCCGACCTCACCGAGATCCACATCGCGTCGGGCCACCACCCCAAGCGCTCCTTCGACTACTACCTCGACCTGGTCCGAGGCCTGACCGAGCGGTACCCCGGCGTGCAGGTCAAGGCCTGGACGGCCGCCGAGATCCACCACTTCTCCAAGATCACCCGGCCGCGGCTGACGTACCGCGAGGTGCTGACGCAGCTCAAGGAGGCGGGGCTCGTGGCGATGCCCGGTGGCGGCGCCGAGATCTTCGCCGAGGACGTGCGGCGGCGCATCGCGCGCGCCAAGGTCACCGCCGAAGGTTGGCTCGAGGTGCACCGCACCGCGCACGAGCTCGAGATCCCGACGAACGCCACGATGCTCTACGGCCACGTCGAGACGCTCGACGACCGGCTCGACCACATGGATCGCCTGCGGCGCCTTCAGGACGAGACGGGTGGCTTCCTCAGCTTCATCCCGCTCGCCTACCAGCCCGAGCACAACGCGCTCGCGGCCGAGCTCGAGGCCGAGGGCAAGCGGGTGCACACCACCGGGGTCGACGACCTGCGCAACCTGGCGGTGGCGCGCCTGTACCTGGACAACGTGCCGCACGTGAAGGGGTACTGGATCATGATCACGCCCGAGCACACCCAGGTGGCGCTCGCGGCCGGCGTGTCCGACGTCGACGGCACGATCAAGGACGAGAAGATCGCGCACGCCTCCGGCGCCGTCACCGAGGCCGGGATGACCGAGGAGCAGCTCGTGGCCCTGATCAAGGGCGCGGGGCGCGTCCCCGTCCGGCGCGACGCGCTCTACAACGAACTCCAGGTCTTCGCGTGACCCTTCCGGCCGACCCGGCCGGCGCCGTCCCCGCCCACGGCACCACGCCGCCCGACCCCTCGGGGTTCGTGAGCGGGGCCCCGACCGTCGGCGATCGCCTCGGCATCGTCGCGTACACGAACGTCGCACCGCTGCACTGGGGCCTCGAGCCTTGGCCGGGCGCGCGCTTCCACCGGGGCGTCCCGACCGACCTCAACGCCCGCTTGCTTGGCGGCGAGCTCGACCTGACCCTGGTCTCGAGCGCCGAGTTCGTGCGCCATCGCGACCGGCTGGTCGCGCTGCCCGACTTCTCGATCGCCACGCTCGGGCCGGTGCACAGCGTGACGCTGTTCCACCGGCGCCCGTGGGCCGAGCTCGACGGTGGCCGCGTGGCCGTGACCACCGAGTCGGCCACCAGCGTCGCGCTGTTGCGCGCGCTCTTCGATGCCGACGGCATGGACGTGGCGTTCGAGCCCCGCCCGACCGACCTCGACGCGATGCTCGCAGGCTACGACGGTGCGCTGCTCATCGGCGACGCCGCGCTCGAGGAAGCGGTGGCGCGCCGTCCCGTCGCCGGCGCGATCCCGCTCGCCACCGACCTGGGCGACGCCTGGTACGCGCGCACGAAGCTGCCGTTCACCTTCGCCGTGTGGGCCGCCGACGCCGCACGGCCCCCCTCGCTGCGTCTGGTGGCCGAGTTGCGCGCGGCTCGGGAGCGCGGGCTGGGGCACCTGGCCGACGTCGCGCACGCCGAGGCCGCGACGCGCGGGCTCTCGGACGCGGTCGTGCTGCGCTACCTCGCGAACTTCCGCTACTTCCTCATGCGCCCCGACCGCGATGGCCTCGACGCCTTCGCCGCTCGCGTCGACCCGACCTTCCAGCCGGGCGACCTGCGCTTCTGGGACCTCTGAGCACCTCCGTCGTCCCCACCGTGGTCCCCGCCGACGTCGCGTCCGGCCCGGTGTGGCCGGGCCACCCGTTCCCGCTCGGAGCGACGTTGGACCAGGGCGGCGTGAACTTCGCGGTCTACGCCGAGCACGCCACCCGCGTCGCCGTGGTGCTGTTCGACACCGCCTACGATCCGGAGCCGTCCGCCACCCTCGAGCTCACGGAGCGGACCGGGCCGGTGTGGCACGGCTACGTCCCAGGGGTCGGCGTCGGTCGACGGTACGGGCTCCGGGTCGATGGTCCGTGGGCACCGGGGGAGGGCCACCGCTTCAACCCGCACAAGGTGCTGCTCGACCCGTACGCCAAGGCCATGGGGCGCCCGTACCGGTGGCATCCCAGCCTGATGGGATCGATCACCGGACCGCGCGGTGAGGTGCGCGACGAGCGCGACAGCGCCGCGCACGCCCCGTTGGGCGCCGTGGTGGACGATGCGTTCGACTGGCAGGGGGTCGCGCGCCCAGGCGTCGCCTGGGAGGACACGGTCTTGTACGAGGCCCACGTCCGTGGGCTGACGATGCAGCACCCCGACGTGCCCGAGGAGCTCCGCGGCACCTTCCTGGGTCTCGTCCACCCCGCCGTGATCGAGCACCTCCGCGGCTTGGGGATCACCACGGTGTCGCTGTTGCCCGTGACGCCGGTGGTGGACGAGCCGCGCCTCCTCGACCTCGGCCTCTCGAACTACTGGGGCTACCACCCGATCGGCTACTTCGCCCCCGAGCCGCGGTACTCGAGCAACGGTCCGGTGACGGCCGTTTCGGACTTCAAGACGATGGTGCGCGAACTGCACCGAGCCGGCCTCGAGGTGTTGGTGGACGTGGTCTACAACCACACCGGCGAGGGCGATCAGCGCGGACCCACGCTCTCGTTCCGTGGGCTCGACAACGCCGCGTACTACAAGCTCTCGCCGCGCGATCGGCGCGTCTACATCGACTACACGGGCACCGGCAACACGCTCGACCCCGGCAACCCGTACGTGCTGCAGCTGATCACCGACAGCCTCCGGTACTGGGTCACCGAGATGGGCGTCGACGGGTTCCGCTTCGACCTCGCGTCGGCGCTCGCGCGCGAGCTCTACGACGTCGACATGCTTTCGGGCTTCTTCAAGGTGATCCAGCAGGACCCCGTCCTGTCGCGGGTGAAGCTGATCGCCGAACCGTGGGACGTGGGACCCGGCGGGTACCAGGTGGGCAACTTCCCGTGGCACTGGCTCGAGTGGAACGGGCGCTACCGCGATGCGGTGCGCGGGTACTGGCGCGGCGATCCCGGCCGGGCGGCCGAGCTGGCGACGCGCGTGACCGGTTCCTCCGATCTGTACGGCCGCCAAGGGCGGCGCCCGTGGGCATCGGTCAACTTCGTCACCGCTCACGACGGGTTCACGCTGCACGACTTGGTCGCCTACGCCCACAAGCACAACCACGCCAACGGCGAGGCGAACCGGGACGGCTCCGATTTCGACCTCTCGAGCAACGCCGGGGTCGAGGGTCCCTCCGACGTGGGGGCCGTGGTGCGGCGGCGCGCGGCGCGCAAGCGCGGGTTGCTCGCGACGCTGCTGTTGTCGCAAGGCGTGCCCATGCTCCTGGGCGGCGACGAGCTCTCGCGCACCCAGCGCGGCAACAACAACGCCTATTGCCAGGACAACGAGATCAGTTGGTTCGACTGGCGGATCGATGCCGATGCCGAGGCGTTCCTGACGTTCACGCGCGCGCTGGTCGCGTTCCGACGCGCGCACCCGGTGTTCCGCCGACGCAGCTTCCTCACCGGATCGGAGCGTCCGAACGGTCGTCGCGACGTGCGTTGGTGGCACCGCGACGGCCGCCCGATGGAGGCCGCGGATTGGCACGCCGATGCCCCGGCCTTCGGGATGCTGCTCGACGGCGCGGCGCTCGACGAGCTCGCGGCCGACGGCACGCCTCGGCGCGACGACACCTTCCTCCTCTGGTTCCATGGGTCGCAGGGAGGCGCGGTCGTGATGCCGCCCGAACCCAGCGGCGGCGGGTGGCGGCTGGTGCTCGACACCGAAGCCGGTCGGATCGACGAGGCCGGGTGGGGTGCGGTCGTCCACAGCGGCGCGAAGCAGCGCCTGGTGCCGCACGGGCTGACGGTGTGGCGGGGGATCGAGCGGAGCGGGAGCGCCCAAGGCGCGGCCACGGCGGCTCCGGGCGTCGACTGAGCGACGGCGCGGTTCGACCGAGCCCGCCCGGGCGATCCCCCGCCGCCGGTGGCGTACGCTTGGGCACCAGAAGCGGCCTCCGGGCCGACGCCCACGTATCGCATGCCATCAGGGAGGCCCATGGACCATCCTTCGATCGTCTACACCACCGTCGACGAGGCACCTGCCCTCGCCACGTACTCGCTGCGACCGATCGTCGCGGCCTACGCCGCTGCGGCCGACGTCGCCGTCGAGGTGCGCGACATCTCGCTGGCGGGACGCATCCTCGCGCAGTTCCCCGAGCGCTTGGGCGACCGCAAGGTCACGGACGACCTGGCGTACCTCGGCGAGCTCGCCAAGACGCCCGCCGCCAACATCGTCAAGCTCCCCAACGTCAGCGCCTCGACCCCGCAGCTCAAAGCCGCCATCCGTGAACTGCAGGGGCAGGGGTACCCCATCCCCGACTACCCCGACGAGCCTTCGAGCGACGCGGAGCGCGACGCCCGAGCTCGCTACGATCGGGTCAAGGGGAGCGCGGTGAACCCCGTGCTGCGCGAAGGCAACTCCGATCGGCGTGCGCCCGCGTCCGTCAAGGCGTACGCGCGCGCCCACCCACATTCGATGGGAGCCTGGTCGCCCGACGAGCCGTCGCACGTGGCGACCATGAGCGCCGGCGACTTCCGCCACAACGAGGTGGCGACGACCGTCGCCGAAGCCGACGCCGGCGTCGCGCGGATCGAGTTCACCGGCGCGGACGGGACGACCTTGGTGCTCAACCCCGAGGTCGCGCTCGACGCCGGTGAGGTGGTCGACGCGAGCTTCATGAGCCGCCGTGCGCTGCGCGCCTTCCTGGCCGAACAGATCGCCGACGCGAAGGCGCGCGGCCTGCTGTTCTCGATCCACCTCAAGGCGACGATGATGAAGGTCAGCGACCCGATCCTGTTCGGGCACGTCGTCGAGGTCTTCTTCGCCGACGTCTTCGAGAAGCACGCGGCGGCGTTCGCGCGCTTGGGGGTGAACGCCAACGATGGGCTCGCCGACCTGCTCGCGAAGGTGGCCGGCCTGCCCGAGGCCGAACGTCGTGCGGTGGAAGCCGATCTGGGCGCGGCGATCGACGCCGGTCCCGAGCTGGCGATGGTGAACTCCGACAAGGGGATCACCAACCTGCACGTCCCGAGCGACGTGATCGTCGACGCCTCGATGCCGGCGGCGATCCGCACGTCCGGCCAGATGTGGGGCCCCGATGGCGACCTGCACTCGACCAAGTTCGTCATCCCGGACTCGAGCTATGCGGGCGTGTACCAGTCCGTGTTCGACGACTGCAAGGCCCACGGCGCCTTCGACCCGCGCACCATGGGGAGCGTCCCGAACGTCGGCCTGATGGCGCAGAAGGCTCAGGAGTACGGCTCGCACGACAAGACCTTCGAGCTCGCGAGCCCCGGTACCGTCCGGGTGGTCTCCGCGGCGGGGCACGTGCTGCTCGAGCGCGCGGTCGAGGCCGGCGACGTCTTCCGGATGTGCACCGTCAAGGACGCCGCCGTGCGCGATTGGGTCAAGCTCGCCGTGGCCCGCGCCCGCGCGAGCGCGACGCCGGCGGTGTTCTGGCTCGACGAGGCCCGGCCGCACGACGCTCAGCTCATCGCCAAGGTGCAGCGCGAGCTGGAGCGGCACGACACGCACGGTCTGGAGCTCCACGTGCGCGCGCCCGCCGAGGCGACGCTCGACGCCTGCGCTAGGATCCGCGCCGGCACCGACGTGATCTCGGTCACCGGCAACGTGCTGCGCGACTACCTCACCGACTTGTTCCCGATCCTCGAGGTGGGCACGAGCGCCAAGATGCTCTCGATCGTCCCGCTGATGAACGGCGGCGGTCTGTTCGAGACCGGTGCCGGCGGCTCGGCGCCCAAGCACGTGCAGCAGTTCGTCGCGGAGGGGTACCTGCGCTGGGACTCGTTGGGCGAGTTCCTGGCGTTGGCGGCCTCGTTCGAGCACGTGGCGCAAGCGACCGGCAACCGCCGCGCGCAGGCGCTCGCCGACGCGTTGGATCGCGCCAACGCGCGCTTCCTGGAGGCCGACAAGTCGCCTGCGCGCAAGGTGGGCCAGATCGACAACCGGGGCAGCCACTTCTATCTGGCGCTGTACTGGGCGCAGGAACTCGCGCGCCAGACCGAGGACGCGGAGCTCGCCGCGCGGTTCACGGGGCTCGCCGAAGCGCTGGAGGCGAACGCGACCGCCATCGAGGCCGAGTTGATCGCGGCGCAGGGGCGACCGGTCGACATCGGCGGCTACTACCGGCCCGACGAGGCCAAGGTGAGCGCGGCGATGCGGCCGAGCGCGACGTTCAACCGCTTGCTCGACGCGTTCGGCGCCTGAGGGGGCGCACGTTCACGGGCTTTTGACGGACCCTCGGTTACCTTCGGGCCTTCCCGAAGGAGGAACGCCATGCCCCGACGCCCCCGCCCCATCGCCACCTTCACCCTCGCGGCCCTGATCGCCGCCCTGCTGACCGCCTGCGGCGGCCCGACCGATCCGACCGGTACGCCCGATCCGACGGGTCCCGGGGAGGACGATCCGGAGCCCTACTGGGAGATGACGGTCGCGAGCGGCGACGACGAGCCGTTCGAGGTCACCGGCACCGCCGTGGCCAACGCGAGCCCCAACGTCATCGTGTTGGGCGACAGCGATCCGGCCGGCTGGACCGTCAGCTTCACGATCACCGGCGACCTGCCGATCGGCATCCCGTACTTCACCGACAACGACGACCTCCTGAACGGGACGGTCGGCACGCCGAGCGGATCCTGCGTCGCGACGCCGGCGACGAACCACGCGCTTCCGTCGTTCGTCACCTTGGCGCCGACCGACGGCGGTGTGCCCGTCGGCCTCGGGACCATCTTCGTCGACGGGGGCTGCGGGTCCTTCGCGGACGAGACCTCCTTCATGGTCGGCTTCGGGGTGCAGTAGCCCGGCACGTCGGGCGGGCCGCGAGGCGTGGCGACCGCTAACCTGGAGGGCGCGGGCGACCGACGTTCGACGGCGCCCGCCACCCGAGAGGGGGACGTACCCGCCATGCCGAAGCCGATCGAACCGCGCCCCGCCCGCCTGCCTCCCGCCGACCGCCCTCGTCTGATCGCCTTCCTGGCCCTCGCCTTCGGCTGGACCTGGGCGCTGTGGATTCCGGGCCTGGTGCGCTCGGCCTCGACCGGTGCGCCGCTTCCGACCCTCGACCAGGGCCTCGCCGCGTGGAGCGGGCTGTCGGGGATCGATGCCGCGTTCGCGGTCGCGTTCCAACTCGCCGTGTACGGACCGGCGGTCGCCGCGCTGATCGTGCTGTGGCGCGCGCCTCGGCCGGGGGGGCTCGCCGCCTGGGCGCGGTCGTTGGTGCGTTTCGACGTGGCGCCGCGTTGGTACGCCTTCGTGTTCGGCGCGCCGGTCGCGTTGGCGATCGCGCTCGTGGCGATCGCGGTCGGGACGGGGAGCGGCGCGCCGACGTGGTCGGCCCTCCCGGCGTGGCCGCTCCTGATGTGGTGGTTCGTCGCCCAGGTCGCGACCAGTGGGCTCGAGGAGCCCGGCTGGCGCGGCTTCGCGCTGCCGCTGCTGCAGCGCACGTACACCGCGGAACGCGCCAACTGGCTGCTCGGCTTCGTGTGGGCCGCGTGGCACCTGCCGTTCGTCCTCTACCTGTACCGCGACCTGCCGCTCGCGGCGATCCCGGTGATGGTGGCCGGGTTCGCGATGAGCATCGTGGCGATGGGGTTCGTGCACGCCTGGGTCTTCAACTCGACCGGCAGCGTCGCGCTGAACGTGCTCCTGCACGCGTGGGCCAACGTGGCGACCGGCGTCGTCGCCCTGCTGGTCGTCAGCCCGATCGTTCCGCTCGCCACCGCCGGGTTCACGTGGCTGTTCGTGGCGTGGCTGCTGCGGCGATACGGCGGCGCGACGCTGCGGGCGCCCGCGACGGCGTCGATGCGTTCCTGAACGGGACGGCCCCCAGGCGTCGGTCGGTGCGAGGATGGGCGCATGACGGTCGCGCGAATACCCAGCACGGACGACCCGCTCCGCGCCCTACCCGACCCGTTCGCGGACCCCGATGGCCGCCGCGTGGCCGACCCGGCTGCGTGGCCCGAGCGTGCTCGGGCCTGGCGGTCCTTGATCGCCGACGTCGCCTATGGCGGGTTGCCGCCCGCGCCGGACGGGGTCGAGGTCGAGACGCTCGGCGAGAGCCGCGTGTTGGCGGTTCCGGGCGCACCGTGGCTCACCGGCTACCGCGTGACGGCCTCGGTCGATGGAGCCCCGGTGGGCTTCGTGGTGCGGCTGCTGCGCCCCGACGGCGATGCGCCCGTGCCGGCGATCCTGTACGGCGACGGCGGCTGGTGGAACCTGACCGACGCCGTAGCCCGGCGCGTCGTCGGCGACGGGTTGGCGCTCGCCTGGTTCGACCGCACCGAGGTGGCCGCGGACGTCGCGGGACCGATCGGGACCGATTCCGGGCCGCGTGGAGGGCTGCACGGGGCGGTACCTGCCGGCTCCTTCGGCGCCATCGCCGCGTGGGCGTGGGGGTTCCACCGCGCCGTCGATCTGCTGCGACGGCTACCCGAGATCGACGCCGCGCGCGTGGCGGTCACCGGCTTCTCGCGCGGCGGCAAGGCGGCGCTGCTCGCCGGCGCGACCGACGAGCGCATCGCGCTGGTCCACGACCACGCGTCGGGCGCCGGCGGTGGCGCTGCGTTCCGGCACGTGGGCGCCGGCGGCGAGTCGCTCGCCGCGCTCGTCGAGCGCTTCCCTTCGTGGTTCGGCCCCCAGCTCGCTGCGTTCGCCGGGCGCGAGGAAGAGCTTCCCTTCGATCAGCACTGCTTGCTGGCGGCCATCGCACCGCGGCCGCTCTTGCTCACGTACGCGGCCGGGGATCCTTGGTCGAACCCCGCCGGGATGGTGCAGGCGGCGTGGGCAGCGGGCGAGGTCTACCGCTTCCTCGGACACGGCGACGCGTTGGCGTTCCACCTGCGGCCGGGCGGCCACGCCCACACCGAGCAGGACTGGGACGCGCTCCTCCGCTTCGTCGCCTGGCGTTGGCGGGGTGCGGAGCCGCTCGCAGGGGTCGGGCGCCATCCGTTCGGATCGCTCGAACCCGCGTTCGCGTGGCGCGCGCCGGCGCTCGGCGGCTGAAGGGTACCGGCGCGTCCGCGGGCGAGGGTCGGCGGCGACCCGCGGCTCTGCCCACGGTCGCACCCGCTTCCGAGCGCTACGCTGCCGTCATGCACCGAATCGTCGTCCTGCTCCTCGCTGCAGCCGTCCTCGCCGGCTGCGTGCCCAGCGTCTACGATCAGCCCTACCCGGTCGCCCCGGTCGAACTGCCGCGCGACGATGCATCGCACGCCGCCCCGATCGAGTGGTGGTACTGGGTCGGCCACCTCGAGACCCCCGACGGGCGCGAGCTCGCCTTCCAACTCACCTTCTTCGAGGCGTACGCCCCGCCAGAGCTGCGGCTGTTGGGCATCCCGTCGAACCTGTGGTTCGAGAAGGGCATCGTCGCCCACGCAGCGGCCGCCGACCTGAACGCCGGCCAGCACGGCATGGCGCAGCGCTTCGATGCGTACTACGTCGGCGAGGCCGCGACCGACCGGCTCGACGTGTTCGTCGGCGACTGGCGCGCCACCCGGGCGGACGACGGCGTGAGCCACGCGCTCGCGTTCACCGTCGACGGGTACGCGTTCGATCTGGTGCTCACCCCCGCGAAGCCCGTCTCGCTCCACGGCGACCCGCCCGGGATCCAGTCCATGGGTCCCGGCGGCGTGAGCTACTACGTGTCCCACACCCGCATGAACGTCCGGGGCGAGGTGCGCGGCCGCTGCGCGTTCCCGGCCGCGTGCGCCCCCGAGTCGGTGACCGGCCAGGCCTGGTTCGACCATCAGTGGGGCGACTTCCGGGTCGACCGGTTCGTCGGCTGGGACTGGTTCGCGCTGCAGCTCGACGACGGTGCGGAGGTGATGCTCTACCTGATCCGCGACGAGACCGGTGGGTACGTCGTGTCGGCGGGCAGCTACGTGACGGCGGACGGTCGCACGCTGGGGCTCGCGAGCGAGGACTTCGTGATCGAGGCGACGGGTGCGACCTGGACCAGTCCGGATACCGGCGCGGTGTACCCGGCCGGCTGGCGGGTGCACGTGCCCGCCTACGGCGTGGACGTCCGGGTCGTGCCGCGCATCGCCGATCAGGAGATGGACACGCGCGCCACGACGACGATCGTCTACTGGGAGGGCGCGGTCGCGGTGACCGGCAGCCACCCGGGGGTCGGCTTCGTCGAGCTGACGAACTACGACCGGGTCCCCTTCGCGACGGCCGCGAGCGAGTGAGCGTCGCCGCGCTCGTCGGTCCGGCGCTGACGGCGCTCGGGGTCGCGGGCGCGCTCGTCGCCTTCCGGCAGGAGCGCCCATGGGCGTACGGCGCGGCGAAGGGCGTCGCGTCCGTCGGGTTCCTCGCGACGGCGCTCGCCTCCGGTGCCGGCGGCGAGGGCTGGACGCGCTGGGCGTTGGCGGCCCTCGTGCTCTCGGCCGCGGGCGACGTGGCGCTCGCGGTGCGCTCGCGCCGCGGGTTCCTCGGTGGGCTCGCGCTCTTCCTGGTCGCTCACGCCACGTTCGCGGTCGCGTTCGCCGTCCGTGGCGTGGCAACGCTCCCGCTCGTCGCTGCGGGCGTTGGGGTATCGCTGGCGCTCGCTCTGGGTTGGCGGGCGTGGCGCGCGCGCCTGCCCGAAGCGATGCGGGCGCCTGTGGCGGCGTACGCGGTGGTCTTGGGGACGATGGTGGCCCTGGCGCTGGCGACGGGGGCGGCGCAGCGCGCACCCGTGCTCGTGCTCGGCGCGCTGCTGGTGGCGGGATCGGACCTCGCCGTCGCTCGCGAGCGCTTCGCCACCAAAGGGTTCGTCAACAAGGTGGTCGGTCTGCCGACCTACTACCTGGGTCAGACGCTCGTGGCGTTGGCGCTCGTCGGTCCCTGAGGTCGAACGACGACGCGCCGGCCCGCGTTCGTGCGCACCGGTCGCCGCAGGTCACGTGATGCCGTCGAGGAAGGCGGCTACGTGCGCCGCCACCTCGTCGGGCCGATCCAGGCACGGCAGATGGCCCGCGCCGGCGATCTCGGCGTAGCGCGCGTTCGGGAGCGTGTCCGCCAGGCCGCGCACCAGCGCCGGTGGCGTGGCCGTGTCTTCGGCGCCGCACAGCACCAGGGTCGGTTGCGCGATGTCGGCCGTCCGGCTGCGTAGGTCGGCGTCGCGGAGGGCGGCGCACGCACCGAGGTACCCGGCCACGGGCGTTCGCAGGAGCAGGTTGCGGTACCCGCGCGGGGCGATCGGGTCGCTTGCGCGGCTCTTCGGTGCGAACCAGCGCCCGACGACGGCATCGGCCGACGCTGCGAGCCCGTGCGACCGCACCTCGGCCCGGCGCGCCTCCCATCCCGCTCGGTCGCCGATGCGGGCCGCGGTGTCGAGCAGCACCAGGCCCGCCACCCGCTCCGGGCGGTCCAGCGCGGCCTGCAGCGCGACCTGGCCGCCGATCGACACCCCGACGAACACGGCGGTTGCCACGCCAAGCCGGTCGAGTACGCCCAGCACGTCCGCAGCCAGGCTCGCGAGCGCGTAATCGCCGGGCGGCGCGTCGGAGAGCCCGTGGCCGCGCAGGTCGACGCGCACGCGCTGGGTCGCCGGCAGCCGCGCGACCACGGCGTCCCAGATGCGCCCCTCGGTGCCGAGCGAGTGCACGAACACCAGCGGCGGCGCCGCTGCCGCACCGGCCTCGGGCGGGTCGACGCGTGCGTGCAGGATGACGCCGTCGACGTCGACGAACACGGCCTCGCCGCCCTTGAGGTACCCAGGGTCATGGTCCATGCCGGACTCTACCCGCCCCGTGGAGGAGGGCTCGGTGGCCCTGGAGCACGCCCTCCGCACACGCTACGGTGATCGGATGATCTGGACGACGCCCCGCGACTGGACCGCCGTGGCCGGTGTCGCCGCCTTCGTGGGTCTGATGACCGTCGGCTACTACTACAACCTCACCTTCGTCCAGCTCGGCCTGAAGGACCTCGGGGAGCGTGTGTTGGGGCTCGACGCCGGCCGGGTGGTCGGCGCCATGTCGCTGCTGGCGGTCGTGACCAGCGTCGTGGCCGTGGCGTTCGGGCTCGCGCTCGCGCGTCGGCCCTGGGGCACCAGCTTCGTCGCCAAGGTGCGCATCGCGTTCGGCGTGGTGGCGGTGCAAACCGCCTTGACGCTGGTGGCGCCCCACCTGCGCAGCGAAGCGGAGCTGTGGGCGTGGGTCGCGGCGACCGCGATCGCCCTCGGCGTGGGCGTGCCCGTGACGTTCGGGATGACCGTCGATCTGGTGCCGGTCGCCGATCGGGGGTGGGTCGCGGCGCTCATCACCGGGTTCGCGTACTTGGCGGCGAACGTGTGGCCGGAGGCGTGGACGATCGACGTCTTCGCCCGCCAGATGGCGTTGCTGATGCCGCCGGGCGTTGCGCTGCTCGGGTGGTTCGCGATCAAACGACCGGGGTGGTTGGCGTCGTTGGCGCGGCAGCACCGCGACCCCGCGTTCGGCCGCGGGCGGTTCGTACGCGTCGACGCGGAGGGCCGACCACGGCGCGACGCGACCTTCGTGCTCCTGGTGGTGCTCATGTTCGCGATCTTCTTCGTCGACAGCCTCGGCTTCCTGCGTTTGATCGACACCCCCGAACTGGTAGGCGGCAGCTGGCGGTCGGTCGAGGTGGCGCCGCGCGCCGTGATCGGGGTCGTCCATCTGGTCGCCGCGCTGATCGGCGGGGTGCTGTACCGCGCGTTCCCGGCGCGGCACCTGTTCTTCTGGGTGTTCGGGATCTTCGCCCTCGTGCACTTCTCGTACGGCCTCGTCGACGTCACGCCCGGCACGACGGTGGGCGCGCTCGGCGTCCCGATCCTCTACGCGGTGGCCGTGAGCCTGTACACGGTCGCGAACTTCGCCGTGTGGGCCGACCTGTCGACGCCGCGCAGCATGCCCGTGAACGCAGCGCTCGGGGTGGCGTTGTCCGGGTGGACGGCGACCTTCTTGAGCACCGGGCTCGCGATCGGGATGCAGGACCGGGGCGTGGCGCTCGCAGACCACCTCCGATTGGTCGACGCGATCGCGCTCGCGTGCTTCACGGCGATGCTGCTGCTCCTGGTCTTCGGCGCACGCGTAGGGCAGGCGCGATCGTGAGGCGGTTCCAGATCGTGGCCCTGGTAGGAGCCCTCGCGCTCTCGTGGGGCGGCGTGGGCTTCGCGCAGGGCCTGCTGCGGGCGGCGGTGGCGCTCGAGGGCGACCATCGGCTCGAGGCCACGGAAGGCCATCTGCTGGTCGTGGGCGGCCGCGTCGCGCTGCCTGCCGAAGCCCGCGTTGGGGGGCTCGTCGTCGTGCTTGGGGGTGCGGTCGCGATCGATGGCACCGTCGCCGGCGACGTGTTCCACCTCGATGGCGACCTGGAGCTCACCGACGGCGCGCGCGTGGACGGACGCCTCGTCGCGGCCGGTGGCGAGCTTCGGGTCGCGCCCGGCGCGACCGTCGGCGGGGGCGTGATCCGCGACCTCGAGGCGGCGTCCGAGCTGGTTCGCCCCGCGCCGTCGCTAGGTCAGCGCCTCGCGCGTGGGGCCGTCCAGATCGCGCTCCTGGCGCTCGTCGCGCTCGCGATGACGCGCTGGGCGCCGCGCACCCTGGACCGTACGTCCGAGGCGCTCGCCCACCATCCGGTCGTAGCGGTGTCGATGGGTGCCCTCTCCGCGCTCGTCGGGCTGGTCCTGCTGGTCGCGATGGTGACCACGGTCGTGCTCATCCCCGTAGCGCTGGTCGGCGGCCTGGGCTTCGCGATCGCGATCGGGTTCGGTTGGCTGGCGTGGGGCACCTTGATCGGACGGGCTCTCGAGCGCCGGGGGTGGGTGCCGGGCGGTGCGGCTGCCGTCGCCATCGGCACCGCTGCGTACGCCGTCGCACAGGGCATCGTGAGCGCCGTGCCCTGGATCGGTGGGGCGGTGGCGCTGCTGGCGAGCGTGGCGGCGCTCGGCGCGGTGGTCCTGACCGGGTTCGGCGTGCGCCGGTTCGTGCCGGACGGCGTGGGCACGATCGCCGCGGCTCCGGAGCCCTCGCGTCCCTGACGATGCGACCGCGAGAAGCGGAGCGCCAGCGGGGACATCCGACCCTGCGATGCGCCCACGGGGGGCGGCAGGGTGGTCCTGGAGATCGTTCGTGGCGGGTCCCGGACCGTTCGAAGGGCTCGTGGTCGACCGAGGTGCCCGTCGTCGAGCGAGACGAGGAGGCGAGATGCGTTCACCAACGAGAAAGCCCCGCCCTGCCGCGATCGGGATGATGTTCGGTCTGTGGATCGGGGCCGGCCTCGGGATCCTGCTGTTCGTGTTCACCCAGAACGTCCTCTGGATCGGTCTTGCCGGCGTCGGCGTGGCGCTCGGACTCGGGATCGGGGCTGCCTCGGAGCGCAGTGGAGCGAATCGCCCCGGTGGTCGTTGATGCGGCGTGAACGGAACGTGGCCCGCTTCGTGCTCGCGCTCCTGTGGGCGCTCGTTGCCGGGTCCGCTGCCACGGCGCAGGAGTGCGCGGTACCGGAGGATCGTGCCGCGGTCGAGGCTGCCATGGCCCGGATCGACGGGATCGGGGCGTTGGCGTGGCCTGGCTGGACCGCCGCTCCGCCGGTACTGCTGCGCAGCGGCGACGCCGATTGCTTGCTGGGCCATCCGGCGCCACCCGCCGAGTTCGTGGTGGTGGGGCCGGGCGCTGCGCGCCTGGACGGGCACGTCTTGCCGGTGCCGGCGGCGACGGCCTTCGAGGTCGGCGGCGTGTGGTCGGTCGCGGTCCCGGCCCGCGCCGAGCTCCAGGCGTTCGTCGACGAGCACCTCGGACTCGGCGTCGTGGTCCTCGACGCGGCGCTCTACACACGGACGCTGCTCCACGAGGCGTTCCACGCGTTCCAGATGACCACGATGGGCGGACCGGCCGGCGTGCCCGAGTTCGGACGGGCCGCGTCGCTCGCCGACGTGGCGTCCCATGCCGGCTTCGACGCAGCTCAGACCGCCCAAGGCGAGGCGTTGTTCGAGGCGCTCATGGCCCCCACGGCCGGGGAGGCGGTGGCGGCGGTCGAACGGTTCCTGCGCTCGCGCGACGATTGGCGCTCGGCAGCTCCCGAGGGCGCCGCGGCCCTCGAGCTCCAGCTGGAATGGCTCGAGGGCACGGCGCGCTACGTCGACGTGCTGCTTGCGCTGATCCCGGCGCCCGAGCCGCTCGGTCGTAGCGGCGAAGCCTGGAGCCAGCTTCTCGCTCAGGTGCGGGAACCGTCCTCCGTGGCCTCCGGCGCGCGCGATCGCTACGCGGCGCTCGGTGCGGCCCAAGCGTTCGTGCTCGACCGGTTGCACCCCGGTTGGCGAGCGCGGGCGATCCCTGGGGGCGCATCGCTCGAGTCCTTGCTGCGCGCCGTCGTCGACGGGGTGGCCGGCGTTCCTCGGTTGCTGCGCTCCATGGAGCTCCGAACGGTCGTGCTCGACGAGCTGCGTTGGCGAGTGGCGGTCGCCGACCGCCCCGAGCACTGGGCGCAGGGGCTGCAGGACGTAGACCTCTTCGGGTCCATCGACGGGGTGTGGTTCGTGTTCCCGGAAGACGTCGAGGCCCCGTTCTGGATGCTCGGCGCAGCGGTGCCTCTTGACATCGCCTTCGTCGATGCCGCCGGCCGCGTGCTGGCGATTCGGACGATGCCGACCTGCGATGCGGCGCCGTGCCCGACGTACCAGCCCGATCGGCCCTACCGGTCCGCGCTGGAGACGCTCGCCGGCCGGCTGGTCGCACGCGGCCCTTCGGGGCGGCTCACGGCACCCTGAGCGACGCGGGAGCGACGGCTAGAAGCGCCGCGACCAGTCGTCGGGCCAGCGCTCGATGACCACCTTGGTCTCGGTGTAGAACTCGACGCCGTGGCGGCCCTGCGCGTGCAGGTCGCCGAAGAAGCTCTCACCCCAGCCGCTGAAGGGGAAGTAGGCCATCGGTGCGGCGACGCCGAGGTTGATGCCGACGTTGCCCGCGCGCACCTGGTGCCGGAAGGCGCGGGCGGCGGCGCCGCTGCTGGTGAACAGGCAGGCTTGGTTGCCGAACGCGCGGTCGTTCGCGAGCGCGATGGCGTCCTCGAGGGTGGCGGCGTGCAGCATCGTCAGCACCGGGCCGAACACCTCGGTGCGCGCGAGCGTGCCGTGCGGGTCGGCGTCGGCGACGACGGTGGGGTGGAGGAACCAGCCGTCGGTGAAGCCGTCGACGCTGCCCTCGCGGCCGTCGACCAGCAAGCGTCCGCCCTCGCGTTCGCCGGTGGCGATCAGGCCCTCGATGCGCTCCTTGCTCTCCGGGTTGATCACCGGCCCCATCTGCACGCCCTCGTCCAGGCCGAACCCCACCCGCCTGGTGCGGGCGTCCTCGACGATCCGGTCGGTGAAGGCGTCCTTGGCCTCGCCGACGGTGATCGCGACGCTGGTGGCGAGGCAGCGCTGGCCGGCGCAACCGAAGGCGCTGTCGGCGAGGATGCGCGTCGCCATGTCGAGGTCGGCGTCCGGCAGGACGATCGCAGGGTTCTTGGCGCCGCCCTGGCACTGCGCGCGCTTGCCGTTGGCGGTCGCGCGCGCGTAGACGTACTTGGCGATCGGGGTGCTGCCGACGAAGCTGACCGCCCGCACCAGCGGGTGGTCGAGGAGCGCGTCGACGGCCGCCTTGCCGCCGTTGACCAGGCTGACGACGCCGGCGGGGAAGCCCGCCTCCTCGCACAGCCGCACGAGGTGCTGGGTGGTCATGGGCACGCGCTCGCTCGGTTTGAGCACGAAGCAGTTGCCGCTCGCGACGGCGTAGGGGAGGAACCAGAGCGGGATCATTCCGGGGAAGTTGAAGGGCGTGATGGCGGCGACCACCCCGAGCGGTTGCCGGAAGAGGTGCTCGTCGATGCCGCGCGCGACGTCCTCGTTGTTGGTGCCCTGCATCAGGATCGGCATGCCGGCGGCGGTCTCGACGTTCTCGATGCCGCGCCGCAGCTCGCCCTCGGACTCGGCGTAGGTCTTGCCGCACTCGAGGGTGATGGTGCGCGCGAGCTCTTCGATGTCGCGCTCCAGGAGCTGCTTGAGCCGGAAGAGCGGCTGGACGCGGTCGCCGACCGGCGTGTCGCGCCAGGCGGGGAACGCGTTCGCGGCGGCCTCGACGGCGGCAGCGACCTCGTCGGCGGGGGTGAGCGGCACCCAGGCGAGGGTCTCGGCGGTGGCGGGGTTGCGGACGGCGGCGCGATCGCTCGCCTCCGAGCGGCGCCACGCGCCGCCGACGAAGTTCAGCAGTTCGTTCGTGGGCATGCCACCAGCGTAGCGCGACCGGCTCGGTGCGCGCCCTCGTGTCGCTCAGCTCGCCCGCGGGGCGTCGAGCTCGGTCGGCAGGCTGGCGACGTCGCGCTCCGGGAACGAGCGACGGGCGGCGGTCAGCAAGGCCTCGAACTCCTCCTCGGCCGCATGCGCCTGTTCGGGGTCGCTCACCTCGTGCACCAGGGTGCGCAGCGCCTCGAGTTGGCGAGCGGTCGCCAACAGGTCGGCGGCGACGTGCACGCGGAGCTCGGAGAACAGGTGCTTGGTGAGGTGCACGCGCGATTGCAGCGGAACCACCGCGCGCGCCACTCCGTCCTCGTCGGCGTGCGTGTCGTGCGGCCGATGGCGCCCGTCGAGCAGCAGGAGTCCTTGGGTGATGCGGTCGATGCAGTTCATCGCCGTGAACGGGTCGTTCATGCTCGGCGATAGGGCCCGGATGGCGACCTCGAGGAGTTCGTCGAAGAGGAAACCCAGGTCCTGGCTGAGGCTTCGGTGCTCGCCGAGCGTGAGGTACCCCGGCAGCCCGTCCTCGACGTCGCCCGCCGCCGACGCCGGATGGACCTCGGCGTACGGGGCTCGCTTCCAGACGAACGCGCCGGGCATGTGGAGCAACCGGATCACCGCGTCGTGCTCGCGCGCGAGTTCGACCAGCCCCTCGACGTCGACCGATTGCAGGACGCCCCCGACGGGCGCGTCCAGCACGGCGAAGTCGTCTCGGAAGCCGGGCGGTACCTCGGGGGCGGGGGCGACCTCGTCGGCCGGCACGGTCGACTTCTCGATCCGTTGCTCGATGCCGCGGCTGATCCCGGCCAGCACGTGCGACACGCGCACGCCCTCGGCCGTGTGGTGGAAGAAGTACACGAGCAGCGCCGCGTTCACGAACGTCAACAGGAGGGCGACGCCGATCGAGAGGTGCGGCACGAACTCGGTGACGCCGAGGTCGACGTCGCCCGCGCGCACGACGCGCAGCACCAGGAGTGAGTACACGAAGGTGGCCACGAAGGTGCCCAGAACGATCTGGTTCGCGCGGTCGTGCATGAAGTTCACCAGCAGCCGGGGACCGAACTGGTTCGACGCTTGGGTGAGCACGACCATCGTCAGCGAGAAGATGACGCCAGCGACGGTGATGATCGAGCCCGCGACGGTCGAGAGCAGCGAGCGGGCGCCATCGGGTCCGTTCGCCGTCAAGAAGCCCGCGGCGATCAACCGTTCCATGCGACCGTCTTGGTCGATCTGCAGCGTGAGGAACGACAACCCGACCGCCGCCACGCCGAGCAGCATCGGCACGAACCAGTAGCTGCCCGCGAGCGTCTCGAGCCACTGCCTCACCCGCGCCGTCATGGACGCATCGTAGAGGAGACCGCCGCCGGGACCGTGCCCGGCGGTCACGGCGCCCAGCCGGCGCACGCGCTTAGGGGCACGCCGAGGCGGGTAGCGGGGCCTACAGCACGTACCGGTTCAGGTCCTCGTCCTCCACCAGGTCGCCCAGCTTGCGCTGGACGTAGCCAGCGTCGATGCGCACCGTGCCGAGGCTCGTGCCGAAGGCCACGTCCTCGAGCACCGTCTCCAATACCGTGTGGAGGCGGCGCGCGCCGATGTCCTCGACCGTGCGGTTCACCTGCTCGGCGGCCACCGCGATCGCCTCGACGCCGGTCTCGTCCCACTCCAGGTGGGTGCCGTCGACCGCCAGGAGCGCCTGGTACTGCTTGGTGAGCGCGTGCTCCGGTTGCGTGAGCACGCGCTGCAGGTCGACCGCGGACAACTCCTCGAGCTCGACCCGGACCGGGAAGCGCCCCTGCAGCTCGGGGATCAGGTCGGAGGGCTTGCTCACCGTGAACGCGCCGGCCGCGATGAACAGGACGTGGTCGGTGGACACCGGCCCCCAGCGCGTCTGCACCGTGGTGCCCTCGACGATCGGGAGCAGGTCGCGCTGCACGCCCTCGCCGGAGACGTCGGGACCGCTCGTGTTCGAATCCCCGGCGACCTTGTCGAGCTCGTCCAGGAAGACGATCCCAGCGTTCTCGGCGCGCCAGACGGCGTCGCGCTGCACCTCGTCGTGGTCGATCAGTCGGTCCGCTTCCTCGGCCATGAGCGCGCGGCGTGCCTCGTGCACGCTCAACTTGCGGCGGGCGCGCTTCTTGGGCATGAACTGCCCGAAGGCCTGCTGCAGCTGCTCCTGCATCTGTTCCATGCCCGGCAGGTTCATCATCGGCGCGCCGCCGGCTTCCTGGACCTCGATCTCGACGATCCGGTCCTCGAGCTTGCCGCTCTCGAGGAGCTGCTTCATCGACGCGCGCCCCTCGTCGCTGCCGCCCGGCAAGAGGGCGTCGAGGAGCTTCGCCTCGGCGCCCGCCTTGGCGCGGTCGGCGACCGCGGCCTTGCGCTCCTCCTCGACCATCGCCACCGACGCCGCCACCAGGTCGCGAACGATCGAATCCACGTCGCGCCCCACGTAGCCGACCTCGGTGAACTTGGTGGCCTCGACCTTCAGGAACGGCGCTTGGGCGAGCTTCGCCAGCCGCCGCGCGATCTCGGTCTTCCCGACCCCGGTGGGCCCGATCATCAGGATGTTCTTGGGGGCGACCTCGGCCTGCATCGCTTCGGAGAGCTTGCGGCGGCGCAGGTGGTTGCGCAGCGCGACCGCCACGGCGCGCTTCGCCTTGTGCTGGCCGATGATGTGGCGGTCGAGCGCTTCGACCACCTCGAGGGGCGTCATGTCGAACGGGGTGGAGGTCTTCATGCGGGCACCTTCGGATTCGGGTCGGGCGGGTTTGCGTCGGGCGGGTTCGCGTCGGGGTCGGGCGCGTCCTCGGGGTCGTCCTCGCCCTCGGTCGGCTCGCCGCCGAGCGTGAGCACGGTCGGCGTGCCGCTGGTGTAGAGGTCGATCTCGGCGGCGATCAGGAGCGCGGTGCGCGCGATGGTGGCCGCGTCGAGATCGGTGTGGCGCAGCAGCGCGAGCGCGGCGGCCTGGGCGTAGGGGCCGCCCGAACCGACCGCAGCGACCGGGTCGTCGGGGCGGACGACGTCGCCCGAGCCCGAAAGGGTGAGGATCTGCTCGGCGTCGGCGACGATCAGCATCGCCTCGAGCTGCCGCAGCATCCGGTCGGTGCGCCACTCCTTGACGGTCTCGATCGCCGCGCGCAGCAGCTGCCCCTTGTGCGTCTCGAGGTAGCCCTCGAACTTCTCGAGCAGCGTGAACGCGTCCGAGACGGCGCCGGCGAAGCCGGCGAGCGCTTGGCCGTCGGCCAGCGTGCGGACCTTCACGGCGCCGCGCTTGACGATCGTGTCGCCCAGCGTGACCTGGCCGTCGCCGGCGATCGCGGTGACGCCGCCCTTGTGGACGGCGACGATGGTGGTTCCGTGCATGCGATTCATCGTCCTCGAGCCTAACCCCGCCACCGATGAGGACGCGTCGCCGCTCGGCCGCACGGAGCGGATCCGCTCCGTGCGGCCGAGCGGCGACGCGCGCTATGGTGCGCTACGCAAAGATCCACACGTCAGCAGGGCCGGGCGACCGGCCGCGCGTCCGGAGGTCCGGCATGACCCACGTTCCGCCCGAACCCGTTGCCCCGCCGAGCGCCCCACAGACGGCCCCGCCGGCCGTCCCACCGACCGCCCCGCCGACCCGCGGCCGTGGCTGCGGCCGCTGGGCGCTCGGCTGCGGCGCCACGGTCCTGATCCTGCTGATCATCGGTGGCGCCCTCACTTGGAACTTCGTCGGCAAGCCGCTGTGGAGCGTCTACACGGCGGTCCGGGAGGTGCAGAACGTAGGCGACCTCGACGCGCGCCTGAGCAACCGGGCTGCCTTCGCAGCCCCTGCCGACGGCGCCGTGACCGAGCCGCAGATGGAACGGTACGTGTCGGTGCTCGAGCGCACCGGCGGCGCCGCGCAGGCGCGCCTCGACGACCTGCAGCGGCGCTTCGAGGACCTCGACGGCCGCGACTTCGCCTGGACCGACGCTTGGAGGCTCGGCGACGCCTACGGCGGCTTCCTCCGCCTGCTCGTCGACACCAAGGAGGCGCAGGTCGCCGCCCTGAACGCCGAGGGGTTCTCGGCCGAGGAGTACGCCTGGGTGCGCGGCGAGGTGCTGCGCGCCGCGGGGCTCCCAGGCATCGGGTACGGCGTGGCCGATTTCGCCGGCGCGTTCACGGGCGGCGCGGAGCCCGACGTGCGGCCGAGCGTCGAGCCGGTCCCGCCGGCGAACCGGGAGCTCGTGGAGCGCTTCCGCGAACGCCTCGACGAGGTCGCCTTCCTGGCGGCACTGGGGCTCTGAACCGCACCCCGCGGGTCCCGGTCTCGGCCGGGCGCCCGCGACCCCAGGTGCGCCGCGCTGGGTAGCATGCGGCATGCCGTTCCTCGACGTCGGTGGCGGTTGGGTCGAAGTGATCGTGGGGCCGATGTTCTCGGGCAAGTCCGACGAGCTCATCCGCCGCGTGACGCGCTGCCTCATCGCCCGCCAATCCGTGCAGGTGTTCAAGCCCTCGCTCGACGACCGGTACGCCGCGACGGCGATCGCGTCGCACGACGGGCGCAGGCTGGAGGCGGCCGCCGTGGCGGACGTCGACGATCTGCGGTCACGGGTGCTGCAAGGCATCCGGGTCGTCGCGATCGACGAGGCGCAGTTCTTCGACGACGGCGTGGTCGAGCTCGTGCGCGACCTCGCGGACGGGGGCACGCGCGTGATCCTCGCAGCGCTCGACACCGATTTCCGGGCGCGGCCGTTCGGCCCCGTGCCGGCGCTGCTGGCCGAGGCGGAGCGGGTCGAGAAGCTCACCGCCATCTGCCGTTGCGGTCGCGCTGCGACCCGCACGCAGCGGCTCATCGCCGGCCGGCCCGCGCACGAGGACGACCCGGTGATCCTGGTCGGCGCCGCCGAGACCTACGAGCCGCGCTGCCGCGCCTGCCACACGGTGCTCCGAGGCTCGCGGCCGACGCCGCTGTTCGCCGCCGGGGTGTGAGGTCGCCGAACCGCTGCCGCCCGCGCCCCAACGAGGCGGGCGGGCACCCGAAGGTGCCCGCCCGCCGCGTCGTGATCGCGCTAGGGCGGCGTCAGAACCGTTCGCGGATGGAGGCCACGACCTGCGCCAGCGCGCCGTCGGCCGCGTCGGCGAGGAGCGGCTCGTAGGTCGGATCGTTGAACGAGATGGTGCCTACGGGCAGGTTCGTGATCGCCAGGTTCGCGCGCTGGGCTTCGCCCACGCCGGTCTGCGACACGACCACCGCGCCGGTCACCAGGTCGGTCGCGCGCACGTCCACCGCCACTTCGGCGTTGATCGCACCGACCGACACGCCGAGCAGCGAGACGCCTGGGCGGGCGATCGTCGCGCGCGTGACGGCGCCCGTGATCACGAAGCCGGCGCCGGCGGCCTTCGCCAGTTCTTCGGGCGCCATCGACTCCAACCCTTGCTGGGCGAGGATGTTCACCAGTTCGCTGCGCTCGACGATCTGGTAGCAGCCGCTGTTCTGCAGCAGGGTGATCAGGCGCGCGGTCGCGGCCGTCTCGAGGCCGGTGACGTTCAGCCCGCCCGAGCGGCCGGTCGTGTTCTCGAACTCGATGACCGCGACCACGGGGTCGGGGCTGTTGACGCAGACGCCGGGGTTGACGACCGACGCCGAACTGACGGCTTCGGTCGTGGGGGCGCAGGCCGCGAGCAGGCCGGCGAGGAGCAGGGCGAGGGGAAGAGTGCGGGTGCGCATGATGCCTCCGAGGCGCGCGAGGGCGCGGTGGGTTGATGCTTCTACCATCGCACGTCCGGCGTTGGTCGTCCGTGAACCGCGTCCGGGCGACCGTCGACCGCTGCGGCGGCCGGCAGGGGGCCGCGTGGGGTACCCGTGCAGCCCAGCACCGTACACTCCGACCATCCAGCCTCTCGGCGCACCGCAGCGCCACGTGCCCACGAACGGAGACTCATGAGCGATCACCGTCCGCTTGAGAACGCCGCCTACCGAGGGAACCGCCGCCGCACCGGCGCGCGTTCCGACGCCGACGATCTGCGGCCCGATGGGCACCCGAAGTCCACGCGCGGCGCGTACGGGGCGCTGCTTCGCGGCGTCCTCGCGTTCGCGATCGCCTGGATGGGACCGGCGAGCTGGGTCTCGGTGGGGGCGCAGTCCGACGCAGGCGCCGACCTGCTCGAGGCGCGCGTGCGGCTGGCGCGCGCCTACGAACCGATCGACACCATCGCGAGCCGGCTCGACCCCACCGCGTTCGACGTCGGCGCCCTGGGGTTGGACCTCGCCTTCGAGGTGGGCGAGGACATCGTCGCCGAGGTGCATCGGCGCGTCCGCTTCGAGCCCTATCGCGGGCTCCTGCGCGGCGCCCGCGGGACGCTGGCGAGCGGGGCCGGCAACGCGCTCGACCAAGCGGTGCTGACCGCGGTGCTCCTGGGCGACGCTGGCTACGACGTCGAAGTGCGGACCGCGCGCCTCGATGCCGACGCCGTCGCGCTCGTCTGGGAGCGCATCGGCGCCGGAGGACCGGCGGCTGCGGCGGCCGACGCCGTCGCGGTGGGCGCCGACGACCTGCGCCCTACCTGGACCGACGAGCCGGGGGCGTTCGATGAGGTCGCGGCGCTCGTCGAACGCCGCGGCGACGAGATCGATCAGGACGTCGCCGCCGTGGAGCGGCTGCTCATCGACGCGGTCGAACTGACCGGCGGGTTGGAGTCCGAGATCGCCGACGCCGTCGGTAGCTATGCCTGGGTCGCCTATCGGCTCGGAGCGTCGGAACCGTGGACGGAGGCGCACCCCGTGTTCGGCGGCGACCCGCCGGCGGCGCTGGTGGGGCTGGAGCCCGACGCCGTCCTCACCGGCGAGGTTCCGGTCGAGATGCAGCACCGCGTGCGCGTCCAGGCGTTCCTGGAGCGGAGCCTCGGGGGGGAGCTGAGCGAATCCCCGGTGATGGATCCCTGGGAGCGACCGGCCGCCAACCTCTTCGGCGTTCCGATCGCGTACACGAACGCCGCGGATGGCGCCGGACGGGTCGAGGAAGGCAGCGACGCCGAGGCGGTCCGCGCCGCCACCAACCTGTTCTTTCCGATGCTCGAGGGCCAGCTTCCCAACGGTGCGCTCGCCTTCACGCTGCAGGGAGCGACCGTGCCGCCCGATGCGGCGGCGAGCCCGTTCGCGGCGCTGTTCGCCACCACGTCCCGCGCCCTGGGCAACGCGGCCGGCGCGCTCGGAGCGCTCGGCGGCTCGGAGGATGCTGCGGACCCAGCGGCCGCCGTCGCGCTGACCGGCTTCGGCTTCGAGTTCACCCTGATCGAACCGGGCGGCGTCGAGACCACCCACCGGCGCATGGTGGTCGACCGGATCGGCGTCGATGCGCGGGCCGCCGGTGAGGCGCGCCTGAACCCGGACGTCACCGAGGCCGACGTCTTCGCAGCGCTCACGGCGACGCACACGATCGTCGTGGATCCCGGTCGGTACGCCTACGACTACGTGGTCGCACGCGGCGTCGACCACCTGCTGCAGCTGCGTCCGTACCTCGAGACCGTGCTCGAGGCGCTCGCCGGCGATGGTGCGGTCCCCGGGTACCCGGCCGAGCTGCGCCGCCTCGAGGAACCCGTCGGACCGCTCCTGCTCGTCTCCGCCTTGACCGGCGCACCGTTGGGTGCGGACGTGCTCAGCTACCGCCCGGCGTCCGGGCTCGTCGTCATCACCGCGTCGCCCGCGTCCGATCGCTCCGAGGTCGACGTGGTCGCGAACCCGCGCTGGAGCCTGAGCCTCGGCGCCGACGGACCGCGGCCGAACGCCTCGGCGAGCCGGTTCGCGGGGATCTGGGAGACGCGCACCGAGGCTCTCGGGTTCGGCGAGGACGAGGGCAACGTCGTGATCCCGGCCTTCGCCACCCTGGCTGCGGCCGGGGCCGCCCGCGTCGTCCTGACGGCCGCCGACGCCGCGCAGGTCGCGGCGCTTCCGTATCCGTCCGAGACGCGCGCGGCGATGCTCGAGGACCTCGAGCGGGGGTACGTGGTCGTCGCCGTCGGCGAGCCGCAAGCCGGGACGCCCGGGTGGTGGCGCGTCGATCCGACGACCGGGGTCACGCTCGGGCGCGGCGGCGACGGTCGCGGCAACGCGTTCGTCGAGTACCTGACCTCGTGGCAGGCGAGCGTGCACCTCGCTGCTGGGTTCACCGGGTACGGCATCGGTGGCTGCATGAGCATCTCGGACGGCCTCAGGCGGGGATGCTGCATCGCCCAGAACGTGGCGATCGGCGCGGGCGGGCTCGCGCTCGGGCTGGTCATGGCCTCGCTGGTCACGGGTTCCGCGGCGGCGCTCATCCTGCTCAAGACCGACATCACGAAGAACCTGGCGTTCTCGCAGATCCCGCCGGTCTGCGGCCGCTGACGTCGCGATCTGGCGTTCCCGCGCTCAGGGCTGCAGCCGCTGCCCGTCCCGCGGGAACGCCCGTGCGAAGCGGATGTTCGGCACCCCGAGGAGGAGCGCCGTCAGGCGCTCCGCACCGATCGCGAAGCCGCCGTGCGGCGGCATGCCGTGGCGGAAGACCTCGAGGTAGCTCGCGAAGCCAGCCGGGTCGAGGTGGCGCTGCGCCAGGTTGCGCACGAGCGCCTCGTAGGTGTGCTCGCGCTGTCCGCCCGACGTGATCTCGGTGCCGCGGAACAGCAGGTCGAGGCCGCGGGTGAGGCCGTCGCCGGTGGCGTACGCGTAGAACGGTCGAGCCGCCTCGGGGTAGCGCGTGACGAACACGAAGTCGGACCCGTGCTCCTCGAGCGCCCAGCGCCCGAGCAAGCGTTCCGCCTCGGGGTCGAGGTCCTTGCCCCCCGACGCGTGGCCGTAGCGCTCGGCGACCAGCGCGCGCGCCTCCAACAGCGGGATGCGGGGGAACGCGACGTCGAGCGCCGGCAGTTCCGCGCCCAGGTCGCGCAGGTCGCGCGCGCAGCGCTCGCGGACGTCGGCGAGCATCGCCTTGAGCAGCGCCTCCTCCACGTCCATGACGTCTTCGTCGCTCTCGATGAAGCCCAGCTCGACGTCGAGCGAGAGGTACTCGGCCAGGTGGCGCACGGTGTGCGAGCGCTCGGCGCGGTACACCGGCGCCACCTCGTAGACGCGCTCGAACGCCGCCACCAGGATCTGCTTGTAGAGCTGCGGCGACTGCGTCAGGTAGGCGCGCTTGCCGTAGTAGTCGACTTCGAACTGGTCGGCGCCCCCCTCGGCGCCCGCGGCCACGAGCTTGGGGGTGCTGATCTCGGTGAAGGCGTGGTCGTCGAGGAAGCGCCGGAAGCCGCGCAGCAGCTCGGCCTGCACCTTCAGGATCGCGCGGTCGCGCGGCGCGCGCACGGTGACGGCGCGGTACTCGAGCAGGGTGTCGGGGTTGGCGTGGTGGTCGAGCTTCGCCATCTCGACCGGCGGCGGTACGGTCGCGAGCGCGACGACGCGCAGCTCGCTGGCCTGGACCTCGAGGCCACCCGGCGCCTTCGCGCTCGCTACGACGGTGCCCGTGACCTCGACGCACGATTCGTGCAGCGGTGGCTCGATCCCTTCGAGCACGCACTGGACGACGCCGGTGCGGTCGCGCAGGTGGAGGAAGGCGATGCCGCCCAGGTCGCGCCGGTGGTGCACCCACCCGCGCAGCGTCACGGGGTGCCCCAGGGCCACGGTCAGGTCGGCGACCAGCGTGCGGCCGGCGTCGAGGTCGAGGTCCGGTCGTCGCTGCGGTTCGGGGGTGGCGTCAGGGGTGGGGGTCGTCATGGCGGTCTCCTCGGCGGTGCGGCGGCGGGTCCGGCGCCCCCCAACGAACGACCCCCCGAGGCGGGGGGCCTCGGGGGGTCGCGGAAGTCCACGTCGACGGTTACGCCCCGAGTGCCCTCGCGTCGCGATTGTCGTCGGTGCGGCGGGCGGTCGGGGTCATGGGCGGCACGCTACCGCGCGCTCCGGACGGCGTCAAGGCGCGCCTACGCGGCGACCGCGGCCGCCGCGTCGAGCGCCCGGCGCACGTCCGCGACCAGGTCGTCCGGGTCCTCGACCCCGACCGACAGGCGCACGAGCGCGTCGTCGACGCCCAGAGCCGAGCGCTGTTCCGGCGTCCAGAGCTCGTGCGTGGTCGTCGCCGGGTGGGTGGCGAGCGACGCCACGTCGCCGAGCGAGACGGCCTGCGCGAACAGCTCGAGGCGGTCGAGGAAGGCGTGCGCCCGGCGGGTGGCGAGGGCGGGCTCGCCGGCGAGCTCGAGCGCGACCATGCCGCCGAAGTCGCGCATCTGACGCTCGGCGACCGCGTGCCCCGGATGGTCGGTGAAGCCAGGGTAGTGCACCCGCGCGACCGCCGGGTGGTCGCGCACCGCCTCGGCGACGCGGCGCGCGCCGGTGCATTGGGCCGCCACGCGCAGGTGCAGCGTCGCCAGCCCGCGCAGCAGCAGGAAGGCCTCGAACGGTCCGAGGACGGCGCCGACGTGGCGCAACCCCTCGGCGCGCACCTGCGCGACGAGCTCTTCGCTGGCCACCAAGACGCCTCCGAGCGCGTCGCCGTGGCCGCCGAGATACTTGGTGGCCGAGTGCAGCACCACGTCGAGCCCATGCTCGAGCGGGCGCGTGAGGTACGGGGTGGCGAAGGTGTTGTCGGCGACCGTGAGGGCTCCGCTGGTGCGTCCGGCGGCGGCGACCGCGTCGAGATCGTGCACGTTCAGCGTCGGGTTGGTCGGGGACTCGACGTAGATCATCTTGGTGCGCGGTCCCACCGCCTCGGCCAGGCGATCGGCCGTGGATCGGTCCGGGCCGCCCCCGGCCTCGTTCGTCCTCACGCCGTAGCGCGCGAGCAGATCGTGCAGCAGCCCACCGGTACCGCCGTACAGGGGACCGAGGACCACGACCTCGTCGCCGGGGGCGAGGACGGTGAGCAGCAGGCCGGCGATCGCCCCCATCCCCGAGGCGAAGGCGACCGCGTCGGCACCCCCTTCGAGGGAGGCGACCCGGCGCTCGAAGGCACGGGTGGTCGGGTTGCCGATGCGGCCGTAGACGTAGCCGGGCTCCTCGCCGGCGAACAGCCGACGTCCGCGGGCGGCGTCGCCATAGACGAAGGTGGACGTGGCGTGGATGGGGGTGGCGTGGGCGCCCGTCGGATCGACGTCGTGGCCCGCGTGCACCGCCCGCGTCGCGAACGCGTGCGCTTTGGCATCCATGATGTCCCAGCTTACGTGCTTGGCACCTCGATCCAGCGAACCTCGTGCGCTGCCAACGACACGCGGCTGTCGGAAACGCTTCCACCGTGCAACAGATCGCGCGCGCCGGCGGGCCAGGGGCGCCCCAGCAACCGCGCACCGTCGACCGCCTGCGCCGGGCCGCCCACGTGGTGCAGGCAGAGCACGTCGTGGGTGGGCGTCGAGCGCACGACCGCGGCCACGCTCATCGGGGCCTCGGGCCAGCGCTGCGGGGCGGCGGGGTGGAACGCGGCGTGCGCGGCGCGCGTCCGCAGGAGGTGGCGCACCCCGTCGAGCACCTGCCGGCGGCGGCCGTGCGGATCGGCGAGCTCGGCGGCGAGCTCGTCCCAGACGAAGCGCCCGCGGTTGATCGAGCGCGCCCGTCCGGTGGCCGCGAGCGCCACGGCGTCGTTGCGCGATCCGAGCAGCGAGTGGACGTACACGCCCGGGACGCCGGGGAGCGCGAGCATGAGCGCGTGCGCGGCGAGGATGCGCCGCACCCCGTCGGCCTCGCTGGAGCCGGGGTCGGCGAGCGCGTCGAAGAGGCTGACGTTGAGCTCGTAGGGGCTCTCCCCGCCGCCGACGTCGGCCTTGCGGCTCACGCGGCCACCGCGCTCCAGCACCCGCGCCGCGAGCGCGTCGACCTCGGCGCGCGGCAGGATGCCCTCGACCGGCCGGACGCCGATGCCGTCGTGCGAGGCGAGGAAGTTGAAGAAGGTCGCCTCGGCGCTCGGCGCGCGCAGCTCGGACGCCCAGTCGCGCAACACCCGGGCGTCGCCGCGGGCGAAGGCGTGCAGGGCGAGCGGCGGCAGCGCGAAGTTGTAGACCATCTGCGCCTCGTCGTGACCGTCCCCGAAGTAGCCGACGTTCTGGGCGTGCGGCACGTTCGTCTCGGTGACCATCACCACCCCGGGCGTGGCGGCTTCGAGCGCGGTGCGCACCAGCTTGAGCACCTCGTGGGTCTCGGGGAGGTTGGCGCAGGAGGTACCGGGCGCCTTCCAGAGGTAGGTGACGGCGTCGAGCCGCAGCAGGCGGGCGCCGCGTTCGACGTAGCCCAGCAGCACGTCGAGCACGGCGGCGAGCACCTCGGGGCGCCGGTAGTCGAGGTCCACCTGGTCGGCGCTGAAGGTGGTCCAGACGTGGCGCACGCCGTCCGCGGCGTCGAAGGGCGTCAGCAGGGGCGTCGTGCGGGGGCGCACGGTCGCGCTGAGGTCGGTGGATGGGTCGGCGGTCACGAACCAGCCCGCGAACGCCGGGTCGCCGGCGAGGAAGCCCTGGAACCAGGGGTGGCTGGCCGATGCGTGGTTGATCACCGCGTCGAACATCAGTGGCCGGTCGCGGGCGAGCGCGGCGACGTCGTCCCACGTCCCCACGGCGGGGTCGACCGCGTCGTAGTCGGCGACCGAGAAGCCGTCGTCCGAGGTGGACGGGAAGAAGGGGAGCAGATGCACCGCCGTGGTGGTGCCGGCGAGCGGGCCGTCCAGCAGCCGCTTCAGCGTGCGCAGCGGCGGCTCGCCCGCGGTCCGCACCTGGTCGGCGTAGGTGATCAGCACCGACGCGTCCGGCCCGAGGCGCTCGGCGGGCGGCGTGGGCGGCCCCGGGAACCGGCGCTCCGTGGCGGCCAGGCGTTCCGCGAGGCGAGGCGTCCAGGCGTCGGCGATCGCCTCGCCGTAGAGGCGCACGAGGTGGTCCCGGAGCCGCGGGGTCGCGGCGGCGGTGCGTGGCGCGTCGTGGGAACCGTTCATGGCGTCACCTCCGAGTCGGGGGGCGAGGCATCGGCACGGGTCAGGGCGGTCACCCCCAGGTCCGTGAGCGCGGCGTCGAGCACGCGGTCGAGCGCGTCCAGACCGAAGTGGCGGCGGCCGACCTGGTGGTTGTGGGCGACGTCGCGCGCGATGCGTCCGGGATCGGCGAGCAGGGCGGCCACCGCGGCCACCGCGGCGTCGGTGACGCGGCCGTCGATCTCCACGAACCGGAACCCGGCCGGTGCCAGGTCGCGCGCGTACACGGGGTAGCGGTTGACGAGCGCGGGCTTGCGGGCGGCGACGGTCTCGAGCAGTGCGTTGCCGAAGCCCTCGTACAGGCTCGGGTACGTGACCAGGTCGGCGTGGGCGAAGGCGTCGGCGAAGGCGTAGCGCTTGCCGTCCGGACCGTTCGCGCGGTCCGCGCCGACCCGGTCGGCCACCGGCCGCAGGTCGACGTCGAGCGCGGCGGCCCGGCGTTCGAGGTCGCGCAGGTAGTCGAAGCCCTCGTCGCCGGCCTCGTGCGTGATCACGAGCGCGTCGCGCGGGTCGCCGAGCCCGTGCAGCAGGTCGAGCGCGAGCTCGATGCCCTTGCGCGGCACCACGCGGGTCGGCTGCAGGAAGAGCCGCCGGTCGCCGTCGAGGCCGATGCCCTCGCGGAAGTCGGCGTTGAAGGCGTCGACGACGCCGAACGGGCGGTCGAAGTCCATCACGTTCGGGAGCCAGCGCGCCTCGAGCCCGCGGCGCGCGCGCAGCTGCTCGGCAGCGGCGGTGTGGATGCACAGGTGCGCCACGTGGGGCGCGTGGAAGGGGAAGCAGCGCTCGAGCAGGTCGGGCAGCTTCGGGTGCGCGAAGCGCTCGCGCTCCCACCAGTAGTCGTGCTCGTGCGACAGCGTCGGGAGGCGCGTTTCGGCCACCAGGTCGGCGAGCGCGAGCGCCAGCGGCAGCTGCATCGGGATCGCCCAGGCGTTCTGCACGACGAGCAGGTCGGGGCGCTCGACGGCCACCACGGCGCGGAGGTGCCCGAGCAGGCCGTCGGCGTGGCGGCGGACGTCGTCGGCGAGGGTGGGGTCGGGCGCGGCCGGCTCGCCTTCGAAGCAGCGCGCGCCCAGCGCGAGCGCGGCCGCGTCGCGGAAGTGCATCTCGGGGACGAGCACGCCGGGGCCGTCGAGCTCGCCGGCGACGTCCACGACCGCGCAGCCGCGGCGGCGCAGCGCGTCGGCGAGCTTCTCCGACTCGAGGCTGACGCCGTCCGTGCCGGCCAGTCGGGTGGCGAGGACCAACGCCTTCATGGGTGCGCGGCAGCCGCCGCGACGGGCGCGCTCACCCCTTCACCCCGCCGGCGGTGAGGCCGCCGACCAGGTACTTCTCGAACCAGAAGAACAGGATCATGATCGGCACCGTGATGATCATCGCGCCCGCCATGAGGTACTGGCGCGGCACCTCCTGGCTGTCGAGCATGACCATGCCGCGCGGCAGCGTGAAGATGCCCGGATCGTCCAGGAACATGAAGGCGAACAGGAACTCGTTCCAGGCGATCATGAACACGTACAGCCCCACCGAGGCGATCGCTGGCATCGCCAGCGGCAGCGTGATCCGCCAGATCACCTGCGCGCGGGTGCAGCCGTCGATCAGTCCGGCTTCCTCGAGGTCCTTGGGAAGCGTCTGGAAGTAGCTGCGCAGCATGTACAGGGCCACCGGGATGGTCGTCGCCGGGTAGACGATCAGCAGGCCGGGAAGGGTGTCGCGGAGCCCGAGCTGGGTGAACACGGCGTACAGCGGGATCACGAGCACGATCGCCGGGAACATGTAGATCAGCAGGATCGAGCGCGCCAGGAAGGTCCGGCCGGGGAAGGCCAGGCGCGTGATCGCGTAGGCGCCGAGGACGGCCATGACCAGCGTGACCGTCATGGTGACGAAGGCGACGAGGAAGCTGTTGCCGATGAAGTTGAGGAAATCGAAGGTGAAGAGCACCTCGCGGTAGCCGACGAGCAACTCGCTGATGCCCTGGCCCCACTCGATGGCCAGGTTGGCCGGGTCGCGGAGCATGTCGGCTCGCCCCTTGAGGCTGGCGGAGAGCATGTACCAGAACGGGAACAGGATGATCAGGCCGAAGAAGGCGAAGGCGAACCCGCGCAGCAGGCGCACGACGATGGATTCGAGGAGGTCGCGGCGCAGGCGGCGGAAGTCGATGCCGCGCAGCGCGTAGCGCACCAGGTGGCCCGCCAGGGCGAACAGGAGCAGGGCGAAGCCCACGCCCCACAGCGGGCGCACGGCGTCGAAGCCGAGCGGACGCAGGCCGGTGGCGGCGAGCCATGCCGCACCGGCGGCGAGGCCGATCGCGACGGCGAGCCACGGGGCCGTGTCGGCGCCCGTGCGGAGCGCGCCTACGGCGGCACCGATCGCGAGCCCGGCGAGCAGCGCCTGCCCGACGGGCAGCGTGGTCGTCAAGCCGGCGACGAGGGTGGCGGCCAGGGCCCACAGCACGACGAGCAGGGCCACCGTGAGCGCGCCGACGATCGCCCCGACGGCGATCGAGACGGGCGTGGCGCCGCGCCCACGCGGTTTGGGCAGGGGGGAGGTCACGCGGACGGTGCTCATTTCTCCGACTCCGGCGCGAAGCGGTAATAGACGAACATGAAGCCGAGCAGGATGACGAACAGGATCATCGCCACCGCCGATCCGGCGCCGATGTCGGCGCGCGCGAAGGCCTCGTCGTAGATCATGACCGGCAGGTTCTTGGTGCCCGCGGCGCCGCCGGTCAGCAGGAAGATGTCTTCGAACTTGTTGATCAGGAACATGAAGCGGAGCAGGAACAGCACCGCCAGGACCCCGGCCAGGTTGGGCAGGGTGATGAACCAGAACTTCTGGAACGGCCCGGCGCCATCGACGTCGGCCGCTTCGTACATGTCGATCGGCACCGCCTGCAGGCGGGCGAGGATGAACAGGAAGGCGAAGGGGAAGTAGTTCCAGGAGCTGAACACCACCACCGTCGCCAGCGCCAGCGGGAAGGCGAACGTCAGCCCCAGCAC
>JAABRX010000034.1 GCA_011390675.1 Trueperaceae bacterium | reverse complement strand
CCGAGCTCCTTCTGGATCGCCTTCATCTGCTCGCGCAGGTAGTACTCGCGCTGGTTGGCGTCCATCTGCTGCTTGACGCGCGCGCTGATCTGCTTCTCGGTGTCGAAGCGCTCGAGGTCGCGGGCCAGGTAGCCGAGCACCCGCTCGAGGCGGGCGAGCGCATCGGCCTCTTCGAGGACCGCCTGCTTGTCGGCCACCTCCCAGGTGGCGTACTTGGTGACCACGTCGGCCAGCGGTCCGGCCTCGCGCAGACCCTTGAGGTTCTCGAGATGGAACGAATCGAGGCGCAAGTGCTTGTTCTGCTGCGCGTAGTCGCCGAAGGCGCTCTTGACCTGCTCGGCGATCGCGCCGGCGCGCGGGTCGGCCTTGTCGGGCGCCACCTCGGCGATCGTCGCCACCTCGGCGCGCAGGGTGGCGCCGGGCACGTAGCGCTCGATGCGCGCGCGCTCGCGCCCTTCGACCAGCACTTGCAGCGTGTCGTCGGGGAGCCGGATCACCTGTTTGACGACGCACAGGGTGCCGACGTCGAACAGGTCCTCGGGTCCGGGGTCGTCGATGCGGGGCTCGCGCTGCACCACGAGCAGCACCCGGTTGTCGGCGGCCTGCGCCTCCTCCAGCGCGCGCTTCGACTTCGGTCGACCCACGTCGACGTTCTCGAGCGTGCGCGGAAGCACGACCTGGGTGCGGAGGGCGATCACGGGCAGTTCGCGGTCCATGCCGCCATCAGACACCGGCGACCCGCCCCGCACGGTAATCCGGCTGACCACCCACTGCCGAGAAGGCGCTCCAGGACGCACTTCGTTAGCTGGCTTACATCGGGTCGGGGCTCGGCGGCCGGCCTACGGAGATGCGGGCGTGCCGGTCAGAGCGGCACGTCGACGCCGAGCGGCGCCTCGACCACGCGCCGCCCGCGCGCCGTGGAGCGCGCCGCGAGCGCGGCGCGCGCGATCGCTTCGCCGTGCACCGGGACGACCGTCTCGGGGTCGGCCGCGTCGAGCCAGGCATCGAGCGCGACCTCGTCGGCGTGGGCCGAGAAGCCGTTGATCGTGTGCACCGCCGCGGCGACCTCGACCGTCTTGCCGAAGATGCGCACGCGCTGGGCCCCCTCGACGATCGCGCGCCCGAGGGTGCCTTCCGCCTGGTACCCGACGACGACGAGGCTGGAGGCGGCGTCGCCGAGGTGGTGCGCGAGGTGGTTGAGGATGCGACCACCCGTCATCATGCCGGCGCCGGCGACGATCACGACGCCGCGGGCATCGTTCAGGCGCCGCGACTCCTCGGGGCGCACGACGGTCGCTAGACCCGGCGGGGCGAACGGGTCGGCACCGGACGCCAAGCGCGCCGCGAGCTCGGGGCGGAGCGTCTCGGGGTAGGCGCGGTAGAGGTCGGTCATGCGCGCACCCATCGGCGCGTCGAGCACGACGGGCGCCGGAGGCACCGTCCCCGCCGTCTGGAGCTCCGCGAGGGCGGCCAGGACCGCCTGGGTCCGCTCCAGCGCGAAGGTCGGGATCAAGACGTTGCCGCCGCGCGCCAGGGTCGCGGACACGACCGCGGCGAACTCGGCGAGCGTCGCCGCTGCGTCGCGATGGCGCCGGTCGCCGTAGGTGCTCTCGATCAGCACCGCATCGGCGACCGGAGGCGGATCGGGGGGTGGGTGGAGCGCCCCGTCGTCGTCGCCGAGGTCGCCCGAGGCCACGACGCGCCCGTCCGGACCGTCGAGGACCACCCACGCGGCGCCGAGCACGTGCCCGGCGCGACCGAGCGTGAAACGGACCTCCTCGCCCAGTTCGACGGTGCGCCCGAGGTCGACCGCACGACCGAGTCGCAGCGCCGCATCGACGTCCTGGTCGCGGTAGAGCGGGCGCAGCGCACGCGGATCGCGGCCGGAGCGCTTCAGCGCGCGTTGGGCGCGGGCGACGTCCTCCGCTTGGATGCGGGCGGCGTCGCGCAGGACCACCTCGGCGACCGCGAAGGTGGCCGCGGTGGCGTAGACCGGGCCGCGGAAACCGTCGGCGACGAGCTTGGGCAGGCGGCCGACGTGGTCGAGGTGCCCGTGGGTGAGGACGACCGCGTCGATGCCGCGCGGGTCGAACGGCCACGGTGCCGCGTTCGCGGCCGCCGGGTCGTCGCCCCCCTGGAACAGCCCGGCATCGACGAGCACGGTGCGGTCCGCGGTGCGGAGGAGGTGGGCGCTGCCGGTGACGCCCGCGCAGGCGCCGGCGCTGCGGAGCACCCAGCCGCTCGACGCGGCGTCCCCTGGCGGCCCGCCGGCCGTCACGGCGCTCCCCAGAGCAATCGGTGGCCCTCGAACCGGGCTACGAGCCGCCCGGCCGCGCGCAGCGCGCCCAGGTGCGCGTGCACCGTGGTGAAGTTCAGGTGCCAACGGGGGAGGTCGGGGTCCGCGACGCCGAGCGCGGCGGCGACGCGCGCGAGGACCTCGCCGCCGTCGACGCCGTCGGCGGCCGCGAGCACGGCGCCCTCCACCCGGTCCAGGGCCGCGACGGTGGCCGCGCCGAGCTCGGCCGGCGCCGCCGGTTCGCCGTGGCCGGGGATGGCCACGCGGGCCGCGTGGTCGCCGACCCAGAGCGCCGCGGCGCGTTGGCCCGCCGCGTCTTGGCCGAACGGTACCGGGTACTTGGCCAGCACGCTGCCGCCGAAGACGGCATCGGCGGCCACCAACACGTCGTCGACTTCGACCGCGAGCTGGCGCAGCGCGTGCCCCGACACGTCGTGGAGACGAACCTGGAAGCCCTCGACCTCGAGCGGCCCCGCCTCGACGATCCGGTCCACCGGGCAGGCCTCCGCCTGGAGCCACGCGCCCGTGAGCTCGACCGGCGGTCGCGCCCCGTGGAACAGGTACGCGGGCTCCAGGATCGGTGCCCGCATGAGCTCGGCCTCGACCGGCGGCGCCAGGACCGGGACGCGCCGCTGCCGCAACAGGTAGGCGTGGCCACCGAAGTGGTCGGCGTGGGCGTGGGTGGTGAGCAACGCCGCCAGCTCGACCCCCAGCGCTTCGGCCGCCTTGCGGACCCGCCGGCCACCGTCCTTGCCCTGCCCCGAATCGATGGCCAGCGCGCGACGACCGTCGACGACCAGCACCGCGTTGACGGCGCCGGGGATCAGGTGCACGCGGTCGGACACCGGCACGGACGCCGGCACGGCGCTCATGAGTGCGCCGCCGCGTCCGGGTCCGACGCCACCCCAGCCCGCTCGAGGGCGGCGACGTAGAACCCGTCGAGCCCGTCGACGGAGGGCAGGATGCGCGCGCCGACCTCGGCGGTCCGCGTGGGGAGCGCGAGCACGACCTCCACCGCGCGCCAGTCCGGCGCACCGGCGAGGAAGTCCACCACCACGTCCTCGCCCTCCTCCCGCCCGAGGGCGCACACCGCGTACACGAGGCGGCCTCCGGGGCGCACCCGCTCCGCGACCCGACGCAGCATCGCGCCTTGGCGCGCCGCCGCCACGCGCACGTCGCCATCGTTCCAGCGCTGCTTGATCTCCGGGTGGCCACGAAGCGTCCCGGTCCCCGTGCACGGCGCGTCCAACAGCGCGGCGTCGACCAGCGGCAGCCCGTCGAGCGGCTCGGTGGCGTCGGCGACCACGTGCCGCACCTCGAACCCGAGGCGGTCGAGGTTCCTGCGCCCCGCCTCGGAGCGGCGCGCGTCGACCTCGACCGCGATCACCCGTGCGCCGGCCGCCGCGAGCTGCGCCGCCTTGACGCCATGTCCGGATCCGACGTCCAGGACCGTGCGGTCGTGCACGTCGCCGAGCGCCCCCACGATCGCCGCGGAGGAAGGGTTCTGCGGTTGCACGAGGCCGTCGCGGAAGGCGCTCAGCTCGGCGAGCGGCCTTCGCGGTCGCACCGACTTCGAGGTCGGGAGCGGCCCGGGGCGGACCTCGGCCCCCTCGGCCTCGAGCGCGGCGACCGCGCCGTCCCCCAGCACCGTGAGCCACAGCGGCGCCGGCGCGAGCATCGCGCGCGCCGAGGCGGCGGCGTCCTCGGGTCCCAGGGCGGCGCTCAGATGGCGCCAGAGCGCCGGGGGGAGCGCCACGGCGGCAGCCGCTCCGCCGCGGCGTTCGGCATCGTCCAGGTCGACCCGGCGCAGCACCGCGTTGACGAGACCGGCGAGCGCCGCCTCCGGACCTCGGCCGCGCTTGATCGCCTCGACCCACGCATGCACGGCGGCATGCGCCGGGGTGCCGCGCACGCCGCGCTCGTACGTGCCGGCCCGCAGCGCCGCCCGCACCCGCGCGGGCAGCGCGTCGGGGTCGCGCAACCGCGCTCCCAGCGCGGCGTCGATGGCCGGCGCCCACCGGAGGGTGCCGTACACGACGTCGGTGGCGAAGGATCGGTCCTCGGGTCGAGGGAGCGTCGGGAGCGCCCGGTCGAGGGCGACGCTGGCGTGCGCGCCCTCGGTCGCGACGCGCGCGAGGACGTCGAGCACCACGTCGCGGGGGTCCGTGGGAGCGGTGGGGGGACGAGATCCGGAGGTCACGCGCGCCAGGGTACGCCGCGCGGCGTCAGGCGGGCGCCGGTGCGGGTCGCGGCACGGCGACGACGTCGAAGCGCACGGCCGTGCGCTCTTCTTCGTGCAGTTCGAGCTTCACGAAGCCCGGCGCGGCGGTCAGGTCGAGCTCGTCCTGCGCCAGGTAGGCGCGCGCGATCGCCAGCGCCTTGACCGCTTGGTTGACGGCGTGGGGACCGATCGCTTGGACCTCGACGGCGCCCTCCTGACGCAACAGGGCGGCGACGGCCCCAGCGACGGCGTTCGGGCGCGAACCGGCGGAGACGCGAAGGGTTTCCATGGCGGGCCTCCAACGTGCGGGACGAATGAGGCGACCGAGGCGCCGGACCGAATGCGCCGGACCGAGGACGGTGGGGCCGATGCGTCCCGACCAGGACGGTGCGCGACGCGATCTACCGGTTGACAGACAGCATAGCACCCCGTATACTCCGCGGCGATGAACCGCACCTACCCCGTCCAGGTCGCGCCTCGCACCGTCGTTTCGACGGCGCCGGCGCTGCTATGGAGACCGGGGTTCTCGGCGTAGGTTCACCGCTCGCGGTCGACCACCCTCGACCCCGCCGCGCTCCAGCGTGGCGGGGTCTTGCGTAGCAGATCGCGAGCGCCGGCGACGCCCGCACACCACCGGAGCGCGCCACGAGGAGGGTCACCATGGGTGGGTCCGCATGAACGGTGCTGCTGCCGTGCTCAAGGCGCTCGAGAAGCAGGGGGTGACGACCGTGTTCGGGCATCCCGGCGGGGCGATCATGCCCATCTACGACGCCCTCTACGATTCCCCGATCAAACACGTGCTCGTGCGCCACGAGCAAGCTGGGGCGCACGCCGCCGATGCCTTCTACCGGGCGAGCGGCCGCGTGGGCGTCTGCTTCGCCACGTCCGGCCCGGGCGCCACGAACCTGGTCACCGGCCTTGCCACGGCCTACATGGACTCGTCGGCGGTCGTGGCGATCACCGGCAACGTCCCGCTCTCGCTCATCGGCACCGACGCGTTCCAGGAGGCCGACGTCACCGGCATCACGCTGCCGGTCACCAAGCACAACTACCTGGTCAAGGACGTCGCCGACATCCCGCGCGTCATCGCCGAGGCCTTCCACATCGCCAGCACCGGGCGTCCGGGGCCCGTGCTCGTCGACGTGCCGAAGGACATCCAACAAGAGGCGTTCGAAGGGTCGTTCGACGTCGAGATCGACCTCCCGGGCTACCGTCCGACGGTCGTGGGCAACGCTCGCCAGGTGCGGCGCGCCGCCGAGGCCATCCGCGCCGCGGAGCGCCCCGTCCTGATGGTCGGAGGCGGCGCGCAAGTGGCGGCCGAAGAGGTCGGCGCCTTCGCGCGGACCACCGGCATGCCCGTGATCACGACGCTCATGGGCATCGGCGCCTTCCCGGCCGGCGAAGCGCAAGCGCTCGGCATGCCCGGGATGCACGGCACCGTCACCTCGAACCGCGCGATCAGCCATTGCGACCTGATCGTCGCCGCTGGGATCCGCTTCGACGACCGCGTGACCGGCAAGCTGAGCCGCTTCGCTCCGAACGCCACCGTGGTGCACATCGACATCGACCCGGCGGAGATCTCGAAGCTGGTGCGCGCCCACGTGCCCGTCGTGGGCGACCTGCGCGACGTGCTGCCGCGCCTGACGGAGCAGCTCGAGACGCTCGACATCGAGCCCTGGTGGGAGCAGCTGCGCACCTGGAAGGCTTCGTACCCGGAGCGCTACAAGACCGACAAGCCATTGGTGTCGCAAGAGGTCATCCAGATGCTCGCCCGCGCCACCGGCGGCGACTGCGTCGTGACGACCGAGGTGGGGCAGCATCAGATGTTCGCGGCCCGGCTGTTCCCGACGAACGAACCGCGCACCTGGATCAGCTCGGGCGGCTTGGGCACCATGGGGTTCGGGCTGCCGGCCGCGATCGGCGCGGCCTTCGCGCGCCCGGGCGAGACCGTGGTCTGCGTCGCCGGCGACGGCTCGATCCAGATGAACATCCAGGAGCTCGCCACCATCTACAAGCACCAGCTCCCCATCGTCATCGCGATCACCAACAACGGGATGCTCGGGATGGTGCGCCAGTGGCAGGAGATGTTCCACGCCGCGCGCTACTCCGAGGTGTTCCTCGCCGACTCGAACCCCGACTTCGCGAAGCTCGCCGAGGCCT
>JAABRX010000033.1 GCA_011390675.1 Trueperaceae bacterium | reverse complement strand
CGCGTGAGCGAGGTCCGTCGCCACGTCCTGTCGGTGACGGTGCGCGACCAGCCCGGCGTGCTCGTGCGCATCGCCGGCCTCTTCGCGCGCCGCGGCTACAACATCGAGTCGCTCTCGGTCGCCCAGACGCACGAGCCCGGCATGAGCCGCACGACCTTCGTGGTCACCGGTGAGGACGACCGCCTCGAACAGATGGAGAAGCAGCTGCAGAAGCTGATCGACGTCGTCAAGGTCATCGACCATTCGGACGGCCCCTACGTCGACCGCGAGCTGATGCTGATCAAGGTCGCCGTGCGCACGCCCGACGACCGGGTCGAGATGCGCCAGATCGCCCAGGACTTCCGGGCCCGCATCGTCGACGTCGCCCGCGACGCGCTCACCTTCGAGGTCACCGGCGACGCCGGCAAGACCGAAGCCTTCATCGAACAGATGCGCGCCTTCGGCGTGCTCGAGCTGATCCGCACCGGTCGGGTCGCGCTGCCACGCACCGCCGCCCGCCTCGTCGACGACCGCCCCACCACCAAACCCCGCGCCGCCTGAGCGCCTGGAGAACCCCACATGGCCACCATCTACTACGACGACGACGCCCACCTCGCCCACCTCGACGGCGCCACCATCGCCGTGATCGGCTACGGTTCGCAGGGCCACGCGCACGCGCTCAACGCCAAGGAGAGCGGCATGAACGTGGTCGTCGGGCTCCGCCCCGAGTCGGCGTCGTGGGCGCAGGCCGAGGCCGCCGGCCTGCGCGTGATGAGCGTCGCCGAGGCCGCCGCCGCCGGCGACCTGGTCATGGTGCTGCTGCCGGACGAGGTCCAGGGGCGGGTGTACCGCGAGGAGATCGCGCCGCACCTCGAGCCCGGCAACGCGCTGATGTTCGCCCACGGCTTCAACGTCGTCTTCCACCAGGTCGTGCCGCCGGACGGCGTCGACGTCGTCATGGTCGCGCCCAAGGGCCCGGGCCACATCGTGCGCCGCGTCTACACCGAGGGCGGCGGGGTGCCGTGCCTCTTGGCCGTGCACCAGGACGCCACCGGCACCGCGCACCAGCGCGGCTTGGCGTACGCGAAGGCGATCGGCGGCACCCGCGGCGGCGTGCTCGCCACGACCTTCCAGGAGGAGACCGAGACCGACCTGTTCGGCGAGCAGGCGGTGCTGTGCGGTGGCGTCACGGAGCTCATGCAGGCCGGGTTCGAGACCCTCGTCGAGGCGGGCTACCAGCCCGAGGTCGCCTACTTCGAATGCGTCCACGAGATGAAGCTCATCGTCGACCTGATCTACGAGGGGGGCTTCGAGCGCATGCGCTACTCGGTGTCGAACACCGCCGAGTACGGCGACTACGTCTCCGGCCCGCGCGTGATCGGACCGCAGGTCAAGGCCGAGATGCGGGGTGTGCTCCGCGACATCCAGACCGGCGCCTTCGCGCGCGAGTTCCTGCTCGAGAACCAGGTGGGTCAGCCGCGGCTCAAGGCGCAGCGGGCGGCCACCAGCGCGACCCAGGTCGCCGAGGTCGGCGCGCGGCTGCGCAAGATGATGCCCTTCATCTCGGGCAAGCCCAAGTGACGGTCCGCGGGCGAGGGGACGCTCGGGTCGGGTCCTGCGGGGGGCGCAACGCGCCCACCGCGCGCCTGGCCCTAGGTCGGGGCGTGCGGACGGCCACCTAGCCGACCGCCCGCCCACGCCACCGCCCCTTCGGCGGCGCGCCCCGCGGCGCGCCGCGTCCCCGCTTCCGGCGCACCCGCGCCCCATGGAGGTCCCCATGGCGCACGTCAAGATCTTCGACACCACGCTCCGCGACGGCGAGCAATCGCCCGGCGTCGCTCTGAACGTCCGCGAGAAGGTGGAGATCGCCCGCCAGCTCGCCCGGCTCGGTGTGGACGTCATCGAAGCCGGCTTCCCGATCGCCTCCGACGGCGATTTCGAGGCCGTTCGCGCGATCGCCGCGGCGATCACCGCCGAGAACCCGCGCGTGATCGTCGCCGGGCTCGCCCGGGCCGCGCGCGGCGACATCGAGCGCGCCGCGCAGGCCGTCGAAGCCGCCGGCCACCCGCGGATCCACACCTTCATCGCCACCAGCCCCATCCACATGGAGAAGAAGCTCGTGCTGACGCCCGACCAAGTGGTCGAGCGCGCCGTGGAATCCGTGCGCACCGCCAAGGGCTTCGTCGACGACGTCGAGTTCAGTGCGGAGGACGCCGGTCGCTCCGATCGCGACTTCCTGGTCCGCATCTTCACCGAGGCGATCCGCGCCGGAGCCACGACCGTCAACGTGCCCGACACGGTCGGGTACATGACGCCGTGGGAGTACGGCGACCTGATCGCGTACCTGCGCGCGCACGTCGAAGGCATCGACGCCGTCGACGTGTCGACCCACTGCCACGACGACCTGGGGCTCGCGGTGGCCAACAGCCTCGCCGGCGTGCGGGCGGGCGCGACGCAGGTGGAGTGCACCATCAACGGCATCGGCGAGCGCGCGGGGAACGCCGGCCTCGAGGAGATCGTCATGGCGCTCCACACGCGCCGCGACTTCTGGGGCCACTCGACCTCGATCGAGACCCGCGAGCTGTACCGCAGCAGCCGCCTGGTGGCGATGTACACCGGCATGGTGGTCCCGCCGAACAAGGCGGTCGTGGGCGACAACGCCTTCGCGCACGAGTCCGGCATCCACCAGGACGGCGTGCTCAAGGCCGTCGAGACGTACGAGATCATGTCGGCCGAGACGGTCGGGCGCGACGCGGGCGTGCTCGTCATGGGCAAGCACTCCGGGCGCCGCGCGTTCCGCAAGACGCTGGTCGACCTCGGCTACGCCGAGCTGCCCGAGGACACCGTCAACCTCCTGTTCAAGCGCTTCAAGGACCTGTGCGACCGCAAGCAGAGCGTCACCAGCGACGACATCCGCGCCCTCGTCGACGTCGAGGCGACCCGCGTGCCGGCGACGTACGTCCTCGAGATGGTGCAGTTCCAATCGGGCACGGGCATGACGCCGGTCGCCACGGTCCGCCTCACGACCGACACGGGCACCTACGCCGAGGCGGCGACCGGCGACGGTCCGGTCGACGCCGTCTACAAGGCGCTGGAGCGCGTCGCCCAGGTGGCGCTCGTGCTCGAGAGCTACGAGATCCGCAGCGTCGGCAGCGGCAAGGACGCGCTCGGTGAGGTGACCGTGCGCATGCGCAGCGAGGGGCGCGCGGTCCACGGGCGGGGGCTGTCGACCGACGTCGTCGAGGCGTCCGCGCTGGCGTACGTCGACGTGCTGAACAAGCTGGCCGCCGGCGTCGGACGCGACCTGGCCGCGCCGGTGGCGCAGGGGTGAGCGAGGACGGGCCGCGGACCCATGAGCTATCGCTGCGTGGGGTCCGGATCGAGCTCTACGACACCACCCTGCGCGACGGCACCCAAGCGGAGGGGGTCAGCTTCACGAGCGACGACAAGGTCGCCGTGGCGCGGCGCCTCGACGCGTTCGGGATCGACGCGATCGAGGGGGGTTGGCCCGGCAGCAACCCGCGCGACGCCGAGTTCTTCGAACGCATGCGCGACGTCCCCTTGCACCACGCCCGGCTCGCGGCGTTCGGCGCCACCCGCCGCAAGGGGACCGCACCGGAGGACGACGCCAACCTGAAGGCGCTGATCGGCGCCGCCACCCCGGTCGTGACGATCTTCGGCAAGTCCTGGCCCCTGCACGTCACCGAAGCGCTGGGCGCCACCCTCGACGAGAACCTCGCCATGGTCGAGGACTCGGTGGCGTTCGTCCTGGCGCAGGGGCGCGAGGTCGTCTACGACGCCGAGCACTACTTCGACGGTTGGCGTGCCGATCCCGGGTACGCGCTCGCCACGCTCGAGGCGGCCGTGCGCGGCGGCGCCCGGACCGTCGTGCTGTGCGACACGAACGGCGGCTCGCTGCCGGACCACGTGGTGGCCGGCCTGCGGGCGGCCCGCACGGCGTTGGGCGAGGGCGTGGTCCTCGGCATCCACCCCCACGACGACGCGGGTCTGGCCGTCGCGAACGCGCTGGCGGCGGTGGCGGCCGGCGCCCGCCACGTCCAGGGCACCGTGAACGGGTACGGCGAGCGGTGCGGCAACGTCGACCTCCTCACCGTCCTCGCGAACCTCGTCCTCAAGCTCGGCGCCGACCAGCCTCAGCCGCTCACCGACCTGCGGGCGCTCTCGCGCTACGTCGACGACCGCGCGAACCTCGAGCCGAACGTCCGCCGGCCGTACGTCGGCGATGCCGCGTTCGCCCACAAGGGGGGCGTGCACGTCTCGGCGGTGAACCGCCGGCCCGACACGTACGAACACGTGCCGCCCGAGACCGTCGGTCAAGAGCGCCGGGTGCTCCTCTCCGACCTGTCCGGCCGCGCGAACCTGGCCGCCAAGGGGGACGAGCTCGGCGCCGGTGGCGACGCGGCGGCGCTGGTGGCGCGCCTCAAGGAGCTCGAGCACCTGGGGTACGCGTTCGAGGGCGCGGAGGCGTCGTTCCGCCTCGTCGCTCGACGGCTGCGGGGCGAGCACCGTCCGTACTTCTCGCTCCACGGCTACACGGTCATGATCGACAAGCGCGACGGCGACCCCGCACCCCGGTGCGAGGCCACCGTGCGCGTCGAGGTGGCCGGCACCGCCACGCACACGGCGGCCGACGGCGATGGTCCCGTCAACGCGCTCGACCGCGCGCTGCGCAAGGCGCTCACCGGCTTCTACCCGTCGCTGGCCGACCTGGCGCTCACCGACTACAAGGTGCGCGTGCTCGGGGGTCCGGCCAACGGAACCGCCAGCGTCGTGCGCGTGCACATCGAGACCACCGACGGCCGCACCAGCTGGGGCACCGTCGGCGCGCACACGAACCTCATCGGCGCCTCGTACGAGGCGCTCCTCGACGCGATCGAGTCGAAGCTGTGGGCGGACGGGATCGAACCCGCACCCGCGGCCGACGGTTCGGACGCTGACGGCGGGCGCATGGGGATCGACGGTCGCGCATAGCCTTCCACGTTCGATGTGGTGGCCGCCGCCCCGGTGCGCCTTCGTAGCGGCGGTCCCATCGTCCACGAACGCTCACCGACCGTGTCCTGGAGCGGCTTCCTCGCGATCGCGGCGTTGACACCGCGGCCGCGTCGCTGGTACGATCCGCTCCCGGCCGGGGCCTCGTTCCCCACCCCGGCGCATGAGGTTGCCGCTCGGCGGCCGCCACCCGCGGTCGCGCTTCTCCGCGTGCCGCGCACCGCCGCGCCGCCCGACCCGTCGGGTCCGGCCCCCCGCGCCGGCCGTTCGCCGCCCTCGAACCTCGTTCGACCCGCCGGGCCCCATCGGGCGCCTCCGCGCGAAAGGACCGCATGCCTGAGTACTCCGACGTCCGACGACTCGCCTGGCCCACGGAGCGCGACGCCTGCGGCGTCGGCTTCATCGCCGCCATGGAGGGGGGCCCACGGCGCAGCGTGCTCGACCATGCCCTCGCCGCGCTGCGCAACCTCGCCCACCGCGGCGCCGTGTCGGCGGACGGGCGGACCGGGGATGGCGCCGGGGTCCTGACGCAGATCCCCTACGCCCTGTTCCGGCGCGACCTCCGCGATCGTGGGGTCGAGTTCGGCGCCGACGAAGAGCTGGGGGTCGGATGCTTCTCCGTCGCCAACGACGGCGAGGTCGACGCCGTCTACGCGCGCATCGCGACGGTCCTCGACGAGGGTGGCCTCGAGGTGCTCGGCTGGCGCGATCCCCCCGTCGACGATGGGGCGCTCGGTGAAGAGGCGCGGGCGCGCCGACCGATCATGCGTCAGGTGCTCCTGCGTCGCCCGGCGGGGCTGGACGCGCTCGGCTACGAGCGGCTGCTGTACCTGACGCGCAAGCGCATCGAACGCAGGCTCCGCGCCGCGGGGCTGGGGCGCGCCTACGTGCCGTCGATGTCGAGCCGGACGATCGTCTACAAGGGGCTGATGGTCGGCGACGCGCTCGCGACCTTCTACCGCGACCTCGCCGACCCCGACTACACGACCGCGATCGCGCTCTTCCACGAGCGCTACAGCACGAACACCTTGCCGCGCTGGTCGCTCGCCCAGCCGTTCCGGTTCCTGGCCCACAACGGCGAGATCAACACCCTCCAGGGCAACGTGAACTTCATGCGCTCGCGCGAGCCGGTGCTGCGCAGCTCCGTGTTCGGCGACGCCGTCGCCGACCTGCTGCCGATCATCGAGCCGGGCGGTTCGGACTCCGCCGCGCTCGACAACGCGTTCGAACTGTTGACGCTCGCCGGTCGAGACCCGCTGCACGCGTTGGCGATGCTCGTGCCCGAGGCGTTCGAGAACGACGACGCGATGGACGCGGACCTCCGCGGCTTCTACGAGCACCACGCGACGCTGATGGAGCCATGGGACGGCCCCGCGGCGCTCGCGCTCTCGGACGGCCGCTACGCCGTGGCCGCGCTCGACCGCAACGGGCTGCGCCCGCAGCGCTACGCGCTGACCGACGACGGCCTGGTCGTCGTCGGTTCCGAGGCCGGGATGGTGCCGCTGCCCGACCGGCGCATCGTCGAGCGCGGCCGGCTCGGTCCGGGCCAGATGCTGGCCGTCGACGTCGTCGCGGGCGAGCTGCTCCGCAACGCCGACGTCAAGCGCCGTCTGGCTCGGCAAGCGCCGTACCGGTCGTGGGTGGACGCGCACCTGGTGCGCGCGCCCTCCTTCGCGGGAACGGCGCCGGCCGCCGGTGCCCCGGGGCCCGCGGACGGCGCGGCTGCGGAAGCGCTGACGCGCACGCAGAAGCTCTTCGGGTACTCGTCCGAAGACCTCGACCGGGTCCTCGAACCGATGGTGTCGGGGGGCGAGCCGCCCGTCGGCTCCATGGGCGACGACACGCCCCTCGCGGTCCTCTCCGAGCAGCCGCAAGCGCTCTACCGCTACTTCAAGCAGCGCTTCGCCCAGGTCACGAACCCGCCGATCGACCCGCTGCGCGAGCGCCGCGTGATGTCGCTCGCGACCGTGCTCGGGCCGCGGGGGCCGCTGCTGGACGAGGTCGCCGCCTCGGCCGCCGTCGTGCGCTTCGAGCGTCCGGTGATCGACGAGGCCGAGTACGCCTGGCTGCTCGCGCAGGAGTCCTTCGGGCCGAAGGTGCTCGCCGCACGCTGGGCCATCGCCGACGGTCCCGAGGGCATGGCGCCGGCCCTGGAGGAGCTCTGCGACGCCGCGGTCGAGGCCGTCGAGGCGGGCCACGGCATCCTGGTGCTCTCCGACCGGGACGCCGACGCCACGCACGCGCCCATCCCGATGCTGCTCGCGGTCTCGGCCGTGCACCAGCGCCTGCTCCGCGCCGGCCGGCGCACGCGCACCGCGCTCGTCGCCGATACCGGCGAGGCGCGCGAGGACCACCACGTGGCCTGCCTGATCGGCTTCGGCGCTGCGCTCGTGCACCCGTTCCTGGCCCTGGCCAGCGCCCGCGAGGTGGCCGCGACGGCCAAGGGTGGACCGCTGTGCACGCCCGAGGAGGCGACCGAGCGGTACGTGCAGGCGTTGGACAAGGGGCTTCTGAAGGTGATGTCGAAGATGGGCATCTCGGCGCTCTCGAGCTACCGCGGCGCGCAGATCTTCGAGGCGCTCGGCGTCGATCAGGACGTGATCGATCGGTACTTCACGGGGACGACGAGCCGCCTGGGGGGCGCGGGCCTGGACGCCTTCGCGACCGACGTGGTGCGCTTCCACGCCGAAGCGTTCGGCGAGGACCCGGTGCTCCGCGATCGCGGCATCTACCGCTTCCGCAAGGCGGGCGAGTACCACGCCCTCAACCCGCTCGTGTTCAAGGCGCTCCACAAGGCGGTGCGCACGGGCGACGACGGGGCGTACGCGGAGTACGCGCGGCAGGTGGACGAGCGTCCGCCGACGGCGCTGCGCGACCTGATCGAGCCGCGGCCGTTGGGCCCGGAGGTCCCGATCGACGAGGTCGAACCCATCGAGTCGATCGTGCGCCGCTTCAGCACCCAGGCGATGAGCCACGGCTCCGTCTCGCGCGAGGTCCACGAGACCCTCGCGGTGGCGATGAACCGGCTGGGTGGCAAGAGCAACTCGGGCGAGGGGGGCGAGGACGAGGGACGCTTCGCCCCGTACCGCGAGGACCAGCCCCAGCTCGGGCACGGCGGCTGGTACCCCAAGGCCGGCGACTGGGGCAACAGCGCGATCAAGCAGGTCGCCTCCGGGCGCTTCGGGGTCACCGCCGCCTACCTGGTCTCGGCGCAGGAGCTCGAGATCAAGATGGCGCAGGGCTCGAAGCCCGGTGAAGGGGGCCAGATCCCGGGACCCAAGGTGAACGACGAGATCGCACGGATCCGCCGCAGCGTCCCGGGCGTCACGCTGATCTCACCGCCACCGCACCACGACATCTACTCGATCGAAGACCTCGCGCAACTGATCTACGACCTCAAGCGCGTCCACCCGTCGGCCCGGGTGGGGGTCAAGCTCGTCGCCACGGCCGGCGTGGGGACGATCGCGGCGGGGGTGGCCAAGGGCTACGCCGACAACGTCCAGCTGTCGGGCGCCGACGGCGGTACGGGGGCGTCGCCGCTCTCGAGCATCAAGAACGTCGGGGTGCCGTGGGAGCTCGGCCTGGCCGAGACCCAGCAGACGCTCGTGGCCAACGGCCTGCGTGGCCGCGTCACGCTGCGCGTCGACGGTGGCATGAAGACCGGCCGCGACGTCGTCGTCGCCGCGCTCCTCGGTGCCGAGGCGTACGGGTTCGGCACCGCGGCCCTGGTCGCCGCCGGCTGCGCCATGATCCGCCAGTGCCACCTCAACACCTGCCCCGTGGGCGTCGCGACCCAGCGCCTCGACCTGCGGGCGAAGTACCCGGGCGAGCCCGAGCACGTCGTGCGCTTCATGACGTACGTGGCGCAGCAGGTGCGGATGCTCCTGGCGCGCCTCGGCGCCCGCAGCCTCGACGAGCTGATCGGCCGCGTCGACCTGCTCGCACCGCGCACCGTGGCGCTGCCGCGCCCGGCGCGCCTCGACCTGTCCGCGCTGCTCCGCGACCCGGACCCCACCGGCACGCTGGCGCGCAAGGGGGTGGCCGCAGCGGACGGTCAGGTCCGCAACGACCGCCCGGGCGACGGCCCGCTCGACGAACAGCTGCTGCGCGACGCACAGCCGGCGCTCGAACGGGGCGAGCGGGTCGCGCGCGGGTACGCGGTCGGCAACCGCGATCGCTCGCTCGGCGCGCGCCTCGCCGGCGCGATCGCGCGCCGCCACGGCGACGCGGGGCTGCCGCCGGGCAGCGTCGAGTTCCGGTTCCGCGGGGCGGCGGGCCAGAGCTTCGGGGCGTTCGCCGTCGCGGGGATGCGGCTGACGCTCGTCGGCGAGGCTCAGGACTACGTCGGCAAGGGCATGAGCGGAGGAGAGCTGGTGGTGCGCCCGCCCGAGGGCGACGAGCTCGCGACCGACCGCTCGGTCATCCTCGGCAACACCGCGCTCTACGGCGCCACCGGCGGCGGGCTCTTCGCGGCCGGCCAAGCGGGGGAGCGCCTCGCGGTGCGCAACTCGGGCGCCGTCGCCGTCGTCGAGGGCTGCGGCGACCACGGCGCGGAGTACATGACGGGCGGGGCCGTGGTCGTCCTCGGTCGCGTGGGCCGCAACTTCGGCGCCGGCATGTCGGGCGGCGTCGCCTACCTGTGGGACGACGGGAGCGTCGCGGACCGGGTGAACCCGGCGATGGTGGCGCTGGGGGCGCTGGACGCCGCCGACGCGGACCTGCTCCGGGCGCTGATCGCGCGCCACGCCGAGGCCACCGGCTCGCGCGTCGCCCGCGCCTGGCTCGACGCGGGAGCGGACGCCGCCCGCTTCGTGCGGGTCGCGCCGAGCGTGGCCGAGGAAGGGCAGATCGACCCTGCGCCCCTGGGCGTCGCGCTGGCGGCGGCGCGGCTCTCGGCGCTCGGCGCCCCCGCGGCCTGACGGAAGCGGCGCCGGCGCCGCTCAGCGGAGGCAGGTGACGGTGCCGTCGAGCGCCGCGACGAACAGCGCGTCGCCCACGGGCAACGGGCTCGCCTGGACGGCGCCGGAGGCGACGCGATGGCGCGCGCGCTCGGCGCCCGTGCGCGCGTCGAAGGCGAGCAGTTCGCCCCCTTCGTTCGCCACGTAGACCACGCCGCCCGCGACGACCGGGGCGGCCGTCACCGGGTGCGCGAGCGGCACCGACCAGGCGTCGTCGCCCGAACGCACGTGCAGGGCGTGGAGCCGAGGCCCCCACGAGCCCATGAAGACCAGGCGCTCGGCGACCGCCGGTGGCGCCCACGCTTCGCCCTCCACGTCGTACGACCAGCGCACGACGTGGGCCTCCGGGTCGAACGCGTGCACCTCGCCGGACCTCGTCGCGAGCAGTACGACCGCGCCAGCGGAGACCGGAGGCGCCGCCATCGCACCGACGTCCACCCGGAAGCGCGCCGCGCCGTCGCGCGCATCGAGCGCATGGAGCCAACCGTCGTCGGCCACCACCAGCGCTAGGTGACCGTGCAGGGTCGCGGCGGTCGCCGCCGCGGCGCCGAGGTCGACCGACCACCGCACCTCGCGCGGGCCTGCCCCCCAGCGCTCCAGCCGTCCGTCGCGCCGCGCGACCAGCACGTCGGCGCCGGTCGCCGTGAGCCCGACCGCATCGACGTCGGCGGCGAGCCAGGCGCGCTCGCCCGAGGGCCATGCGCGAGCCTGCAGCGAGCCGTCGCGCGCAGCGAGCCACAAGCGCCCGCCGGTGACCAGGGGCGGGGCGCTGACCTCGTCCTCGAGCTCGAACCGAGCGTGCACGACGCCGTCGGCCGGGCGCAGCACGGCGAGCGCATCGGCGCGCTGGCCGACGAGCAAGAAGCCGTCCGCCGCCGCCATCCCCGCCGGCCATTGCGGGCCCTCCTCGAGCCGGACCTGCCACCGTGGACGCAGCGCGGCAGCGTCGGCGATCGCGGTCGGGTAGGCGCTGCGGTGGCCGGCACCGGCGTGCGGTCGGTGGGTGGTGCGCGCGATGCCGTCGGTCCGGATCGCGCGCAGCGCGTCTGCGACGGTCGCGGCCGAGTCCGGGCGGGCCGCGGGCTGCTTCGCCAGCAGCCGCGCCAGCAGCTGCGAGAGCGCGGGTGGGATCGCGGGATGCACGTCCACGGCGGCGGTGGGCTCGTGGTAGACGTGCTGGTACATGATCGCTTGGTCGTTCTCGGCGTCGAACGGGGCGACCCCCGTCGCCGCCCGGTAGAGCACCGCGCCGAAGGCGTACAGGTCGGTCGCCGCGCCGGTGGCGTCGCCCGTCGCCTGTTCCGGCGCCATGTACTGAGGGGTCCCGAGCGTCGACCCGGTGCGCGTCAACTGACGCGACGTCTCGGTGAGCTGCACGAGGCCGAAGTCCATGAGCTTCGGACGCCCGGACTCGGTCAGCAGGATGTTGCGTGGCGTGAGGTCGCGGTGCACCATACCGAGGCGATGGACGTACGCGAGGGCGTCGGCGACCTCGGCGGCCCCGTCGAGCAGCGCGGCGAACGGTTCGGGATCCTCGGCGAGCGGCCCGAGGTCGGTGAACGCCCCGCCGTCGACGAGCTCCATCGCGAAGTAGACGTGCTCACCCTGGCCCAGGTCGTAGATCGAGACGACCGCGGGGTGGTTCAGGCGCGCGAGGGCTCGGATCTCGCGGCGGAAGCGGTCGGCGTCGAGTTCGGTGAGGTGCGGGCGCAGCACCTTGAGCGCCACGGTGCGCTCGAGGCGCCGGTCGTGGGCACGGAACACGTGGCCCATGCCGCCGTGCCCGAGCGGACCCAGGACGTCGTAGCGACCGTCGATGACGTCACCGGGGTGGAACACCGGTCAGGCGGTCTCGTCGAGCCCCTCGAGCAGCGCGGGGTCGAGTTGGCCCGCCTCGACCGCTCGGTTCAGCATCTGGATGCCGAGGCGCACGACCTCGGACTTGGACACCAGGCGCTCCGGGTTGGAGAGGTGGTACGCGGTCTTGGTGAGGAGCGAATCCTGCTCCTCGCTGATGACCACCTGCAGGCGCTTGCTCTTGCTCAGCTTCGGCACGTCGCCCTCCCGGCGGTGCTCG
>JAABRX010000032.1 GCA_011390675.1 Trueperaceae bacterium | reverse complement strand
GACGTCCTCGTCGGCCTCGAGATCCTGGAACACGTCGGCGTGGACGTCCATTGGACCGGTCGCGACGTCCGGCTCCACGCACGCGAACTGCGCACGACCGCCGCGCCGTACCGCTTGGTCAGCAAGATGCGGGCGAGCTTCGTGTTGATGGGCGCGCTGCTGGCGCGTGCGGGCGAGGCGCGCATCTCGATGCCCGGCGGCTGCGCGTTCGGCCCGCGGCCGGTCGATCGCCACCTCAAGGCCTTCGCCGACCTCGGGGTGGAGGTCGACGACGACGCCGGCGACTTCGTCGCACGGCGCCGCGGCCGCATCGAGGGGCGGGTGGTGTTCGAGTCGCCGACCGTGGGCGGCACGCAGAACGTCCTGCTCGCGAGCGCCCTCGGCAGCGGCGAGGTGGTGATCGAGAACGCGGCGCTCGAACCCGAGATCGCGGACCTCGCCGACCTGCTGGTCGCGATGGGTGCGCGGATCGAGGGGGCCGGGACCCCACGCATCCACGTCCAAGGCGTCGAGCGCCTGAGCGGGGCGCGCTTCCGGCCGATCCCGGACCGGATCGAAGCCGGCACCTTCATGCTCGCGGCGGCCGCGACGCGCGGCGACGTGACCGTGCGTGGCGTGCGCGCCGAGCATCTCGGCGCCGTGCGCGACCGGCTGAGCGAGGCGGGCGTGCGCCTGATCGACGTGGGGCGCGACGGGCTGCGCGTGGACGCGACCGGCGAGCTGAGCTCGGTGGACGTCACGGCGACCGAGTACCCGGGCTTCCCGACCGACTTGCAGGCACCGTTCGGAGCGTTCCTGGCGACGACGGCGGGCGTGGGCGTCGTGCGCGACCGCGTCTATCCGGACCGCTTCACCCACGTCGAGGAACTGCGCAAGATGGGCGCGCGCGTCGAACTGAGCGACCAGACGCTCGTCGTGCGCGGTCGTGCGCTCGACGGGGCCGAGGTGCACGCTGCCGACATCCGAGCCGGTGGGGCGCTCGTCGTCGCTGCGCTCGCGGCCCGTGGACGCTCGCGCGTGACCGGCCTCGAGTACATCGACCGCGGCTACGAGCGCTTCGCGGAGCGGCTCGCAGGGCTCGGCGCGCGCGTGGTGCGCGCCGACGACGACGCGCCTTCGGCGGCCGCACCCGTGTCCGCCGCCGCGGTGTCCTCCGAACGCTCCGCACGCTCGGACTGAGGCGCGTCGGCGGACCGGGGCGCTTCGTCTTCCGTCTCCGCCACGGCGGCCACGTCGTCGTCGCCGATGAGCGCAGGCGGGTCCCCGGTGTTCGGTTCCGCAGCCGCTGCGATGGGTGCGGCGTCGGCCGAGGAGGCTCCGGAGCGCCCTCGCCACACGAGCCCGACGACGACCAGCCCCATCCCGAGCCCCATCCACCACCACCACGGTGAGACGCTCCCGAGCGGCGCACGCGCGTGGCCCCGGGGGAGCCGACCGGTCGCATGGAGCCGCAGCAGCGCGTCGTCGTCGCCGGGCACCACCGAGACGACCGGCGGCGTCGCGGCCGGGCCCGCGAACGCCCACGGCGACGCCTCGGCGGCGAACGGACGCCAGCCCGTGTCGCCGAACGGATCGTAGACGCCGCTGACGGCCACCCACGCCCCCTCGGCCGGCAAATCGGAGGGCCAGGGGAGCCGCACCGTCCTCCCGACGACCTCGAACGCCATCGGCCGCGCCGCCGGCGGTGCGTCCGGCCCCACGGTCCACGCCCACGCGCCCGAGCCGGCGACCCGCACGGCGACGGCCCAACCGACGCCTTCCGGAACCTCGAGGCCGGTCCCGGGAAGCGCCGTGCGCGCGGTCGCTTCGGTCTGCAGCAGGTACGCCTCGACGATCGGCTGCAGCAGCGGCGCCTCCGGATCGATCGCCGCGAGCTCGAGCTCGAACACGACGGCGCCGTCCGCGTCGGTCGCCCAGCGGGCATCGAGCAGGTCGTACCAGGCTGGATCGGCGTAGCGCGCCGCCGTCGGCGGGGTGAGCCCGGCACCGAGCGCGTCGCCCGCCTCCGGCGCCTGAGCGAGCGCGGAGGCGCCCAGACCGAGCGCCAAGACCCACGCCGTCCACGCCGTCCATCGCGCACCGATCCGCCCGGTCACCGCTCGCTCCGCCGCTTCGGTGCCAGCGCGACCAGCGCGCGCGCGAGCGCCGCCGGATCGTGTTGCGCGTGTCGGCCGTGGCCCAGGAGGGGGGCGGCGGTCGCGGTCAACCCGGCCGCCTCCGCGCGCGTCGTGTCGAACGGGACGGGCTCGGCGCCCTCGGTCGCGTACGCGGCGAGCCGCTCTCGGTCGATGCCCGTCTGGTTGCCCAGCACGACGTCCGGCCAGCGCCCCAGGTGCGCATGCAGGACCTCGAGATGGCGCCAGAGGTCGAAGCCGTCGGTCTCGCCGGCCTCGGTCATCAGGTTGGCTACGTAGACGATCCGCGCGGACGTCGTGCGCAGCGATTCGGAGACCCCCGGCACCATCATGGGAGGCAGCGTCGACGTGAACAGGCTGCCCGGACCGAGCACGATCAGCTCCGCGTGCGCGATGGCGGCGACGGCTTCCGGCATCGCCTCGGCGTCGCCCGGGAGCAGTTCGAGACGGGCGCTCGCTCCGGGTACCACGCGCACCGCGCTCTCGCCCGCGACCACGGTGTCGTCCGCCTTGGTGACGCGCAGGGTCACCGGGCGCGGGGTGGCGGGCCACACCGCGCCTTGCAGCTCGAGGAGCCGGTTCAACGACCGGAGCGCGTCGCCGAAATCGCCCTCGACCTCGTTGAGGGTGGCGATGAGCACGTTGCCGAAGGTGTGGCCGAGCAGGTCGTCGCCCCTTCGGAAGCGGTACTGGAGGAGGCGACCCAGCGCCGCCTCGTCGGTCGCGAGGGCCGCGAGGCAGTCGGTGAGGTCGCCGGGCGCCGGCATGCCGTAGGCGGCCCGGAGGCGGCCCGTCGAGCCGCCGTCGTCGCTCACGGCCACGACCGCCGTCAGGTTGCTGGTGTGCTCCCGCAGTCCGCGCAGGAGCAAGCTCAGGCCGGTGCCACCACCCAGCGCGACGATGCGGGGACCGCGGGCCAGGATCAGGCGCCGGTGCAGCACCTCGGCCACCTCGTACGGGCGTTGCACCCAGTTGGACAGCAGCGAGCGGTTGAGGCGTCCGAGGGCCATGACCGTGACGAACGTCCCGACCAGCGCGACGACGCCCCCCGCCCAGCCCGCGTGGCGCGCCCAGACGTCGCCGACCAACACGCGTTCGATCGGCGCTGCGAGCTCGCGCCGGCCCTCGCCGAGCATCCACAACACGGCGACCACGAAACCGACCGCGGCCACCAGAGCGCCGACCACCGCCCACGCGACGTGCCGCTTGACGCCCATGCCGGGCGTCAGCCAGTGGCGCCAGGAGGCCACGTACAGCCAACGGTCGTTCGGCGTCACCGAAGCCCGCCGGCGGACACCGGCCGGCATCCGACGATCGCGTCGCCGAGCTCGACCACGGCCGCATCGCCGACGCCGGCGACCAAGCGACCGGGGCAGAGCAGGCCACCATCCGCCGAGCGGACGACGTCGCGGCCATCGAGGCGCGCCGCCGCCACGCGCGCCGCGGAAGCGGCGACCGGTGCGGGCGCGGTCCCCTGCCATACGCGCCAGACGAGGCCGTCGTAGCTGAGGTACGCGAGGTGGTCGGCGACCTCGACCTCGAAGACCGGGACCTCGTTCGGTCCGGACACGAGCAGCCAGCGCGCGGGCTTCCGGAAGCCCACCTCGGCGGCGACGCACGCCACGTCCGGAGGCGACGCCCCCTCCATGGCCACGACCACCGCCTCCGCGACGAGGGACCGCGCCAAGAGGTCCGCCCACGCGTCGGCGACCTCGCGCTCGTCGGTGCACCCGACCCGGACGCGGACGTACTGCAGCCCGCCCTGCATCGTGAACTCGGTGTACGCATCGAGGCCGTGCAGCCGCAAGCCCGCCGCGACGCCCGCGGCCTCCCGGTAGTCCCGCAGCGCGACCGTCTGGACGCTCCAGGTCGTCTGGGCCAGCGCGGTGCCCAGGGCGGCGAGGGCCACCACGAGGGCGACCCGGCTCCAGCGAGGGCGGCGACCCCGACCGACCGCCGTCATCCGCGCGCGCTCCACGCGGTCCGCGCCGCGTCCGCGAAGTTGGCCAGGATGCGCAACCCCACGCGCTGGCTCTTCTCGGGATGGAACTGGGTGGCGTGCAGCGCCCCTCGGGAGACGGCGCTCAGGAAGCGGGTGGGGCCGTAGGTGGTCGTCGCGCCTGCCGGGAAGTCCGTCGCCGCTTCGTCGAACGCGACCACGTAGCTGTGCGCGAAGTAGGCGTGCGCGCCGTCCGCCACGCCGGCGAGGAGCGGCGAATCGCCGTACGGATGGAGCGCGTTCCACCCCATGTGGGGCACGCTCACGTCCCCCTCCGGGAAGCGCACGACCCGCCCTGGGAGCACGCCGAGCCCCGCGCTCCCCGGCGCCTCCTCAGAACCTTCGACCAGGAGTTGCAGGCCGACGCAGATGCCGAGGAACGGCTTGTCCGCACCGATGTGCTCGCGCACCACGGCCTCGAAGCCGCTCGCCCGGAAGGCCTCCATCACCTGGCCGAAGTGGCCCTGACCCGGAAGGACCAGGGCGTCGGCGGCGGCAGCCCGGCGCGGATCGCTGGAGCGCTCGACCGCCACGCCAGCGGCGCCCAGCGCCTTCGCGACGCTCGGCAGGTTCCCGGCGCCGTAATCGATCAGGACGACGTGCATCCGGTCAGAGCGCCCCTTTCGTGGAGGGCAAGCCGCTGCCGGTGCGCCGCGTGGCCGCGTACAGGGCACGGGCGAACGCCTTCACCACGGCTTCGCAGCCGTGGTGCGGGTCGCCGGTCGCCAGCCACCTCACGTGGACGGTCGCCCGGGCATGGTTCGCGAAGCCGCGCAGGAACTCCCGCAGGTGGTACGTCGTGAAGCCCGAGACGTCGCCGGGCACGGCGGCCGGATCGAAGGCCAGGAACGGGCGACCGCAGAGGTCGACGACCACGTGCACGAGCGTCTCGTCCATCGGCACGAAGGCGTCGGCGTAGCGCTCGAGGTCGATGGCGTCGCCCACCGCCTCGCGCCACGCCTGTCCGAGGGTGATCCCCACGTCCTCGGCGAGGTGGTGGACGTCGATGTGCAGGTCGCCGGTCGCGGCGACCTCGAGGCCGACGCGGCCGTGCCGCACCACCTGGTCGAGGAGGTGGTCCAGGAAACCGTGGCCCGTCGCGGGTGCGCCCCGCGGCCCGGCGTCGAGATCGAGGTCGATGCGCACGTCGGTCTCGCGCGTGACTCGGTGGACGGTGGCGCGGCGCTCAAGCACGTTCGAGCTCCTCACGGTGCGCGGTCGCGGTGGCGACGGCGTCGAACGCCTCCAGGAAGGCGTCGTTCTCGGCGGGCGCGCCGATGCTCACGCGCAGGCACCCGGCCAGGCCGGGCAAGTGGTCCTGTCGGCGCACGAGCACGCCCCGCTCGAGCAGGCCCCGGTGCGTCGCGGCGGCGTCCTGCACCCGCATCAGCACGAAGTTGGCGACGCTCGGGAAGACCTCGACGTCGCGGCGCGCGGCGAGCGCGCGGATCAGCCGCTCGCGCTCGGCGACGGTCCGCCCCACGCGCTCGGCGACGACGTCCGGCGCTTCGAGCACCGCTTCCGCCACCGCGGCCTGAAGGGCGGAGACCGAGAACGGCAGGAGCGCCTTGCGGAGTTCGACGGCGACCTCCGGGTGCGCGAGCGCGTAGCCCAAGCGCGCACCGGCCAGCCCGAAGGCCTTGGACAGCGTCCGCAACCGCACCACCTGCGGGTAGGCGCGGGCCAACGTGTCGTGGTCGACGTTCGCGAACTCGCCGTAGGCCTCGTCGACGACGAGCAGCCAACGGTTCCCGCCCGCTGCGGCCAAGCGCTCGAGGTCGGCGGGAGCCACCGCGTTCCCCGTCGGCGCCATCGGCGCCGCGACGAACGCCACCCCCTCGCCGACCTGCAGCACCTCCACCAGCTCGTCGGTCGGGAGCGCGAAGCCGGGCCCCAACGGAACCTCGACGAGCGTCGCTCCCAGCAGGCGGGCCTGCAGCGCGTAGACCGAGAAGGTCGGACGCACGGTGGCCACGCTCCGACCGATGCCGGCCACGATCGTCGCGGCTTGGATCAGGACGTTCGAACCGCCGGCGACGGCGACGCCGTCGGCCGGCCAGTCGTGGCGCGCGCCGAACCGCGTGGCAAGCCCGCGCGGATGGAGGTCGGGGTACCGGTTCCAGGCTTGGCGTTCGAGGCGTTCGAGCGCCGTGCGCCGAAGCGCGTCCGGCAGGTCCTCCGGCGCCTCGTTCTGATCGAGCTTGACGGCCGCGTCGTGGGCTTCGAAGCGGTACGCGGGCAGGCCGAGGACCTCGGCGCGGAGCTTCATGGCCGCCATGCTAGCGCGCCGGCCTCACCGCGCGGCGCGCTCGCGCGCGTCGGCGATCGCCTCCGAGGCGCTCGCTTCGAGCGTGGGATCGAGCTCGAGGGCGCGGTCGAAGGCCGCCACGGCTTCGCCGAACCGGCTGCTGGCGTAGTACGTGAGCCCGAGGTTGAGGTGCGCCCGCGCGTTGCTCGGGTTGGCCGCGACCGCGGCCGACAAGGCGTCGAGCGCCCGGTCGAAGCGACCGACCTGCAGGTGCGCGTAGCCCAGGTTGTTGAGCAGCACGTCCTGTTCGCCGAGCAGCGCCCGAGCGGCCTCGTAGGCGGCGATGGCGGCGCGCGGATCGCCGGCCCGCTGCCGCGCGTACCCTTCGTAGAAGGCGAGCAGGCCCGCATCTTGGAGCGCCCGTGCCTCGCTGAAGGCGTCCGCCGCCCGCGCGAACTCGCCGAGTTCGAGCGCAGTGAGCCCCCGCTCGAAGACGGCCGCGGCCTCGACCCCGAGTTCGAGGTCGCCCTCGCCGGCCACGCGCCCCTGCTCGTCGAGCAGCGCGAGCGCGCGCGCCGCGAGGGTGGCGTCGGGGGCGTCCTGCAGGACCGAACCCAGCACGGTGCGCGCCTCCTCGACCCGGCCGACGCGGCCCAGGGCGATCCCGTAGAGCGTTCGCAGGTCCGCGTTCGCGCCGCCGGCGGCGACGACGGGTTCGAGGGTGACCAGCGCCGCGCGCGAACGGCCGGCGGCCAGGTCCAGTTCCGCGGACGTCAGGACCGCGTCCGGCGCCCGGTCGGCGACGGTGGCCCAGAGCGCCTGCGCTTCCTCGCCGGCGCCTCGTTCCGCGAGCAGCCGCGCCAGCGCGCGCACGTCGGGGATCGAGTCGGGGTTGGCGTCCACGGCCGCGCGCAGCGACGTCTCGGAGCCGGCCGCGTCGCCGGAGCGGCGGAGCAGTTCGGCTTCGAGCAGACGCAGGTCGCTCGCCTCGGGGAACGCCGCGATCCCTTCGCGCACGAAGGCGAGGGCATCGCCGGCGACCGACTCCGGAAGGCGACCGGCGACCGTGTACGCGGCCGGCGTGCGCCCGAGCGGCCGGGCGGCCGCGGCCCGCAGCAGGTCGAGGGCGCCGCGCGCGTCGCCCGCACCGACGGTCACGTCGACGAGCGCAGCGAGCACGCTGGGGGAGTCCGGGAGGCGGTCGGCCGCGCGCCGCAGGGCCTGGATGGCGCCGGAGGCCGAGGTCTGCAGCGACGCGAGCCCGAGCTGAGCGTCGACCTGCCGCGGGGCGGCGGCGGTGGCGCGCGCCAGGAGGGTAGCCCGCTCGGCTGCCGGGACCGTCTGCGCCAGCCCCACCAGCGCGACCGCGTGCGCGGGGTTGCGCTCGAGCGCCGCCGCGAAGGCCTCCGCCGCGCCGGCGGTGTCGCCGGAGACGAGCCGGACCAGGCCTTGCGTGGTGAGCACCTCGACGGACGGGCGCAGCGCGACCGCCGCATCGGCGTCGGCCAGCGCGGTGGCGACGTCGCCGCCGAGGACGCGCGTGCGCGCCAGCTCGCTGCGCGCCCACGCCGAGTCCGGGTCCAGGGCGACCGCCGCTTCGAGCTGGTCGACGCGCACGCCGGGGAGCCGGGCGGCGGCGGTGGCCAGCGGGCCGAGGCTGGGCAGCGACGGGGCGTCGCCGAGGACCGCGAGCAGCGCCGCTCGCTCCGACGCCGGTGGCGTCCGGCCGGCTTCGCGCAGCACCGCGTCCGCGGCGGCCGTCCACAGGCCGGTCAGGTCCCCGAGCCGTCCTTCGACCCGAGCGGTGCGCTCCTCGCCGGCCACCGCGACGACGAGCTCGAGCACGAGCGCCTCGCTGCCCGAGACCCGCCCCAACACGAGCACGTCGGCATCGAACGCGGCCGTGAGCAGCTCGAGGGCGTCGTCGTGGCCCGCGGCGACGAGTCGCTGGAGCACGAGGCCGGCGTCGCCGACCGGCGGCGCGAACACGTCGTCGAGCTCGTTGAAGGCGTGCTGGAGCACGGCCGGCACCGCGAGTCCGAGCGCCTCGATCGAGGCGTCGGCATCGAACGGAACGAAGACGAAGCGGGTGGGGTCGTCCTGCGCGAAGGCGGACGCACCGAGCGCGAGGGCGGCAACGGTGAGGACGGCACGGAGTCGGGGGGCAAGAAGTCGCATCGCGCGAGTCTACCGCGCGACCGTGAGAACGTCTGGTGCGTCCAGGACGGAGGCGCTGCCTCCCCACCCGCGGCGCGAACGCCGCCCGACGACGGCGCGCGATCAGCGTAGGAGGACGAAGCCGGCGGGCAAGAGCACGTCGACGGACGTCCGCCACGCGCCGTGGGGGCTCACGAGCCACACGGTGGCCGTCGGCCCGAACTCGGCCAACACTTGGCGGCACGCGCCGCACGGCGTGGCCGGCGGATCGGCGTCGGCGACGACGACGACCTCGGTGAACGCGCGCTCGCCGCGGGTGGCGAGCGCCTGGATCGCCGACTGCTCGGCGCAGCGGGAGAGCCCGTAGGAGGCGTTCTCGACGTTGGCTCCGGCATCGATGCCGCCGTCCGCCCCCCGGAGCGCCGCGCCGACACGGAACCCGGAGTACGGGGCGTACGCATGGTCGAACGCGGCCTGCGCGGCCGCCAACAGGTCGGCCGGTACGGTGGCGAGCGGGACCGCCGCGAGGGGGTGCACGGCCTCAGCCTACCGCCGCGGCGAGCCATCGCCACGTCGGCGGACCGAACACGGCGAGTCCGACGCCCACGGCACCGAGGGCGGCCACGAGCACGGCACCGGCCGCGACGTCCTTGGCGATCGCCGCGCGCGGGTCGGGACCCGGTGCGACGAGGTCCACGGTGGCCTCCACCGCCGTGTTGACCAGCTCCGCCACGAGGACCAGGGTGCTGGCGACGACGACCGCCGCGACGCCGGATCCGAGCGCGACGGCGGCGGCGATCGCGACGAGCGCCGCCACGCCCTCGAACCGCAGGTGCGCCTGCGTGCGCCACGCGTGCGACCAGCCCCGGAGCGCGAAGCCGACGGAGCGCGCGAAGCGCGCGACCGGCCTCACGCGACCGGCCTCATGCGACCCCGCGGGCGTGCTCACGGTCGAGCTCCACCGCGAGGGCCCGCGCTCGGGCCTGACCCGCGTGGAACGGTGCCCAGTCGTCTTCGGTCTGGTGATCGTGCCCCATCAGGTGGAGGAGGCCGTGGGCGACCAGCTCGGCGACCTCGTGCCACGGTTCGACGCCCCGGGCCCGTGCCTGCACGCGGGCGGTGTCGAGGCTCACGATCACGTCGCCCAGTAGTGGGAGGGTGGGGAAGCCGGCGTCGTCGGGTTCGTGCAGCGGGTAGCTCAGCACGTCGGTCGGGCCCTCGACCGCGCGGTCGCGCAGGTTCATCGCGGCGATCGTCGGGTCGTCGACGAGCACGATCGTCACCTCGCGATCGGCGAGGCCCCACGAAGCGGCCAGGCGCCGCACCAGCTCCGCCAGCCGCCTACGCCGCCGGAAGCGGTTTGTTCTGTCCAGGATCTCGACCCGCACGACGCAGACCTCGAATCTCCTCGGCGCTCGGGTACGTGATGCGCCGGTGCAGGATGGCGGTGAGCATGCGCTCGAAGGTGTCGGCGATGACCGCCAGGTCGTGCAGGTTGAGCGGGCTCTGGGAGAGCTGGTCGTCCTGCAGGCGCTGCTCGATCAGGCGATCGATGAGGGCGCGGATGCTGCCCTGCGTGGGGTCCTTGAGCGTGCGCGAGGCGGACTCGACCGCGTCGGCGAGCAGCAGCACGGCCGACTCCTTGCTCCGCGGCCGCGGCCCCGGGTACCGGAAGTTGAGCTCGCTGATCGAGCTCGCGTCCTCGAGGGCGCGCTTGTAGAAGTACGCGAGCACCGTCGTGCCGTGGTGCTCGAGCACGAAGGGCTCGAGTTGGCGCGGCAGGCGGTACTCGCGCAGCAGCTCGAGGCCGTCGCGAACGTGGCTGGTGATGATCAGGTAGGAGAGGTGTGGCGAGATGCGGTCGTGGGGGTTGTCTCCGCTGAACTGGTTCTCGACGAAGAAGTTCGGGCGGCGCATCTTGCCGACGTCGTGGTACAGCGCACCCACCCGCGCCAGCAACGGATCCCCGCCGATCGCCTGCACCGCCTGCTCGACGAGGTTGGAGATGATGAGCGAATGCTGGTAGCTGCCGGGCGCCTCGACCAGCAGGCGCTGCAGCAGCGGATGCGAAGGCGACGAGAGCTCCAGCAGCCGGAAGCCGGTCAGGAACCCCAGGGCCACCTCGAAGAGCGGGAGCAGGCCGAGCGCGAGCACTCCGGCCAGGACCCCACCGGCTAGGAACGCCGCGAAGGCGGTGGCGGTCGCGAGCGGCGACAACCCACCGCCGAGGAGCACCCAGGCCACGAGCGCCGCACCTCCGGCGGCCCCGCCCAACGCCCCGGCCAGGACCACGGCCGGGCGCGTGCGCACGTCGCCCACGGCGCGGACGGCGACGACCGCCCCGACGAGGGTGGCCAGGAGGGTGACGAGCGGCGTCGAGGGAACCAGTAAGGCCGTGACGACGGCCACCCAGACCGCCCACAACAAGCCGGCGACCTCGGACACCAGCACGGCGACGAGGAGCGGCACCAACAGCACCAGGACGAAGCTCGGCGAGAACTCCAGCACGAAGCGTTGGACGACCAGCGTCGCGACCGTGAGCACGACCAACGCGTGGACCTGGCTGGGCCGAAAGCGGTCGCTCAGGCTCCGGAGCGCGTACCCGAGCGGGAGCGCGGCTAGGCCGCCCAACAGGAGCGCGCCGAGCACGATCCAGACGCTGCGCCCGAAGGCCGCGAAGCGCGGCGCGTACAAGCCCACGGCCTCGAGGGTGCCGAGCACCTCGGCCGTCAGCACCTCGCCCTCCTGAACGATGACCTGGCCCGCCTCCAGCGAGCGCAGGACGGGGGCGATCGCCGCCGCCGTCGCGGCGCGCGCCGCCTCCGTGAGGTCGAGGTCGACCTGCGCGGTCGCGACCAGGCGGCGCTCCAGAACGGCGAGCACCTCGGTGCGGCGCTCCTCCGGCGAGACGGCGACGGCCGCCTCGAGGACCGCGTCCACTTCGCTCGCGTTCACCCCCTCGGCGCGCGTGTACGCGGCCGCGACGGTGTCGAGCGCGACGGGCGGGAGACCGGAGCTGGCGAGGCTGCCGAGCACCAGCGTCTGCAGCGTGGGGTCGACCCGCGTCAGCTCGGGCACCTGCGCTCGCGCCGCCTGGCGCCGAGCTTCGGTCGCCAACCGGTCGGTCACCTGGACGGGGACGGGCGCCACGAAGGTCTGCGGGCTCGGGTTGCCCGCCGCCAGACCCCCCTGATCCCGGGCGTCGTAGACCGAGAAGAACAGGATCGCCAGGACGACGGCCAACCCGATGCCGACCGCCCAGCGGCCGTCGCGGGGCCGCCGGCGATCAGCCATGCTGCTCATACGCACGGATGATGCTCGCGACGAGCGGGTGGCGCACCACGTCGGCTTCGCTGAACGACACGAACGCGATGCCGTCGATGCCCGCCAGGATCCGCTCGGCCACACGCAGGCCCGATTGCACGGTCCCGGGCAGGTCCACCTGGGTGCGATCACCGGTCACGACGACCGTGCTGTTGAAGCCCATGCGGGTGAGGAACATCTTCATCTGCTCCCCGGTCGTGTTCTGCGCCTCGTCCAGGATGATGAAGGCGTCGTTGAGCGTCCGCCCGCGCATGAACGCCAAGGGCGCCACCTCGATGGCCCCTTGCTCGAGGAGGGCGTCGACCTTGTCCGGCGGGAGCATGTCGAAGAGCGCGTCGTACAGGGGGCGCAGGTACGGATCGATCTTCGCCTGCAGGTCGCCCGGCAGGAACCCGAGCTTCTCGCCGGCCTCGACGGCGGGTCGGGTGAGGATGATGCGCTTCACGCGCTTGGCCGTCAGCGCCTGGACGGCCATGGCCACCGCGAGGTACGTCTTCCCGGTTCCGGCCGGACCGATGCCGAAGGTGATCGGGCTCTGGTGGATCGCGTCGACGTACCGCCGCTGGCCGGCCGTCTTGGGGCGCGTGCGGCCGGGCAGGGCAGGCATCCCGCCACCGCCGATCGGTGCTTCGGCGTCGGGCGCCGTCCCGGTGGGCGCCCCACCGAGGACGTCGGCCGCGGGGCCGCTGAGAACGCCGTGCTCGAGCTCGGTCGCGGACAGCTGCCCCCCCGCGCGGATCGTCGCGAGCAGGGCCCGGAAGACGCGCTCGGCCTCGGCGACCACCTCAGGGTTCCCCTGGAGGCGCAGTTCGTCGCCACGGGCGACGATCCGGGCGCCGAGCCGGCGGCGCAGGACCTTGAGATGGGCGTCGTTCTGTCCGAACAGCGTGAGCGCTTCCCGCGGGTTGCGCAGCTTCAGCGTGACCGAAGCGTCGATGGTCGACCTCCGAGCGGGCGCCGCGCCCGCGGTTCCCCGAGCACCTGATGCCAGATGAGCGCCGAGCGGACGGTCTCGGGATCGGTGGCGAACGTCGCGGAAGCGCGCGCTCCACCCTTGGCCGAGCGGGGCTTGGAGCCGGGACGCTCGACCTGGAGGGCCGGTGCCTCATCGAACCGGGTGGTCTTCGCGCGCGGCGCCGCGCGGCCCCGCCCGAGCCCCCCTGCAACGCTCGGGTCGAGCGGCGTGCTCAGCAGACCGTCGTCGCGATCGGTCGACACGAAGGCGCCTCTGCGGCGGGCGGGCGCCTGTGGCGCGGTGGAGGCCGGCCGTGCGGGGGCCTGAGCCGTGCTCGACGCCGGCTTGGACGAAGAGCCACCCGGCCCCTCGAGCGCCCGGCGGACGCGCTCGCGCGCCTCGGCGAGGCGACGTTCGAGCTCGTCGCCGCCGCCCGCGGTCGACGCCGTGCCGCCACCAGACCCCGACGCAGCGGGGCGCGCGGTGGACGCCGTAGGCGTCCGCCCTGGGGTGCGTCCCGTGGTCGGCCCCGGCGTCGGCCCACCCTGACCCGGCGACGCACCTCCACCCTTCTTCTTCCCCGCCATCCGGCTCAAGGCCGGCAGCGCGATGAAGACGACGAACAAGAGCAGCCCGAACAGGTCGTCGAAGCTCAAGCGGTCCTCACTTCCGGTCGTCTTCCTCGGTGGCGCGGGCGATGTTCGCGCGCATGTCGGTATCCGACTCGATGTTGCGCAGGTTGTAGTAGTCCATCACGCCCAGGTTGCCCGAGCGGAAGGCGGCCGCGATCGCGAGCGGCACCTCGGCCTCGGCCTCGACCACCTTGGCGCGCATCTCCTCGACGCGGGCCCGGTTCTCCTGTTCGACCGCGACGGCCATCGCGCGGCGCTCTTCCGCCTTCGCCTGGGCGACGCGCTTGTCGGCCTCGGCCTGGTCGGTCTGCAGTTCGGCACCGATGTTGCGGCCGACGTTGACGTCGGCGATGTCGATCGAGAGGATCTCGAAGGCGGTACCGGCGTCGAGGCCCTTCGCGAGCACGGTCTTGGAGATCAGGTCCGGGTTCTCGAGCACCTTCTTGTGCGTGTCGGTCGAGCCGATCGACGAAACGATGCCCTCGCCGACGCGCGCGATGATCGTCTCTTCGCCGGCACCGCCGACCAGCCGCTCGAGGTTGGCGCGGACCGTGACGCGCGCGGTCGAGATCAGTTCGATGCCGTCCTTGGCAACGGCGGAGACGTTCGGGGTCTGGATGACGCGCGGGTTGACCGACACCTTCACGGCGTCCAGCACGTCGCGTCCGGCGAGGTCGATCGCCGCAGCGCGATCGAACGGCAGCGCGATGCGCGCCTTGTCCGCCGCGATGAGCGCGTCGACGACCCGGTCGACGTTGCCGCCGGCGAGGAAGTGCGCTTCGAGCTGGTCCTGCGTCACGTCGATGCCGGCCTTGTCCGCCTTGATGAGCGGGAGGATGATCCGGTGCGGCGGAACGCGCCGCAGGCGCATCGCCACCAGGCTCAGGAGGCTGACCTTGACGCCGGCGGCCACCGCGGACACCCAGAGGCCGACCGGGATGACGGTGAACAGGACGAGGAAGAAGAGGACGATGGCGCCGGCGAGGAAGAGCAGGGGAATGTCCACGAAGAAACTCCTTCAGAGCGGGATCAACGCTCGGCGCCTTCGGCCGAGGTAGGGGGAACGAGGGTCTCGTGGGCGCGCACCGTCACGCGGTTGCCCTCGACGCGCACGACGCGGACGGGCGTTCCGGCAGCGACGTAATCGCCCAGCGTCACGACGTCGACGCGCTCGTCGCCGAAGCGCGCGAGGCCGGCCGGTCGCAGGTCGGTCAGGGCGGCGCCGACGGCCTCGAGGAGGTCGCCGCGTTCGTCGGACCGACCCGGAGTGACGGCCACCGCGTCGGGCGTCCTGCCGATGCGGGTCGCCAGCCGGAACCGCGACGCGACCCGACTGTACGGCAACACCCACAGGAGGGAGGCCAGGAGCAGCCCGCCGAACACCGTGCTGCCGCCCAGGACCGTCAACCAGCTCTCCTGGAACACGCGGAAGACGGCGTACCCGAGCACGCCGAGGCCCAGCACGCCCGCGACCCCGAAGCCCGGGAGCACGAGCGCCTCGATGGCGAGCAGCACGATCCCGACCAAGATCAGGATCAGATCGATGGGTCCCGCCGGCGTCGCGACGAAGGCCGTCAAGCCGAGCAGCGCCAACGCCAGGATGCCGATCCCGCCCGGGATGCCGAAGCCGGGGGAGAAGAACTCGAGCACCAAGCCGCCGACCCCGAGCACGAGCAGCAGCGCGACGATGAGCGGGTTCGCGAGGAAGGTGCCCACCCGCTCCGCCGTGTTGGGCTCGAGCCGTTCGACCCGGGCACCGCCGTACCCGAAGCGTTCGAGGGCGTCCTGGAGGGTGCGCGCTTCGACGTCGGCGATGCCGTACTCGACCGCCTCGGCGGCGGTCAAGGTCACGAGCTCTTCGCTGGTCGCCAGACCGGGGATCTCGATGCGGGCGTCCACCATCGCCTCCGCGATGCGCGGATCGCGCCCCCGCGCCTCGGCGATCGCGCGGAACTCGCCGCGCACGGCCGAGTTGAACTTCTCGTCCACGGGAGCGACGCCCAGCGGCGTCGCGACGATGGGCGTCGCGGCGCCGATCGCCGATCCCGGGAGCATCGCCACCTGCTCGGCCGCCATCGCGATCAGGGCACCGGCCGAGAAGGCGTTGCGCACGACGGCGAGGGTCGGCACTTCGGCGCGGCTCAGGACGTCGTCGACGATGCGCTGCATCGCGGCGATCTGCCCGCCGGGTGTGTCGAGGTACAGGACCAACGCGAGCGGACGCTCGCGGTTCGCCCGGTCGATCCGGGCGCGCACGAAAGCGGCCGTCGCGGCGCTGATCTCCGACTCGATGGGGATCACCCAGACGGCGTCGGCCGAGGGGGAGGACTGGGCCCGGGCGCTCGACGACCACGGCACCGCCACCACGAGCAGCGCGACGGCGACGAGCCAAGCGAGGGGACGGGCTGGGTTGGCGGGGGCGGAGGACCGCCGGACCGCGTGGAGGACGCGATTCACGCGAGCAGGGTAGCATGCCGGTGCGAACCCACCGTGACCTGGCACCCGCGCACCGCCCGGCCGACGAACGTGACCGGAGGAGCGCGCGGACCGACCCGATACCCCGGCTTGGCAGTCCGGAACGCATGTGGTACCCTCGGCGACCGTCGACGCGGCTCGTGGGCGTATAGCTCAGTCGGTAGAGCGGCGGTCTCCAAAACCGTAGGTCGAGGGTTCGAGTCCTTCTGCGCCCGCCACGTCGAACGAGACGGCCCCCCGGTATGCCGGGGGGCCGCTTCGTCATCGCGCGCAGGCAGCGCATCCCGTGGATGCGGTAGCATCCTGAGCGAGATGCTTTGGATTCTTGGGAGGTCCGCATGACGACCCCGTCCACCCCGTCGGCCGCCATCCCGGCCCGCACCGTGCCCGACCCGAACGAACGCATCACCTTCAGCGCGGCTGGCGCTGCCAAGGCGAACGAACTGCTCTCGACCCTGCCCGCCGGTTCCGCCGTGCGCGTCTACATCAAGTCCGGCGGCTGCTCCGGCTACAGCTACGGCATGTCCGTCGACGAGCACCGGCTCGAGGGCGACCGCGTCTTCGAGGACGGCGTCGCGCACGTCGTGGTCGATGCCAAGAGTTGGCCGCTG
>JAABRX010000256.1 GCA_011390675.1 Trueperaceae bacterium | reverse complement strand
GCCACGATCACGTTGCTGTCGATCGCGGTCCGCATCATCCGTCGTCGTCGCGCAGGTCGCGGAGCCACGCGGTCACGGCGGCCTCGTCGGCGAGGGTGCCGAGCGCGCCGGCGTACGCGCCGAAGGGGTCGGGCTCGGGGGGCAGCGGGCGCAGGACGGCGACACCCTCCTCGAGGGTGAACTCGACGCGGTCGCCCTTCCCGAGGCCGAGTCGCTTGCGTACCTCGACCGGGATGGTGATCTGCCCCTTGCTGGTCATCGTCGCGACCCGACGCATTCCTTACCCCTGCTCTCTTGGGTAAGGATAGCGCGCTCGGGCTTGCGACGTGGTGTCACCCCCGCACCCAGATCCACCCTTCGCGCCGGGCCAGGTCGAGGTCGTCGGGACCCCGCGCCGCGCCGGCGAGGAAGTCGGCGCCGGCCAGGACGCACACGATGGCGTCGAAGACGTCGGTGTTCAGCGCGAGGAGGGCGAGCGACGGAGGGACGACCACCGCGTCGGGCCAGTCCTGCACCACCGTGGCGCGCGCGGGGCTGCCCGCCACCTTGTACCCGGCGAGCGCGTGCCCGTGAGCGATCAGCGTGGCGGCGGGGTAGACCTCGATCGCGGCGGCGCGCTCGGGTTCCGGGCTCCAGGCGAGCGGGATGGGCTGACCCGTGGCGCGCCGGACCTCGTCGAGCAGGCCGAGCGTCGCGCGGGCGGTGCGGGCGATCCAACCGGCGCCGACTTCGAGCGGCATGCGGCCGTGGCGCATGTGCACCTCGTGGTCGGTGGCGCGGGCGAAGAGGCGTTCGGACGGGGCGTCGATGGGGTCGCCGGCGCGGTGGCCAACGAGCGCGTCGCCGAGGTCGGCCGGCCAGCCGAGCGGCGCGTCGAGCGCGAGGAGGGCGCCGGGGTCTTCGGCGAGCCAGGCGGCGAGCACGGCCGCGGGCGGGTCGGACTTGGTGCCGACGCGCGCGTCGCGGACGATCCAGCGGCCGTCCTCGAGGACGGCGCGGGCGAGGCCGGTCTTGGTGGCGAGCGTGGCGCAGTCGACGCCGAGGAGGGTGGTGGGGGGCATGGGGCGAGGGTACGGGGTGGCGCGAGTCGGCGAGCGTGGGGGCGGGTTGGGGGCCGAGGGTCGCTGGGCTGGTGCCGGGTGGGCGCATGGGAACGGTGGTGCCGAGGCGTTCGATGGGCCGACGGCGACGATTTCGGGCGTAACGGTATCAAACAATGATATCGTTTGATCCATGACTGGTGCGCACGTACGTCGCGATCCCTCCTGCCGACAGGACCCCGCGTGCGCAACCGCCACCGCCACACCCTCGAGAAGCTCTTCCGGCGCCCTCCGCCGAGCGACGTCGCATGGCGGGACGTCGTGGCGTTGATCCTCGCGCTGGGCGGTGCCGTCCGGGCCGGATCGGGGTCGGTCCGCGCCTTCTCGCTGCGGGGCCGAGACCTGATCGTCCATGAGCCGCACCCGCGGAGCGACCTGCCGAGAGGCTTGGTCGTGCGCATCCAACGGTTCTGGAAGGAGATGGGAGAAGCGCCTCGATGACCTCCAACACGATGCAGTACCGCGGCTACGTGGCGGCGATCAGCTACGCGGCCGACGAGCGCCGCTTCTACGGCGACGTGCTCGACCTAGCCGACGCGATCGCCTTCAACGGGTCGTCGGTGACCGAACTCGAGGAAGGGTTCGCCGCGGCCGTCGACGCCTACCTCGACTGGTGCGCGGAGCGCGGGAAGGAGCCCGCGAAGCCCTTCTCCGGGCGGGTCCTGCTGCGGCTGACGCCCGATCTGCATCGCGCCGCCACGCTAGCGGCGGCTGCGAGGCGTCTGAGTTTGAACGGGTTCTTGGTGGGGTGCGTCGAGCGCGCGCTCGCCGCCGAGGGCGTGGCCGCGCCCGTCGAAGGCGGCGACGCCAGGGTCGCTCATCGACCTCGATGATGGGGCGGCCCCCGGCGAGACCGGCCCCGCCGCGGCGCGAGCGAGGACCGAGATGCCGGACGGACGATCGGCCCGAGTCGATCGGTCGGTCCGCGTCCGGGCGATGGCTGGTGGGCGTACCTTGGACTCCATGGACGATCTCGAGCCTGTCGCCAACGCGCTTCGCGAGGCCCGTGGCGTCGTCGTGCTCACCGGCGCCGGCGTGTCGGCCGAGAGCGGGCTGCGCACCTTCCGTGGCCCTGACGGCTGGTGGCGCGGCCATGATCCGCTGAGCCTCGCCACGCCCGAGGCGTTCGCGGCCGATCCGGCCTTGGTCAGCGCCTGGTACGACGAGCGCCGCCTCGGCGCGCTCGGCGCGCACCCCAATCCCGCGCACATCGCGTTGGCGGCGCTCGAGCGACACCTCGTCGAGGCCGGGGGTCGCTTCCTGCTCGTCACCCAGAACGTCGACGGCCTCCACCGGCGCGCAGGGAGCCGAGCGGTGGTCGAACTCCACGGAACCATCACGGTC
>JAABRX010000255.1 GCA_011390675.1 Trueperaceae bacterium | reverse complement strand
CGTGGTGCGACCTGTTCGTCGTGGTGGGGACGAGCGCCGTCGTCTACCCGGCCGCCGCCCTGATCGAGCGGGCGGGGGCGCACGGAGCGCGGTGCGTCGAGGTCAACCCGGAACCATCGGCGGCGAGCGTGCACACGCGGCTCGTCGGACGGGCGGGCGACCTGCTGCCGCGGCTGGTGGCGCGGGCGTTCGGGGCTGGGTCCAGCTCGACCCAGGCTTGATGGCGGGCGATTCGAGTCCGGTTCCGGGTTGCGTCGGCCATCGACCGGACGCGCCCCCCGCGCGTCACCGATCCGACCGCGGGACCCTCAGGTACCTGGCCATGTACGGCAGCGCCTCGACCAACAGGGGCTCCCAGGCGTCCCAGTCGTCGTCGCCCACGCCGATGAAGACCGGCACCTCCAAGCCGCGTGCGAGGTAGCCCTCGAGCGCGGCGGGGTCGTTGCGCGCGTCCCATAGGTCCGGATCGAACGGCGTGCCGAACGCGCCCGTGCTGCGCGCGCTCGAACCGACGGGCGGCTGCTCGGCGTAGAGGGCGGCGCTCAGGAGCGTCGCGGCCCTTCCTCATGCGGTTCATGGAGTTCTCGGGATCGTAACCCGACGTCGGCTCGCGTCGTCTCCACCGAGGTTCGACGGGTGGCTCACCTAGGCGCGACCACCCGCACCTCGAGTCCGTCGATCCCGGCGAAGTCGTCCGGGTTGGCGGTGTACAGCGGCAGGTCGTGCGCGACGGCGATCGCCGCGATCATGGCTTCGGTGCTTCGCACCCGGACGGTGCGACCGATGGCGGGCAGCGAGGCCGCACCCGGCGGAAGGCGCGGGCGGCCCGGTCGTCGAAGGGGAGGGGGTCGAAGTCGGCCTCGACCTGCTGCAGCACTGCCTGGCGGGCGGCGCGCTCGACGTCGTCGCGGGCGACGAGCGGACCGACCGAGAGCTCGGCGAGGGTCACGGCCGAGACGAGCGGGAACTGGGGCAGGAGGGACGGGTCGTCGATCGCGCTCAGCAGGAGCACCACGCTGGTGTCGAGCAGGCCCTCGCCGGTGGGGGTCACGCTTCGGGGTCGAGCAGGGCGTCGAGGTCGCGCCGCAGGGCCGCTCCCTCGATCCGGGGCACGTGGCGCCAGCGGGCGAGGAGCGCATCGCGACCGAGCCGGGCGCCGCGCACCGCGTTGAGCTCGGCCACGGGTCGACCGTCGCGCGTCACCACGATGCGCTCACCGGCGGCGACGCGGTCGAGCACGTCGCCCCCGTGGTTGCGGAGGTCGCGGACGGTGGCGCGGGATTCGGGCATGGGGCCCATGTATCGCGCGTGAGACAACCGATGCGCGGCTGCATGCGTCGATGATGGGCCGGCCCGTCTCGTGGGATTGCCAAGCGGTAGGCACGGGCCGAGTGGCCACTCCGGGATGGCTTGTCAGTTCCCTTGGCGTAGTCGTTCCCAGAACGCCCGCGGCGTCACCACGGGCAAAGGTGCGCGATCGGCGGCGGCGAGCAGGACCTGGTCGCCCGTGACCAGCACCTCGGCGTCGCCAGCGACCGCGGTCGC
>JAABRX010000254.1 GCA_011390675.1 Trueperaceae bacterium | reverse complement strand
GGGGCGGTCGCCACGCCGATCTGGCAGAAGTCCGCGGCCTCCGCCCAGGCGCTGCTCGACGGCCTCCCCGCCCAGGCGCACGGGTACTACGGGACCGACGTCGAGCACGCGAAGCGCCGGGCGCTGCGCGCCGCGCGGACGGGCATCCCGGCCGAGGCGGTGGCCGCCGTCGTGCACGCTGCTCTCACGGCCGCGAGGCCGCGCACGCGCTACCTCGTCGGCCGCGACGCTCGCATCGGCGCCCTCATGGCGCGCTGGCTGCCCGATCGGGTTCTCGATCTGTACGCCCGGCGCACGCGCTCGAGCGCTGCCGGTCGGGACACCTGACCCAGCGGAGCCGCGCGGCGTCGTTCCGCTAGATGATCCCCAGCTTGCGTGCGCCGTCCGTCAGCACCTCGACCCCGTAGTCGATGTCCTCGATCGTGTGGTTCGCCGTCACCGTCGCCCGGAGGCGCGCCAGGCCCTGCGGGACGACCGGCGGCAGGATGGCCTGCACGAAGATCCCGCGCTCCACGCAGTGCATCATCAGGCGCGTCGCCTGCTCGTCCGACCCGCACACGACGGGCGCGATGGCGGCCTGGCTCGACAGCAGGTCGAAGCCCGCGGCCGCGAGGTGGTCGCGGAAGTAGGCGAACCTCTCCTGCAGGCGCCGCACCCGTTCGGGCTCGTCACGGATGACCTGCAGCGCCGCGATGCTGGCCGCGGCGGAGGCCGGCGGGATGGCGGCCGAGTAGATGAACCCGCGCGCCTTGTGCTTGAGGCCCGTGACCATCTCGGTCGACCCGGCGACGAACCCGCCGACGCTGGGGATCGACTTACTGAAGGTCCCCATCTTGATGTCGATCGTCTCCGGCCCCATGCCGAAGTGCTCCTCGATGCCCGTGCCGGTCGCGCCCAGCACGCCGAGCGAGTGCGCCTCGTCGACCATGAGCAGGGCGCCGTAGCGGTCGCACAGGGCCCGGATGCCGGGCAGGTCGGCGATGTCGCCGTCCATGCTGTACACGCCATCCACGATGACCATCCGCTGGCGGTCGGGGTTGGCGTGCGCCAGGCGCTCCTCCAGGTGAGCCAGATCGTTGTGCCGGAAGCGCACCATCTTGGCGCCCGAGAGGAGGCAGCCGTCGACGATGCTGGCGTGGTCCAGCTTGTCGCAGATGACGGTGTCGTGGCGCTCGAGGAGGGCCGAGATCGTGGAGATGTTGGCCATGTAGCCGCTCGCGAGGGCGACCGCCGCCTCGGTCCCCTTGAACGCCGCGATGCTGGCCTCGAGCTCGTGGTGCAGAGGCACCGTGCCCGCGAGCAGGCGCACGCCGTTCGTTCCCGTGCCGAACCTGGTGATCGCCTCGTGGGCCGCGCGATCGATCGCCGGGTGCCCGATGAGACCGAGGTACGAGTAGCTGCCGAACATCAGCATCTCGCCGCGGTCCTTGACCTTCACGCGGGCCGTGCCGGGCACGACCTCGCTGACCTCGGGCAGGTAGAAGTACAGGCCGAGCTCCTGGTAGTGCTCGACGTCCCACGGACCTCGGGGCACCGTCGCCATCGTCATCGTCGACCTCCGGCACCCACGGTACCTCGGCGGGTCGCGGCGGCGCGCGGTCGTCCGCGGCAAGGCGGGCGGATCCCCGCGCCACGAGCTCGTACCAGGGCCAACGCGTAGCATGCCGGCATGGTCGGCATCCGCATCGGCCGCTTGATCATGGCGACGACGGCCGTCATCCTCGTGCTGTACGGGGTCCTCTTCGTCACGCAGGGGAGGGCGCCGCTCGGCCTGCTGGCGCTGCTCGCGGCGGGGGCGTGCGCGGGCTACGTCGTCCGCGTCTATGCGCGCGCCGCCGCCGAGCGTCGGGCACGGGCGCGCGAGCGCGAGCGCGCGTTCGTCGAGGGGATCCGTCGGGGCTGACCCCGCTGCTACGATGCCGCATGCCGGACATCAGCATCTTCAACGACGTCATCGGGCCGGTCATGCGCGGGCCGTCGAGCTCGCACTGCGCGGCCGCCCTGCGCATCGGACGGCTGGCGCGCGACCTCATGGACGGCGACCTCGCCGAGGTCCTGGTGGAGTTCGACCGCGAGGGCTCCCTGCCCACGACCCACGAGAGCCAGGGCTCCGACATGGGCATCTTCGGCGGCCTGCTCGGTTGGGACGCGGACGACGAGCGCCTGCCCGATTCGGCCCGCGCGCTCGCCGACGCGGGCATCGGCCTGCGCATCGAGACGGTCGACGTGGGCGACCCCCACCCGAACACCTACCGCCTCACGCTGCGCAACGAACGCGAGGAGCACGCGCTGATCGCCATCTCCACCGGCGGCGGCATGATGGAGGTCCTGTCGATCGACGGCGTCGCGCTCGGCATGGACGGCGGCTACGACGAGACGCTGGTCTGGCTCGATGGCGCCCCGCGGGATGCGGTCGCGCGGCTCACGACTCGCTTCGACGCCGATGAGGTGCTCGTCCACGACGTCGAGGGCGGCCTGCTGGTGCAGGTGAAGGCGGCCAGCTTCGTCCCCGACGACGCGCTCGCGGAGCTGCGGCCCGCGCGCGTGCGCCGGCTCGGCCGCGTGCTGCCGGTGCCGTCGCGCAAGGACGTCCGCCTGCCCTTCCGCGGGAGCGAGGAGCTGCTGGCCCACGACGGCGACCGCCACACGCCGCTGTGGCGGCTGGCGGTCGACTACGAGACGGCCCGGAGCGGCTTCGACGACGGCGAGGTCGTCGCGCGGATGGTCGACATCGTGCGCCTGCTGCGGCGTTCGATCGCGCAGGGGATCGAGGGCACCCACTACCAGGACCGCGTTCTCGGCCACCAGAGCGGGGGGTTCCGCGAGGCGATGGAGGCCGGCCGCCTGCTCGACGGCGGGACCCTCAACCGCATCGTGCTCTACGTCACCGCGCTGATGGAGGTGAAGAGCGCGATGGGCGTCATCGTCGCCGCCCCGACCGCGGGCGCGTGCGCGGGGCTCCCCGGCGCCGTCATCGCCATGGCGGAAGCCATGGACCGCTCCGAGGAGGACATGGCCCGCGCCATGCTCGCCGCCGGCCTGGTGGGCGTCTTCTTCACCACCCGCTGGACCTTCGCGGCCGAGGTCGGCGGCTGCCAGGCCGAGGGCGGTGCCGCGGCCTGCATGGCGGCCGCCGCGCTCGTCACCCTCGCCGACGGCACCCGCGACCAGGCGCTGGCGGCGGCCTCGATGGCGCTGCAGAGCATGCTGGGCCTCATCTGCGATCCCATCGCCAACCGCGTCGAGGCGCCCTGCCTCGGCAAGAACGTCATGGCGGCCGCCAACGCGCTCGCCTGCGCCAACATGGCGCTCGCCGGCTTCGACCCGCTCATCCCGCTCGACGAAGTCATCGACGCGGCGAAGGCCGTGGCGGAACGGATGCCCCGCGAGCACCGCTGCACCTCGCTCGGCGGACTGGCGGTCACGCCGACGTCGCTGGCGATCGAGCGGCGGCTGGCGGGGCTCCGGGGTGGCGGCTGCGTCGGTTGCGGCTGCGGTTGACCGAACGGCGCCAGCAGCTCCTTGGCGCGCTCGGCCCCATCGATGCGCCGCAGTCGCGCGCCGCGTGCGTGCAGTACGGTGGGTGCACGGAGAGGAGGTGCTGGAGATGACCGACGTCGTCGGCCTCATCGTGCTGATCGTGGTGGTCTACCTGGCCTTCCGCATCGGCGCCGTCCTGATGAAGGTTCTGCTCGGCCTCCTGGCGCTCGCCCTGATCGTGTGGCTGATCGCCGGGCTCTTCGGGGGGGCTGCCAGCGCGTGGCCAGGGCTCGCGGGCCCGCTCACCTGACGCCAAATCGCCCCGAGCCCACGCAGGTTCGACGGCCAGAAGGCGGCGGCGATCGATCGCCGCCGCCCACCTGCGCTCGGCTCACGGGTCGCTGTGTCGAACGAGCCGTGCGCTTCAGCGGACGCGGCCCTCGGCAGCATCGAGGAGGAGATGGGCCTGCTCGAGCAACCCGCTGGCCTCCTCGAGTTCACGCTGCGCCTCGGCCACGGAACCCTCGCCATCGGGCGCGTCCATGAGGTCCGCGAGGCGCGACTCGGCGGCCTCGACCCGCTGACCGAGGGCCACCAGCAACTCGCGCAGGGTGGCGATCTCCGACACCGTCATGAGACCGGTCATGCCGCGCGTGCCCGCGGTCCCCGGCGCC
>JAABRX010000253.1 GCA_011390675.1 Trueperaceae bacterium | reverse complement strand
CCCGCGAGCTCGTGTTCGCGCTGCTGGTCCTGATGACGTTCCTGTTCGTCGGCCAGGCGATCCTCGACTTCTTGGGGTTGCAGTCCGAGTCGGTGACGATCGCCGGCGGCATCGTGCTCGGGATCATCGGCCTGCGCCTGGTCTTCCCGCGGTCCGAGGGAGTGATGGGCCACCAGCTCGAGGGCGAACCGTTCCTGGTGCCGCTCGCGATCCCGCTCATCGCGGGGCCGTCGGCGATGGCCACGGTCATCCTGATGGCGCGCACCGCGCCGTCCGAGATGGGGCATTGGGCGCTCGCGGTGTTCGTCGCGTGGGCGATCACCGCCGCCGTGCTCCTGGCGGCGCCCGTCCTCTACCGGGTGCTGGGGGAGCGCGGCCTGCAGGCGATCGCGCGGCTGATGGGCATGCTGCTGATCATGCTCGCGGTGCAGATGGTGCTGAACGGGTTGGGGACGGCGTGGGGGTGAGGTGTCGGGAGCGCTACAGCCCCAGTTGCCCCACCAACAGCCCGACCACCCGATCGATGTCGGCCCGGTCGCGCACCTCGATGCCGTAGTGGGCGAGCAGCGGCCCGAGCGCGGCGTTCAACGTCGCGACGTCGGTGGCGGTCGTGTCGTAGCCCTCCCAGGGACCGGCGAGTTCGCGCTCGGCCGCGCCGCGCACGAGCGCCTCGACGACGTCGGCGATGCGCGCCATCTTGGGGTAGTCGAGCGCGTCGGGGACGTCGGTGGACGCGTGGTAGTGGTTCCAGCGTCCGCAGGAGAGGAACAGGTAGGGGACCTCGCTCATGCGGAACACGTGGTGGTCCGACAGGTCGCCGACGTAGCGGTTGAGGGCGGTGACCAGCTGAAGGCCATGGTCGGCGGGCAGCGCGCGCACGACGTCTTCTAGCCCTGGGTCGCTCTCCATCCCGGTGACGGCGAGCAGGTCTTCGAGGCCCAGGACGGGTACGGCGTGCCCCACCAGGTCGAGCACCACCGCTGCGTGGACCGGGCCTCGGCATTGGTGGGCGTGCCAGTACGTCGACCCCATCCGCGACGTGTGGAAGTAGGGCGGCTCCTCGGCGTCGAAGAGCGCGATCAGCACGTCGCGGGCGGCGGGGCGCGCGCGCAGCCGGGCGCCGACCTCGAGCGCGATCGCCACCGCCGCCGCGTTGTCGTCGGCACCGGGCGTGCCGGGGACGGTGTCGTGGTGCGCGGCGATCAGCACCGGCGCGGCGTCGCGGTCGAGCCCTGGAGCGACGCCGACCAGGTTGGCGAAGCGCTGGCCACTGGCGGCGTACGGGAGGGCGAAGGCGTCGCCGTAGGGCTCGAGCCCGAGTTCGGCGAGGCGCGCGACCAGGTGCGCTTGGGCGCGGGCGTGCCCGGCGGTGCCGACGGCGCGGCCGTCGGGGAGGGCGAGGCGCTCGACGTCGTCGCGGAGGCGGCGGGCGATGGCGTGGGTCGATCGCGTCATGCTCGCTGAGCACGTGGTCGCACGTGGTCGCGGAGGAAGCGCTCGTAGCCGTCGAGTCCGGTTCGTCCCGCAGCGAGGTCGAGTACGGCCACGGTCGCCAGCTCCTGGGGTGCCACGAACGCGAGTCCGTGCAGCTCGAGGAACAGGACGCCAACGACGAAGCCTGTGCGCTTGTTCCCATCTACGGACGGATGGTTCCGGACGATCGCTTCGGTGTGGAGGGCGGCCAAACGCACGACGTCCATCGTGCCCTCGTCCTCGTGGTGCTGACGCGGCCGCGCCAACGCCGAAGCGAGGAGGTCGGGCGCTCGAGCCCCAGGTGCGCCGCCGTCGAGGGCCAACAGGCGCGCGTGGATCGCGAGCGCATCGTGCTCGTCGATCCAGGTCGGTTCGGAGGGTCCGTGGGTCACTTCGCCAGGGCACGCAGGGTGTCGCGGTAGCGGGCGGCGATGTCCTCGACCTGCTCCATCTTGCGTTCGAACTCGGGGTCGTACGGCGTCAGGTGGAAGCCGCCGTTTGGCGCCTCCGTAAGGTGGAGCGTGGCGCCCTCACCTGCGTGCAGCGCCCGGACGACTTCCTTGGGTAGTACGACGCCAAGGGAGTTACCGATCTTGCGGACCTTGAGTTGAATCATGGGCTGCGACCTCGCCGCTATGTTAGCACGGGCGTGGGAACGTTCGGCGCCGTCTTCGGTCCATCGGTCGGCTGATCGAGCTTCGAACGCCTGCCTCCGCATCACCCCCGCACCCAGATCCACCCCTCACGCCGCGCCAGCTCCACATCGTCCGGGGCGCGCGCCGCGCCCGCGACGAAGTCGGCGCCCGCCAGGACGGACACGATGGCGTCGAAGACGTCGGTGTTCAGCGCCACCAGGTCGAGCGACGGCGGGACGACCACCGCGTCGGGCCACTTCTGCACGACGGCGCCGCGCGCGGGGCTGCCCGGCACCTTGTAGCCGGGGAGCGCGTGCCCATGGGCGATCAGCGTGGCGGCGGGGTAGATCTCGATCGCCGCGGCAGCGTGCAGATCGTCCGGGCTCCAGGCGAGGGGGATGGGCAGGCCGGTGGCGCGACGAACCTCGTCGAGCAGCGTGAGCGTCGCGCGGGCGGTGCGCGCGATCCAGCCGGCGCCGACCTCGAGCGGCATCCTCCCGTGGCGCGCGTGGACCTCGTGGTCGGTGGCGCGGGCGAAGAGGCGCTCCGACGGAGCCTCGATGGGGTCGCCCGCGCGGTGACCCACGAGCGCGTCGCCGAGGTCGACCGGCCAGCCGAGCGGCGCGTCGAGCGCGAGGAGGGCGCCGGGGTCTTCGGCGAGCCAGGCGGCGAGGACGGTCGCGGGTGGGGCGTCCTTGGTGCCGGCCAACGCGTCGCGGAGGTGCCAGTGGCCGTCCTCCAGAACGGCGCGCGCGAGGCCGGTCTTGGTGGCGAGCGTGGCGCAGTCGACGCCGAGGATGGTGGTGGGGGGCATGGGGCGAGCGTACGGGGTGGCGCGAAGGCGCGAACGTGGGCGTTGGGCGAGGGACGAGGGTGTTCGGGCTCGTGCCGGGTGGACCGATGCCCGTGGTCGAGCGGAGGCGTTCGATGGGCTGACGGCGACGAGCCTCCAGCGGTGCTCGATGGAGATGGGCGAGAAGCCCCGATGACCTCGGACACGATGCAGTACCGCGGCTACGTGGCGGCGATCGGCTACGCGGCCGACGAGCGCCGCTTCTACGGCGACGTGCTCGACCTGGCCGATGCGATCGCCTTCAGTGGGTCGTCGGTGCGCGAACTCGAGGAGGGCTTCGCCGTGGCCGTCGACGCGTACTTCGATTGGTGCGCGGAGCGTGGGAAGGAGCCCGCGAAGCCGTTCTCCGGGCGGGTGCTGCTGCGGCTAGCGCCCGATCTGCACCGCGCCGCCTCGCTGGCGGCGGCGGCGCGGCGCCAGAGTGTGAACGCGTTCTTGATGGGCAGCGTCGAGTGGGGGCTGGTCGCGGCAGGTGGGCCGAGCGAGCGCTTCGCCCGGTCGTGACCGGTCTCAGCCCAGCAGTTTCCGCACGAACTCCGTCCCCTCGCGCGCGATCGTGTCCTGGTCGGGGGCGACCGGGCGCCACAGGCGGACTGCGCCGGCGATGCTGGTCACCGCCGGCGTGAACGACTCGATGACGACGTCGCCGGCGAACCCGACCTCGCGCAGGGCGTCCGCCACCACCGTCCAGGCGACCTGGCCGCGACCCGGTTGAGCCCGATGCGCATGTTCAGGCGCCCGCTCCCGCGCCGGCCGCTCCCGCCGCGTCCACGAGCACCGCGCGCATCGCGGCCGCCAGCGACGCGCCGTCGCCGGACCGGACCCAGTCCTTGCGCACGAGCTCGCTCCCCATGCCCACGCCGGCGGCGCCGGCGGCCAGGTAGGCGCGCACGTCGCCGGTGCCGATCCCGCCCGTGGCCATCAACTGCAGGTCGGGCAGCGGGCCGCGGACGGCTTTCACGAACGCGGGACCGCCGACCGACGAGGCGGGGAAGAGCTTGATCAGGTCGCAGCCCCACGAGCGCGCGACCACCATCTCGGTGGGCGTCAGCGTGCCGGGGACGTAGCCCACGTCGTGGTCGGCGCACAGCGCGGCCACGCCGGGGTCGCCGTTGGGACCGACCACGAAGGCCGCGCCCGCGTCGAGCGCCTGCCGGGCCGTTTTGACGTCGGGCACGCTCCCTGCCCCCAGGACCACGCCGGTGGGCGCGACGGAGGCCAGGTGCGCGAGCACGTGCACCGCCCCAGGGCCGCGGAGCGTGAACTCGACGATCC
>JAABRX010000252.1 GCA_011390675.1 Trueperaceae bacterium | reverse complement strand
GGGACCTGAGCCACGTGCCGTGTCAACGGTCCCCGCACGCGCCCGCCCCCGCCCCCTACCGCCTGGGCGGTGGGTGCTCTGGGGGATCGCCGGCACGAGCCGCGGTGGGGGGCCGATCGGTGGCGTGGGTGCGTTCGACGGTCCGCAGCGTGTAGGCGGTGACCCCACGGCCCGCCCGCGCTTGACCCACGCCCCAACCCCAGAGGCCGCGGTGGGGGCGGGGCCCGCCTCGGGGGCCGTTGGCACGGTCACGTGGCTTCAGGCCTCCGAGGCGGGCCCCGCCCCCACCGGCACCGTAGACTGAGCGCATGGAACACCTCCAAGGTCGCTACCTCACCGACGGTTGGCACGACGCCGCCTCCACCTTCGACGTGACCGAACCGGCCACGGGGACCGTCCTCGGACGGGCCGCCGACTGTAGCGAGGCCGAGGCGCGGGCCGCGATCGACATCGCCTGGGACGCGTTCGAGTCGTGGCGTTCGACCACCCCGTTCGAGCGGGCCAAGGTGTTGCGCCGCTGGTTCGAGGGGATCATGGCGCACCAAGACGAGCTCGGTCGCCTCATGGCGCGCGAGATGGGCAAGCCGCTGCGCGAGGCGCGCGGCGAGGCCGCCTACGCGGCCAGCTTCGTGGAGTGGTACGCCGAAGAGGGCAAGCGGGTCTACGGCACCTGGATCCCCAGCCACACGCCCCACAAGCGCCTGATGTCGATCCGGCAGCCGGTGGGGCCGAGCTACGCGGTGACGCCGTGGAACTTCCCGGCGGCGATGCTGACCCGCAAGGCCGCCCCGGCCCTGGCCGCCGGTTGCACGATGATCGTGAAGCCGGCCAAGCAGACGCCGTTCACCGCCCTGCGGCTCGCCGACCTGTGGGTCGAGGCCGGGGGCCCGCCGGGCACGCTGCAGGTCCTGCCCGCCTTCAAGCCCGCGCCCCTCACGAAGGTCATGATGGATGACCCGCGCATCCGCAAGCTCACGTTCACCGGCTCGACCGAGATCGGCCAGGTCCTGTACCGGCAGTCGGCGGACACGGTGAAGCGCATGTCGCTGGAGCTCGGCGGGCACGCCCCGTACCTCGTGTTCGACGACGCCGATCTCGACACGGTGGTGCGCGAGGTCACGGCCTGCAAGTTCCGCAACGCCGGGCAGACGTGCGTCTGCACCAACCGCATCTACGTGCAAGACGGCATCCACGACGCCTTCGTGGCGGCCTTCACCGACGCCGTGCGCGCCCTGCGCCTGGGCGACCCCCTCGAAGAGACCACCGACGTGGGCCCGCTGGTCGACGTCCACGGCGTCCGCAAGGTGGAGGATCACGTGGCCGATGCGGTCGCCCGCGGCGCTCGGGTCGTCACCGGTGGCGCCCGTGGCGAGGGGCTGTTCTACGAGCCCACCCTCCTCGTCGGCGTGGAACCGGGGATGAAGATCCTCGAGGAGGAGACCTTCGGTCCGGTCGCCCCCGTGCTGCGTTTCTCCACCGAGGCCGAGGCCATCGCGCGCGCCAACGACACGCCCTACGGCCTCGCCGCCTACCTCTACACGCGCGACCTCGCCCGCGCCATCCGCGTGGCGGAGGCCCTCGAGTACGGTCTCATCGGTGTCAACGACGGCGTGCCGTCGGTGGCGCACGCGCCGTTCGGCGGCGTGAAGGCCTCTGGCATCGGCCGCGAGGGCGGGCCCTGGGGCATCGAGGAGTACCTGGAGACGAAGTACATCTCGTTGGGAATCGGCTGACTTGGGCGAGCGGGACGCGGACGCGGACCCCAGCGCACCCCTACGGCTGCCCGACGACCCCACGGCCGCCGACGACCCAGGCGCGCTGCTCGCGGGCCTGCTGGCGGCGCTGCGATGGGGACGCGACGACGGCGCCGCGGCCCTCTGGGCGTCGCTGACCCCCCGCGCGCGCGGCCCGCTGGGCGACGTCGCCGGCGCCCGACGCGCGCTGGGCAACGAGCTGCTCGCGCCGCTGGTGGCGCACGCGGCGGCCGAGGTCGACCCATGGGATGTTCACGGCGACGTGGCCCGCACCCACCTGCGCGTCGTGGCCGACCCGGTGCACGCGCCGTCCGGCCAGGCGGTGAGCGCCCTCTACCTCGTCTCCGCCCGACGCGACGCGGAGACGGGCTGGCGGCTCACCGGGTTGCGCCGCGACGACCTCCCCTGGACGTGATGGCGGGGTGCCGCTGGGCGTCAGCGGCGCGGCACCACCTGCACGATCAGCGAGACGGGCTCGCGACCGCCGGTCGAGCGCGCGACGAGCGTGCCGCGCAACTGCTGACCGCCCAAGCGGGCATCGGCGGGCACGTCGAGCCGCAGCGTCACGACCAGCACGGGTGGTCGGCCGCCGCGTGACTCGGACCAGACGTCCTCGAGCCGCCACCGCCACCCCGCGGGACCGACGACGTCGATCAGCTCGAACTCGCTCGTCACGCGCGCGCCGCTGCCGTCGACCCCGAGGGGGACCTGGAACGCGCCCCGGAAGGCGCCGGCTCTCAGGCCGAACGCGCCGGAAGGATACGTGCTTCGGACGTAGACGGTGGACCCGGGCGTCGCGGTCGCGCTGCGGTCGCGCTGCAGGTCGACCGGGTTGCTGCGGCTGCCGACGACCGCGGGCGCGCAACCGGCCGCCAGGACGGCCAGCACGACGGGGATGAGGATCAGTGGTGATCTGCGCATGCCCCGAGCGTACGGCACGGCGGCCCACCAGGAGGGCGGTCGGCGACGCATCGGCCAGCGAAGCAACGGCCGATCACCCCGAGGACGTCACGGTCGGGGTCGGGGGCGCGCCCGGCCGAGCGCGCCCGCGAGCACCACGACGGCGATCCCGGCGAGCACCGAGGCCACGCCCGCCCACTGCCACGGCGACGGCCGCTCGGCGAACAGCCAGGCGCCCCACACGACCGTCAGCACGGGCTGGACCAGCAGGATGACGGAGGTGTCGAGCGCCGGCAGGCGCGGCAGCACCGCCAGGATGGCGCCCCAGGCAAGCGTCTGCGAGCCGACGGCCAGCGCCAGCAGCCAACCGTGGGCGGGCCACACCGGGCGCAGGTCGAACGCCGGGTCGGTGAGCAGACCCAGCGCCAGGGTGACGACGGCGGCGCCGGCGGAGGCGTCGAACAGCGCTCCCCACGGGCGCGTCACGCTGCGGGCCGTGCGCCGGAAGATCAGCAGGAAGGCGGCGTAGGAGATCGCGTTGCAGATCCCGTAGACGACGCCGAGCAGCGGATCGCTGCCGTAGGCGTCCGGACGCCCGACGCCGGTCGCGAGGATCACGCCGCCGAGGACGAGCGGCACCGCCAACGCGGTCGCCCGAGGCGGCCGCTCCCGGAAGACCCACCAGGCGAACAGCCCGACGAAGACCACCTGCGTGTTGCCGAGCACGGTCGCCAACCCGGCGCCCACGTAATCGATCGCGTAGTTCCACAGCGTGAAGGCCACGCCCATGAGGCCTCCGGCGAGCATCGTCGCGAGCCGCTCCCGGAGCGTCCGGCGGTCGTCGCCGCGATCGAGGACGAGCAGCAGCGCGATGGCCGGCAGGGCATAGAAGGGCCGGAAGAAGGCGGCGGTCGAGACCGACACGTCGGCGAGGCGGATGAAGATCGCGGAGAAGGAGATGGCGGCGGCGGCGGCGACGCCGAGCAGGTGAAGCATCGGGCGTCAGCGTACGCCTCCGGCCGGGGCCGGGGCCGGCGGCGCCGGGGCGCGGGGCGAACGCCCGGCCGTCACTCCGGGGGCGCGCCGGACTGCCGCGGGTAGCGCCTCATGCTCGCGCCGGTCGCCCGGCTCAGGCCCAGCGAGAGGTAGAAGGGCATCACGTCGGGGTCGCAGGTCGCGTCGACCATGTACAGCTCGCCGAGGGCCACCAGGACGCGCCTCACCAACTCGCTCCCGATGCCCCGACCGCGGTAGCCCGGCAGGACCTCGAGCAGCGGCAGGTAGGCGGAGAGGACGCCGTCGCTCAGGGCGGTCACGAACCCGACGACGCGCCCGCTCTCGGCGTCCACCGCGAGCACGACCGCGGTGCAGCCCCGCAGGATGCGGAGGTGGGTCTCGGGGGTCGGCGGGTTGGGCCAACCGTCGAAGAAGCCGCGCAGCTGCGCCGCCGTGACGCCGTCGAGGTCGGTCTGGAAGCGGATGCCGGGGTAGGCGGCGGGTCGCGGGGCGTCCATCGTCTCACCAGCGGTAGTGCCGGATGTGCTCGCCGCGCGCGTCGATCTGGCTCATCGCCTCGATGCCGACCTCGATGTGCAGGTCGGTGAAGCGCCGGAACACCGACCGGGCGCTCTCGCGCGTCTT
>JAABRX010000251.1 GCA_011390675.1 Trueperaceae bacterium | reverse complement strand
GAGCGGCGCGACGCGCAGCGCCACCTCGGCGAACTGACCCGAGCCGCCGCTCTGCTTCTTGTGGCGGTACCGGGCGTCGCCGGGGCCGGCGATCGTCTCGCGGTAGCTGACCTTGGGGGTGCGGGTGTCGACGTGCACCCCGTAGCGCTCGGCCAGCTCGGCCACCGCCACCTCGAGGTGGACGTGCCCCATGCCCCACAGCACCGTCTCGCGGGTGTCGGGGTCGCGCACGAGTTGCAGCGTGGGGTCCGCGTCGAGCAGCTTGGCGAGGCCGTCGGAGAGCTTGTCGTCGTCGGCGCGGCTCTTGGGGCTGAGCGCCAGCGCCATCACCGGGCTGGGGATGCGGATGGGCGCGAGCACCACGTCGACGCCGGGAGCGGCGAGCGTGTCGGCGGTCCGGACGGCGTCGGCCTTGGTGACCGCGCCGATCATCCCGGCCTCGAGCTCGGAGACCTCCTCGAGCTTGGTCCCCGCGGGCACGTAGAGGTGGGCGGTGCGCACGTCGACGTCTTGAGTGGTGTCGCGCAGCGGCTGGCCGGCCTTGAGGCTGCCCGAGAGCACGCGCATCATCGAGACCTTCCCCAGGTAGGGGTCGACGACGGTCTTGAAGACCCGGGCGGTGAACGGGCCGGAGAGCCCGAGCTGCGGCATCGTGCCGCTCGCGACCCGCAGCGGCAGGTGGTGCTCGACGTCGCGCACGCCCTGCGCCAGGAAGTCGAGCAGCAGCGTGATGCCCATCGCCTCGGTCGCGGACCCGCACAGCACCGGCTGCAGCAGGTTGGCGCGCACGGCGCGGAAGAACGCCGCCTTCACCGTCAGCGGGTCGAGGTCCTGGTCCTCGAGGTACTGCATCATCAGGTCGTCGTCGGTCTCGACGATCGACTCGACCAGGCGATCGCGGTAGCTCTGGGCGACGCCCGCCACCTCGTCGGGGATGGGGCCGCTGGTGCGCTCGCCACCGACCCAGGTGTAGGCGACCATGTCGAGCAGGTCGACGATCCCGCGGAAGTCCTCCGCCTGGCCGATGGGCACCTGCACGGCGGCGAGGTTGCCCGGCAGGCTCGACTCGAGCGCCGCCATGGTGCGGAAGAAGTCGGCGTTCTCCCGGTCCATCTTGTTGACGTAGACGATGGTGTTGAGCTCGCGCTCGGTGGCGCTCGTCCAGACGCGCTCGGTGCCCACCGCCACGCCGGAGACGGCGGACACGACGACCAGCGCGCCGTCGGCGGCCGCCATCGCGCCGCGGATGTCC
>JAABRX010000250.1 GCA_011390675.1 Trueperaceae bacterium | reverse complement strand
TGCCGGCACGGAACAGCATGGCCTCGAGCAGCGAGGTCTTCCCGGCGCCGCTGTGCGAGAGGAGGGCGACGTTGCGGATCTGGGCCATGCGGCGGGCTCCCTGATGGGGTGTCCCCGCCGGGCTGGCGGACGGGGTCGAGGGGCGGCGTGAACGAACGCGAAGCCCGTGGGCGAGGGGCCGGACGGGTTTTGGCGAGTCTACCACGGGGTCCGGACGCGTCCGGGACGCGGGTCCCCTGCCGTGCTCACGGCACGTGGCATCGCGCTAACGTGGGCGGCATGCCCGCCGAACGCGAACTCAAGTTCTCGCTCGTCGACCCCGCGCCCCCCGAGGCGGAGCTGCTGGCCGTGGCGGCGCCCGGCCCGTACGCCTTCGTGCCTCAGGGGACCGCCGTGCACGTCGACCGCTACTACGACGACGACGCCGGGGCGTTGGCGACCGCCGGCGTGGCGCTGCGCCGCCGCGAGGCGGCGGACGGCACCCTGGCAGCCCTCAAGACGCTCGGGACGGTCGTCGGCGCGCTGCACGTGCGCGACGAGGTCGAGGCCCCCATGGAGGGCGACGATTGGCCGACGCCGGTGGCGCGGCGATTGGCGGAGCACGTCGCGCTCTGGCAGCTGCGCCCGCGCGTCGAGGTCGCCACCGAGCGCACGACCTACCGGGTGGTGTTCGAAGGGCGCCCCGTGGCGCTGCTCGCCTTCGACGAGGTCCGCGCACGCCGACCCGGCGGCGAGCGCGAGGCGCTGTTCGCCGAGGCCGAGCTCGAGGCGCTGGGCGAGGTCGACGAGGCCGTGCTCGTCGGCGCGGCCGAGGTGGTCGAGCAGCTCGTGCGGCTCACCCCCTCGGCGGTGACCAAGCTGCAGCGCGCCGAAGCGCTGCTGGTGCTGGGGGCGGCCTTCTGAACCGGGTCGCGCGCACGTTCGTGCTGGTGCGCCACGCGACGGCCACCGACCGCGCGCCCGACGGCGGCCCGGACGCCGAACGGCCGCTCGTCGCCAAGGGTGAAGCGCAGGCGCGGCGCCTCGCCCAAGCCCTCGAGGCCTGGGGGCTGCGGCCCGATCGCGTCCTCGCCAGCCCCTGGCGCCGCGCCGCCGAGACCGCCCAGCTGCTGTCCGGCGAGCCGTCGGTTCCGCTCGTCCTCGTGGGCGCGCTCGCCGCCCCGGGCGCCGCCGCCCAGTCCGCGGCCGTCGCCGCCGCCCTGGCGCCGACCGACCGCGTGGTCGTGGTGGTGGGCCACGAGCCCTGGACGAGCGAGCTCGCGGCCTGGTGGCTCACGGGCCGCGACGACGGGCTGCGGATCGCCTACCGCAAGGCGGCGGCGCTGGTGGCCACGGGGAGACCGGGGCCGGGGGGCCTCATGCTCGAGGCGTTCGTGCCGGCGCGGCTGCTGCGGTAGCGCGAGCCCAGGCCTCCCACGGGTTCCGCACCGGCACGCCCAACCCCTCGACGTCCGTGACGTTGCGTGACACGAGCGTCAGGCGGTGGCATCGCGCGGTCGCGACGAGCAGGCCGTCGATCGACGGCACGACGCGACCGGCGCGCGCGGCCTCGCCGGCGAGGCGCCCCCACGTGGTCGCCACGTCGTCGTCGACGGGGAGCGTGCGCCCCGCGAAGCGCGGGCGCAGTGCGTCCTCGAACCAGGCCTCCAGGCGGCGGCGCGCGGGGGCGTCGCGCAACCGCGCGATGCCGCGCTCGATCTCGCCGAGCGTGAGCACGCTGATCGCAAGGTCGCCCTCGGGCACCGCGTCCAACCAGCGCGCGACGGCCGGGTCGGGCGCGCGCTTGCGCGCCTCGGAGAGCACCATCGTGTCGAGGAGGAACCTCACGCGCCGGCGTCCTCGCCCAGGTCTTGCTCGCCCAGGCCTTCCGCGCCCAGATCGACGTCGCGGTCCCCTTCCGGCGCGCGGTCCAGATCGAGCTCGACGTCCGCCCACGGCGAGTCCTGCAGGAAGGCGCGCAAACCTCCGCCGCCGGGCCGCGTCAGCCGCCGGTACGCCTCGGGCGACAGCACCACCGCGCGCTCCTCACCGCGCACCGCGATGACCTGCGGCGCGTCCTGCGCCTCGCGCACCAGCTGGCTCAAGCGGTTCTTGGCGTCGTGCAGCGACCAGGCCATCGGCCACCTCCCTGCGGCCAATCTAGCTCATCTAGCCATCTCAAGTGCAGCCGACGCGAACGCGCCGCGGACCCGGAGGCCCGCGGCGCGCGATCGCCCGTGCGACGCCGTGCTACACGAAGAACTGCAGCAACTGCTGCTGGAAGAACATCACGACCACGCCGAACACCGTGTGGCCGATCAGGAAGCTGCGCACCAGGCCGAAGGGGTCGCGCATCTCCTCGATCGGGTGGAAGTCGGTGACCACGAAGGTCGTGAGGAGCGAGGCGAACATGCCGTGCCCGAAGCCGCCGACCAGGCCGAGGATGGGATAGAACAGGTCGATCCGGGTCGGGAAGTCGGGCAGGATCACGTAGTTGGCGCCCTCGAAGGTGCCGGTCACGAACATGAGCGCCACCCAGCCGTAGACGACCGCGAAGGCGATGCCGCCGGCGCTCAGGAACAGCGCACCGAGCGCGCGCGAGCGGGCGTCGACCGTCTTCGTGAAGATCGCGCCGATCGCGCCCAGCGTGTCGTAGGGTTTGCCGCCCCAGATCAGCGGCAACTGCAGGATGGCGATCATCAGGGCGGTGCCCAAGAGCCCCGTGAGGACCGAGGTCAGCGTCAGCGCGAGGATCATCGGACTCCCCCCCTTATCAGGACCGAAACCGGGGCCCTCACCACAGCCGGAAGCCCGGGATGGGCACCTGGTTGGCGAGCATGGTGATGAGCGACGGGCCGTAGGCGATGAGCACCAGGAAGATCGCCAGCCCCATCCAGACGTTCAGCTGGTCCATGAACTTGATCAGGCCC
>JAABRX010000249.1 GCA_011390675.1 Trueperaceae bacterium | reverse complement strand
GGGCGCGCGTCCTTGCGGTCGATCTTGTTCACCACGAGGATCGGCCGCAGCCCTTGCGCCAACGCCTTCTTGAGCACGAAGCGGGTCTGCGGCATGGGGCCTTCGGCCGCGTCGACGAGCAGCAGGCAGGCGTCGACCATCCCGAGCGCGCGCTCGACCTCGCCACCGAAGTCGGCGTGCCCGGGGGTGTCGACGATGTTGATGCGCTCGCCGTGCCAGACGACGGCGGTGTTCTTCGCCAGGATCGTGATCCCGCGCTCGCGCTCGAGGGCGCGGCTGTCCATCACGCGCTCCTCGACCTGTTGGTTCTCGCGGAAGGTGTTCGACTGGCGCAGCAGTCCGTCGACCAGGGTGGTCTTGCCGTGGTCGACGTGGGCGATGATGGCGACGTTGCGGTACTTCATGCGGAGCCTCTCGGGGCGGCGGTGCGCGCACGGAGGATCGGCGGGCCTCCGTGAGGAGGGCCGGAAAGCGCGCGGCGCGGCAAGGGGGAAGGCGGCGAACGGACCCGCCGGAGTGGCGGCGTCGCGACCGTCCACCATCTTAGCAGACACGGGCCTCGTGGACGGTGTTGGGCGGCGGCTCGCACCCCAGTCGGTGCACCGGACGACACGCCGCGGCGGCCAGCGCCGGTAGCCTCTCGCGGATGGACGCTTCGTTGCTCGTTTACACCACGGCCTTCTGCGGCGATTGCGTCGCCACCAAGCGCGCGCTCGACGCGCGCGGCATCGGCTACCGCGAGGTGGCCCTCGAGACCGATCCCGAGGCCGTCGCCCATGTCGAAGCGCTCAACGACGGCCGCCGCAGCGTGCCCACGCTCGTCCACGGCCCCGTGGCGGCGAGCCTGTCGCGGTTCACGCCCGCCAAGCTCGACGCCTTCCTTGCCGCGGCTGGGCTCGGCTGATCCAGTTCCGGCGGTCGGGCACGCGAACGGTTCGGGTCGGGGCGCCCGGAAGCGCGCGGACCCCCGTGGTAGCATCCTGCGCCATGCGCGAAGCCGTCCCCGAGCCCCCCCACCCCGTCCGACCGGTCCCCGACGACCGGAGCACGGTCCCGGACGACCGGGGCACGGTCCCGGACGACCGGGGCCCGGTCCCGGACGACCGGGACGCATCGGGCCGGGTCGCACCACCGGTCGGTGAGGGCGACCCGCGCAAGGGGTCCGAGGTGCGCGCGATGTTCGACGCGATCGCGCCGCGATACGACCTGCTCAACGCGGTGCTCAGCCTCGGCATCGACCGCGGCTGGCGCCGCCAAGCGGTCGCCGCCGCGCTCGCGAAGCGACCCAGCGACGTGCTCGACGTCGCCACCGGCACCGCCGACCTGGCCATCGCGCTGCGGCGCGCCGGACCGGACGCGCGCGTCGTCGGCGTCGACTTCGCGGAAGCGATGCTCGACGTCGGCCGCGCCAAAGCGGCCCGGCGGGGCGTCGACGTCACGCTCGAGGTGGGCGACGGCACCGCGCTGCCGTATCCCGACGCGTCCTTCGACGCGGTGACCATCGCGTACGGACTGCGCAACTTCGCCGACGTCGACGCCGGCCTCCGCGAGTTCCGGCGCGTCCTCCGACCCGGCGGCCGCCTGGTGGTGCTCGAGTTCCCACCGCCGCCGCGCGGCGCCTTCGGCCGGCTCTTCCGGTTCTACTTCCTGCGCGTCGTGCCGCTGCTCGGCGGCCTGATCTCGGGTCGCCGCAGCGCCTACGCGTACCTGCCGGCCAGCGTGCTCGCCTTCCCGACCCCCGACGCGCTCGCCGAGCGCCTGCGGGGCGCCGGCTTCCAGAACGTGACCTACCATCTCCAGACCTTCGGGGTCTCGGCGCTCCACCAGGGGGACGTCCCGTGAACGTAGATCCGAACCGCAGTCAGCCGGGCGTGGTCGTCAACACCGACGCCGCGCTCGTCGATCCCGATTGGGACGTCTTCGCCGCCGAGCACGAGCGGCGCTTCGGGTTGGCGATCTCGCACCTGAAGAGCTTGGTCAAAGGGCGGAGCTTCGACAACGAGGTCATGAAGGTGCGCGTCGGCGCCGGAGGCTTCTACGTCCAGTCGCGGCGCTTCCCGGCAGCCTTCTACGGCGACACCCAGGCGCCCAAGGTGCGCACCGTCGACGACGGCGAGGCGGAGGAGGTGGCCTGGGAGGCCGCCGCCCACTACCGCGCCGGCGAGGCCCGTTCCCTGACGTGCATCTACGGCGACGAGGACCCGCCGGACGTGTTCTTCGGCTACCGGATGGCGGGTTCGCGGCGCTACGAGCTCGGTCACCTGCGGATGCGCACGCCGCTCCACCTTCGCGTGCTGCTCGAGGCGAGCGCCCCGCTCGATCTGCTCCCCGACGGCCACGGCGTCGTCGTGCTGCAGAAGCTCGCCGACGGCCGGAACGTCCTGCTCACCGCCCCGGGGCGGCGCCCGCCGTTCGACGGCACGCTCGAACCGATCGGCTGATCCGGACGACCTTGGGGCGCTCGTGATCCAGGTCGTCGGTGGCGGCGCGGCGGGCTGCGAGGCGGCGTGGGCGCTCGCGCGCCGCGGTGTGCCGTGCCGCCTGGTCACGACCACCCTCGACGCCCTGTACGCGCTCCCCGCCGACGTGTGGCCGGGAACGCCGCCGGCCGGCACCCTGTGGGCGGCGGTCGCTCGCGAGGCGGAGGACGCGTCCGGCCTCGGCACCCGTGCGGCCGCGCTGCGGCGCGCGGTGAAGCGCGAGCTCGAACGCATGCCCGACCTGCTGGTGCTGCAATCGAACGTCGTCGCGCTCTGGCGCGAGGACGGCGCCGTCGTCGGGGTGCGGACCTGGGAGGGCCCGGCCCACCGGGCGGACGCCACCGTGCTGGCCGTGGGGACCTTCCTGGCGCCGCGGCTGACCGTGGGGACCGCCGAGGAGCGGGCGGGGCGCTTGGGCGAGATGGCGTACGACGACCTGCGCGACGACTTGGCCGCCCACGGGGTGCGCTTCCTGAGGCGCAGCCTGTCGGTCCCGGGCGACGGCGTGACGCCCGCCCATTCGGTCGCGTTCGATCAGGTCGATCCGCTCGGGACGGTGGAGGGCGTGGGCCACGTGCGAAGCGCGACGGGCATCCGCCGCTGGCCCGACGTGGCCGGCGTCTGGTTGCTCGGAGCGTGCGCGGATCCGGTGGGCGTGGAGGATGCGGCCGCGGCGGGACGCGACCTGGGTGCGCACCTCGCCGGGAGCTGAGCGCACGGGCCTACCCTCGCCGGCGTGGGGTCAGCGGCGGTGGCGGACCGACGCTTCCGTGTCGTCGCGCGGGCGCACGTAGACGCTCATCTTGCGGAGCTCGCTGGGCGCAGCCCACAGCATCTTCGCCCCGGTGGGGGTGGTGGCGAGCAGTCGGTAGCGCGTCGGTGGGGTGCCCTCGATGCTCGACACCACGTACCGCACGTCGTCGACGAGCACCTCTTCGCCCACGGTGAAGTTCATGCCCTATCGTAGCCGACCCGGGAAGCGCCGTGGCGTGCGCCAGCCTCGCTCGCGAGCGGCGGGCGCGGCCGGCGCACGTTCAGGCTGCGCCGAGCGCGGCGAGGAGCGCGAGCGTTGCGACGCTGCCCGGCACCAGGAAGACGACGAGCGCGTAGATCAGCACGGTGCGCACCCGGTGGCGGTTGCCGAAGGCGGCCACGCCCGCGCCGATGAGGCTGAGGTGCCAGATCGGGAACGTGAGGACCGCCAGCGCCGAGGCGACGGTAGGGAAGAGCGGCACCATCGGCAACACCGCGAGCGCCAACGCCCCCGCCGGCGCCCAGGACCAACCGATCACCTCCCACGCGCGTCCGCCCATGCCGCCCGGACCGAGCAGCATCAGGCCACCGAGCACGCTGACGAGCACGAACAGCGGACCGATCGCCACCGCGGCGAGGCCCAAGATCACGACGTACCCCTCCGACTCGGTGGCGCGAACGAACGCGAGCGCCGCGACGGACAGCGCCGCGACCCAGGCCGCCGCCGCCGTACCCAGAGCCGGCACCGGGCGACCGTGATCGCGGGCGGCGAGGTGGGCGAAGAAGCCGAGCGGTGCCGAGCAGGCCCACCACCCGTCCTGGAGCCACTCCAAGACCGGCGGGAGCCGACGTCGCTGCGCCGCTTCGCTCGCCTCGCCCAGCGCGTCGTCGCTCACGCCTTCGCCTCAGCAGCGGCATCCGCGCTGGGTTCCGGCACGAACAGGTCGGTGGGCACGGCCGGGACCAGCCCGATCGCATGCGCCTCGGCGAGCAACCGCCGCACCGCCGCCTCGCCGTCGGCGCCCACGTCGCGCGACCAGCGGTTCACGTAGAGCGCGATGTGGGCGCGGCGCACGTCGGGGCTCAGCTCCTGGGCG
>JAABRX010000248.1 GCA_011390675.1 Trueperaceae bacterium | reverse complement strand
AGCGGCGCCGAGGGCGAGGCCGCCCAGGCGGCGCAGCGCGGTGCGGCGGTCGAGGGTCTCGGGGGCGGGTTCGGGTCGGGCGTCGGGACGATCGGTACCTTGGCTCATGGGCGACCTCGTGGGGGCCGCGGAGCGTGCGAGTCCCCGTCGCGCACGCGGTGCGTGCGCGACGGACGGTCCTCGGGGTCCGCGGGGGGAAGGGGGCGCGCCGAGCTCAGGCGGCGCGCGCGACGACGGGGCGGTCCGCGCCGCTCATCGGCGGTGCCCGCCCCCACCGCGTCCGCCGCAGGTCGCGCGGCCGCACGCTCGGCAGCCGGAGCCGCGCGCGGCGCGCCGCGACCGCGATCGGTCGAGGTGCCTGCGCCCGCGGCTCCGGCGGTACCGCGAGCCCACCGACCTCCACCAGGGCGTGGACGTGCGCCGGCGTCCCGGCCGGATGCACGTGGCCCACCTCGGGCAGCGCGGCCGCCAGCGCGACCGCGGCCGCCGCCTGCACGAGCAGGACGGCGAGCGCCGTGCGGGCGCCGGTGCGGAGCGCGAAGGCGAGGCGGCGGGTCATCTGGGGTGCATCCTACGGGACGCCGCGCGGCCGGCGACGTAGCGCCGAGCGCCGCCCCCGATCGGCCCTCCCTCGGCGTTCACGGTGCTTTGACGGCCCTCCGGCCAGACTGCCGCCGGAGGTGGCCGTGCTCAAGGACCTGCCCGCGCTACCGGTGGCCACGGCGCTCGTCGCGGTGGGCGCCCTCGCCTACGTGGGGCCCCGCCCCGACGCCCCCGCGACGCTCGTCGCGCTGGCTGGGGCGTGGCCCTCGCTCTGGTTCGCCGCCGGCCTCGTGCTCGCCGGAACCGCCCTCGTGCGCGGTGCGCGCGGGCGGCGCGTTGCGGCGATCGGTTGGACCGTCGCCGCGCTCGCCACGGAGGCCCTGCAGCACCCGTGGCTCGCAGGGTTCCTGTACCCGGACGGCCCGGGCGCGCACCGGATCCATCCGGCCACGTACGCCCACCGCGGGACCTTCGATCCCCTCGACGTCGTCGCCGTGCTGGTCGGCTCGGCGCTCGGCTGGACCCTCGCGGTCGCCGCGCTTCGCACCCCGGCCGCCCCGCACCCCCACCCTGCGAGCCACCGGGCCATCGACCTCGCGCGCCGCGGCGCGCTGCTCGCGGTGGCGGTCGTCGCCACCCTGGCCACGAGCGCACCCCCGGGACCCTGGGTGTCCGTGACCCTCGAGCCGGCCGTCGTCTGCGAGGGCGAGGAAGTCCGCGTCGCCTGGCTCGGGAACCGTGGCGACGCCGACGAGCCCCCTGACCGAGGCGTCCTGAACGCCTGGCCGCCCACCGCCTTCGCGCCGCCCCTCGTGGACCTCGAGGTGGCGGTCCCGGGCACGCTCGACGTCGTCGCGGTGCACTCCGGCGGGGTCGGCGCGACCCCGGCCCCGTACGGCGGACACGGCTCCGTCTCGGCGCTCGTGCACGCCCGCCCGTGCGACGCCGCCGGTCGCCAGTACCGCCACGAGGTCGCCCGCAACGTCGTGGCGCTCGCCGCGGTGCCGGGCAGCGAGGACGTCCTCGCCGCGCTCGATGGCTACGGCGGCTACGACCTGCTCGTGCGCCTCGACGCGGACGCGAACGAGGTGGCGAGCGCGTTCGTCACCGGCGATCGCGGCGGCCGCGTCCGCGACCTGGCGGTGGCGGCGGACGGGACGGTCGTGGCGGTCGGCTCGCGCCCGTTCCCGACCGACACCGTGATCGGCGACGAGGCGGTCGTGTGGCGCTGGCCGGTGGGCGGCACGCCGGACGCAGGCACCGTGCTCGGACCGACGGGGCCCACCGCGTACGCGGACGCCGCGGCCGTCGCGCTCGACGCCACCGGTCGGACGTGGGTGGCCTGGACCGAAGGTCCGCCCGGCCACACCGTCGCCATCCTCGCGGCCTACGCGCCGGACGGGACGCTCGAGGCCACGCACACGGTCGCGCCCGCCGAAGGTGTGGCCGAGGCGCATGCGCTCACGCTCGACGCCGTGGGTCGGCCGACGCTGGTCGTGCGCGTCGCCGACGCCGCAGGCGGTATCCGCAGCCCTGTCCTGCACGCGCTCGACGTCGATGGCACGCCGCGCTGGGAGCTCGGACCGTTCGTCTCGAGCACGGCCGCGATCGCGTCGCCGACGCCGGGCACGACCCTGTTCCTCGTCGACGAGGCGCTGCACGCGCTGGACGATGCCACCGGCGCCACCCTCTGGACGACCGCGTTCCCCGAAGGCCAGCAGGCCACGCACCTGAGCGTCGACGACGCCGGCGCGGCGGTGGTGGCGGGCCGCGGTCCGTTCGTCCAGCGCTACGCGCCGGACGGCGCGCCGGGGACCCGACGGACCTTCGGGAGCGCGCGCGCCGACGACGTCGGAGCGCTCGCGTGGTCGGGGGGCGCGGTCGTCGGGGGTGCGACCGAGGGTGCCTTGGCCACGACCCTCGATCCCATGGGGCTCGAGGAGGCCTTCGTGTTGCGCTTCCCGGACGGGGCGCCGTGAGCGCCGCGCCGCGCCGCAAGGTGGGACCCCACCGCAAGGTGGGACCCCACCGCAAGGTGGGACCCCACCGCAAGCTAGGACCCCGTTGCATGATGGCGCGGACATGGCCGACGCCCCACTCCTTCCCCCTGGCGCGCTCCCGCCCACCGAACTCCGCACCGCCGACGCTTGGCTGCGCCGCCAATGCGCGGAGGACGCCGTCGCCGACTACGAGGCGGTGATGGCCTCCAAGGAGGCGCTGCGCATCTGGTGCGACGGCACCTGGCCCGAGGAAAGCTTCACCCTCGAAGAGAACATCGCCGACCTCGCCGGCCACCTAGAGGACGCCGCGGCGGGGACCGCCTACGGATACACGGTGTGGGACCCGACGGGCACGCGCGTGCTGGGCTCGCTCTACCTCGAACCGACCGCCCCCTTCCTAGACGCCTACGTCGCCGACGACGCCACCCGAGCCGCGCTGGCCACCTGCGACGTGCGCGTCGAACTGTGGCTGCGCGCCGACCTGCCCGACGACGTCGAGCCGCGCGTGCTGGCGTCGGTGCGCGGCTGGCTCCACGACGCCTGGCCGTTCCGCCGTCCCGGTTGGGGGAGTCGCCGCGGGATGCACGCGCGCCGCGGGCACCTCGAGGCGCTGGGGTTGGTCGAGGTGGCCGCGCTCGAAAGCCGCGACGGCGTCCGCCGCTTCCACGTCCACGCCGCACCGACCGGCTGAACGAGCTTTGCCGGTCGGCGTGCGTTCGTCCACGCGCCGCGCACGTCCCGAGCGATACCGTGCCGACACCGACCTGCCGACCTCGTCCCCTCCCGTTCCGTCGAGGAGCCCCACCATGCCGCACCCCCGCCCCCTCCGGCGCGCGCTGCCCGTTCTGCTCGCCACGGTCCTCGCGCTCATCCCCACCGCGTTCGCTCAGAACTGCGCGCTCGAGGTCGAGCCCAACGACGCACCGGCGACCGCGACGCCGCTCGACGGGCGGAACTGCCTGGTCGGCGCCCTCGAGGGCAACGACCAGGACGCCTGGTGGTGGGAGGTCGACGAGGAGGCGTCGGAGCGCGTCTGGCACCTCGAGCTCGACAGCTTCCCGGGGCACCTGACGAAGCTCGACGTGGTCCGCATCGAGATGGCGGCCAACGGCGACGTGACGGGCGCCGACACGCTCATGACGATGGGGACCGCCGACGGCCGCCAGGTCCGCAGCGCACCGATCTTGATCGCTCCCGGTCGCTACCTCTTGGGGTTGTCGAAGTCTGGCGGCGGCGGCGAGTACGTGCTCCATCTGCGGGCAGGCGACGCCCTCTCCCGCGGACGCACCGCCTTGGAGCGCTTGGACGCCGCCGGCGCCTTCGCCAGCTACGGCGTGCTGGACGAGCGCACCGAGCTCGCCTGGGTCCTCGATGCCGAGGGGGCCGGTTCGAGATGGGCGGTCGAGGCGCAGGGCGCGCTCGGCACGACGCTGACGCTCGAGCTGCTCGACCCCGACGGCGCACGCATCGGCCGTGCGAGTTCCGGAGCGGACGGCCGCACGGACCTCCGGAGCCTCGGCCTCACGGAAGGAGCGCATCGGTTGGTCGTGGAGGGCTCCGGTCCGTTCACGCTCGCCGCCGTCGCGACGGGCACCGTCACCGACGGCGACGAGATCGAGCCGAACGATTCGTTCGACCAGGCGAACCTGCTGCGCCTCGACCGGCCGCTGCGGGGCACCGGCACCGACGCCGACTACTACGTCTTCGACATCGGACCCGACGAGGCCGGCCGGCCGTGGGACCTGCACGTCGAGACCTCCGAGCGCGTCGACGTGCGGCTCCACGACGGCGATCGGAACGAGCT
>JAABRX010000247.1 GCA_011390675.1 Trueperaceae bacterium | reverse complement strand
CGATGACGACATCCGCACGGCAACCGAGGACCGCGCTCCCGTAGACTCGGGTCCGCCCTGATCGCGTCCAGCGGGACGCGCGGCGGACGTCCCCAGGAGGCGACCACCCATGTGCGGCATCGCAGGCCTGTACGCAACCCCCGACCGGCGCGCCCCCCGCGAGCTGCTGCTCGCCATGGCGGGCGAGCTGGCCCACCGCGGCCCCGACGGCGTGGGGTTGTACCGCGACGGCCGCTTCGGGATGGTCAACACCCGTCTGTCGATCATCGACCTCCAGGGCGGCGATCAGCCGATCCCCAACGAGGACGGCCGGCTGTGGGCGATGCAGAACGGCGAGATCTTCAACTACCCCGAGCTGACCGCGGAGCTCGAGGCGCTCGGCCACCGCTTCCGCACCCGCTCCGACACCGAGGTGCTCGTGCACGCCTACGAGCAATGGGGCGAGGCCTGCCTGGAGAAGTTGAACGGTGAGTTCGCCTTCGCGATCTGGGATCGCGAAGCTCGCGAGGTCTTCCTGGCGCGCGACGGCTTCGGCATCCGGCCGCTGTTCCTGGCCGAGTTCGGCGGCGACGTCGCCTTCGCCAGCGAGGCGGCGGCGCTCCTGCGGCACCCGCGTGCGGAGCGCCGCCTCGATCCGTTCGCCCTGTTCGAGACCTTCCACCTGTGGGCCGTCCTGCCCGACCGTTCGGCGTTCCCGGGCATCTTCGAGTTGCCCGCCGGCCACCACGTGCGCGTGTCCGAGCGCGGTCTGGGGCCGCTCACGCGTTGGTGGGACGTGGCCTTCGGCCCCCGCGAGGGGTTCCGGCAGGAGCCGCGCGACGCCTTGGCCGAGGAGCTGCGCGGCCTGCTCGACGACGCCACCCGCATCCGGCTGCGCGCCGACGTGCCGGTCGGCGTCTACCTGTCGGGCGGGCTCGACTCGTCGATCACCGCGATGCTCGCGCGCCGGCACGTGCCGCAGGAGCTGCGCGCCTTCGGGGTCGGCTTCGAGGACGCCCGCTTCGACGAGAGCAGCTTCCAGGACGCCATGGCGTCCGCGTTGGGCGTCGACCTCACGCGCGTGACCGTGACCGGCACCGAGGTCGCGGCGTCGTTCCCCGAGGTGGTCCGCAGGGGCGAGAAGCCCATCTTGCGCACCGCGCCCGCGCCGCTGCTGCGGCTCTCGCGCGCCGTCCGCGACGCCGGCATGAAGGTGGTGCTCACCGGTGAGGGGGCCGACGAGGCGTTCGCCGGGTACGGCATCTTCCAGGAGGCGATGGTGCGCCGCTTCTGGGCCCGACAGCCCGACTCGACGCTGCGCCCCAAGCTCCTGGGCCGCATCTACCCCTACCTCTCGCGCGACCTGGCGCAAGGGGGCGGCTTCATGGCGGCCTTCTTCAAGACCGGCATCGAGGACCTGGACGACCCGCTCTACGCGCACCGCCCGCGCATCGCGACCACCACGCGCAACCTGCGCTTCCTACACCCGGACGTGCGCGCCGACGCCCAGGCCGTCGGCGACCCGCTCGAGCGACTGATCGCGCGGCTCCCCGCCGGCTTCGAGGCCATGGGGCCGCTCGGGCAGGCGCAGTACGTCGAGATCCACACGTTCATGACGGGCTACCTGCTCCACGGTCAGGGCGACCGGATGCTCATGGCGAACTCGGTCGAGGGGCGTTTCCCCTTCCTCGACCCGCGGGTGGCGGCCTTCGCGGCTGCGCTCCCGGAGCGGCTGCGGCTGCGCGACATGGAGGAGAAGCACCTGCTGCGCCGTGCCTTCGCGCCGCTGCTGCCCCCCGTCATCGCCGAGCGCCCCAAGCGCCCGTACCGCGCGCCCATCCTGCGTTCGTTCTTCGGCCCCGAGGCGCCCGAGTATGTCGCCGAGATCCTCGCCCCCGACCGCGTGGCCGCCGCCGGCCTCTTCGCCCCCGACGCCGTCGCCAAGCTGGTGGCCAAGTGCCATCGGTACGTCGACGTCGGTCTGGGCGAGGGCGAGGAGATGGGCCTGGTCGGCGTGCTCTCCACCCTGCTGCTCCACGACGCGATGGTCGTGAACCCCGAACTCGCCGCCCCCGCCGTCCCCACCCGCGAGGTCGAGGGCGCCGCCGTACGCGGCGTCCCCCCGCTCGGAAAGGCCTGACCCATGCGCCCCCACACCCGCCGCCTGCTCTTCGACTCGCTCCTCGCCTCCGCGGCCGAGCGCCCCGATCACGTGGCGCTCGTCACCGAGGGCGAGCGCGTCACGTACGCCGAGTTGCTCGACCGCGCGACGCGCTTCGCCCGCGGGCTCCAGGATCGCGGGCTGCGGCGTGGCGATCGAGTCGCCATCTACCTCGAGAACGGGGTGCCCACCGTCGCCGCGATCTACGGGACGCTGCTCGCGGGCGGCTCGTTCCTGGTGGTCAACCCCCAGACCAAGGCCGACAAGCTCGCGTACGTGCTCGGCGACAGCGGCGCCAGCGCGGTCCTCACCGACCCGCGGCTGGCCAAGGTGGTCGCGTCCGTCGCGCCCCAGCTCCCGGCGCTGCGCACGATCGTGCAGGTGGGCGGCGACCTCGTCGACGCCGCCGGCGCCGTGGCGTACGAGGCGTTGCTCGCCGCTGCCGATGCGGCCCCGCACCCGCCCGGCGTCATCCCGAACGACCTCGCGGCGCTGGTCTACACGTCGGGCAGCACCGGCAACCCCAAGGGCGTGATGCTCAGCCACGCGAACATGGTGTTCGCGCAGGGGAGCGTGGCCGAGTACCTGCGGCTCGGGCCCGACGACCGCATCCTGAACGTGCTGCCGCTCGCGTTCGACTACGGGCTGTACCAGGCGCTGATGGCGGTGCACCTGGGCGCGACGCTGGTGCTCGAGACCTCGTTCAGCTTCCCGGCGCGCGTGATCCAGCGCGTCCAGCAGGAGCAGGTGACGGTGTTCCCAGGGGTGCCGACGGTGTTCGCGACGCTGTTGTCGCTCCATCGCGACAAGCCGATCGCCATGCCGAGCGTGCGGCGCTTCACGAACACCGCCGCGCACCTGCCCGACGAGTACGTGCCGGGGCTGTTGCAGATGAGCCCGGACGCGCTGATCTTCAAGATGTACGGCCTGACCGAGTGCAAGCGGGTGTGTTACCTGGAGCCGGAGCTGGTGCGCGACAAGCCCTCGTCGGTGGGCAAGGCGATCCCGGGCACCGAGGTCCTGGTGCTCGACGACGCCGGCGAGCCGGTCGCGCCCGGGGCCACGGGCACGCTCTACGTGCGCGGGCCGCACGTGATGATGGGGTACTGGAACCTCCCCGACGCCACCGCCCACATGCTCAAACCCGGCCCGTGGCCCGGCGAGCGGATGCTGTGCACCCACGACCTGTTCAAGACCGACGCCGACGGCTTCCTGTACTTCGTCGGGCGCAGCGACGACATCATCAAGAGCCGCGGCGAGAAGGTCTCGCCGGTCGAGGTCGAGAACGCGATCGCCACCATCCCCGGCGTCAAGGAAGCGGCGATCGTCGGCGTGCCCGACGAGCTCCTGGGCCAGGCGGTGCGCGCCTTCGTGGTCCTCGACCCGGGGACCGAGATGGACGAGCGCACCTTCAAGCGCGCGTGCATGGCGCGGCTCGAGAACTACATGGTGCCGCGCGACGTGGTGTTCCTCGAAGAGCTTCCCAAGACCGGCTCGGGGAAGGTCCGGAAGAAGAGCCTCTTGGAAGGTGCGCGATCGTGAGCTTGCCGTCAGAGCCGAGCGGTACGGTAGCGGTATGAGCGACCTCGAGCGCGACGTGCGCGCCTTCATCAGCGACAACTTCATCCTCGACGGCGACGACCTCGCCGGCGACGCTTCCCTGACGCAACAGGGCGTGCTCGACTCGATGGGCGTGCTCGAGCTGATCATGTTCGTCGAAGAACGCTTCGGCGTGAAGATCCCGGACGAGGACACGCTGCCCGAGAACCTCGACAGCGTCGATCGGATCGTGCGCTACGTGCAGGCGCGAACGGGTGAGGTCCATGGCTGAGGCGCCGCGGATCGGGTTCGAGGCGCTGCGCCTCGCCGATCCGGCGGCGACCGCGGACGCGCTCGCCGAGGCGCTCAAGGGCGCCGCCCGCGCCTTCCGCCGCCGGGGCGGGGTGCTGGGCCTCTCGGGCGGCATCGACAGCAGCGTGGTGGCCGCGCTCGGCGCGCGCGCGTTCGGCCCCGAGCGCGTCCTGGGCGTGTTGATGCCCGAGACCGACTCGGCGGACGACACCCTGCGCCTCAGCCGCCTCGCGGCCGAGGCCTGCGGCATCCCTACCGTGCTCGAGGACATCACCCCCGTGCTGGACGCGGTGGGTTGCTACCGTCGGCGCGACGACGCCTTCCGCAAGGTGCTGCCCGACTACGGCCCCGGCTGGAAGGCGAAGCTCGTCCTCCCCAGCGTGGTCG
>JAABRX010000246.1 GCA_011390675.1 Trueperaceae bacterium | reverse complement strand
GCTTTCCTCTATTACCGTATTTGGCGGTAGTTCTCCTGATCCGGGCGATCCCGAACTGTTCTACAGCCGACGGTTGCGCGACCCGCGCTCGCCCCCTGGGGCGGCCGGCTAGGGGGCCGCCCCCGCCGAGTCGTCGTCCCGTGCCTCGGTCGCCTCGGCGTGCGCCAGCATCGCACGCAGGCTCGCGTGATCGCGCTCCGCGACGCTGCCCTCGGCGGTCGGCACGATCGCCGCCAGCTCGTCGTCGACGGCGATCCGCATGGCGGCGTGCCGCGCACGGCCCGGCGCAGGGCCACGAGCGTCTCGAGCAGGTGCTGGGTCACGAACAGGTTGCCGGCGCTGGCGCGGCGCAGCTCGGCCAGCACGTGGCGCGTGAGCGAGCCCACGCCCTGGAGCGGCACGAAGGCCCGCACCACACCGTCATCGTCGACGTGCACCTGACGGGGGAGGCGGCGCTCGTCGAGCAGCAGGAGGCCCTGGCCGATGCGATCGATGCACGATCGTGCCGTGAAGGGGTCGTTCATGCTCGGTGACAGCGCGCGCAGCGCGATCTCGAGGAACTCGTCGAAGTAGAAGGCGAGGTCCTGCGTCAGGCTCCGGTCGGGGCCGATCGAGACGGCCAGGTGTACGGCCTCGTCGAGTCCGTCGGCGGCCGTGGCCGGGTGCACCTCCGCGAGCGGCGCGCCACGCATGACGAACGCGCCGACGATCGGGATGAGCCGGACCACGGCATTCCCCTCGCCGGCGCTGGCCACCAGCGCGTCGGCGTCCACGGACTGCAGGTAGCCGCCGCGGCGCGCGGCGATCATGCCGAGGTCGTCGCGGAAGCCGAGGGGGATCGCCGATGCGATGTCCTCCGGGTCCTCGCGGTCGTCGTCGTCGTCCGGCTCGCGCTCGGCGAGGGCCTCCAGCCGCCGCCGCAGGGCGGCGTCTAGCTCGCCCAGGACGTGGGTGACACGGATGCTCTGCGCGGTGTGGTGGAAGAAGTAGACCAGGATGGCGACCGTGAAGAAGGTCAGCACCAGGGCGACCATCACCGATAGGTTTGGGACGAACGGGTCGATACCGACCTCGCCGTCGCCGCCGGTCACCACCCGCAAGACCAACAGGGCGTACACGAAGGTCGCGACGAAGATGCCGAGGACGAACTGGTTGGTGCGGTCGCGCATGTAGTTGTTGAGCAAGCGCGGCCCGAACTGGCTCGACGCCTGGGTCAGGACGAGCAGCGTCAGCGAGAACACGACGCCGGCCACGGTGATCATCGAGGACGCGACCGTCGTGAGCACCGAGCGCGCCCCCTCGCTCTGGATCACCGGCAGCACGTCCAGGTCGAGACGCTGGAGCCAGGCCGGCGACAGACGCCGGTCGACCGCGAGGGTGACCAGCGACAGCAGGAACGCGCCGAGACCCAGCGCGGCCGGCACGAACCAGTAGCTCGAGTTCAGGTCCTCCCATGCGGCCTTCAGCCGGCTGATCATGTCCCACCATAGGTCGCTGGGACGCGCGGTGCCGTGACCGGCGCCATGCGGCGCTGGCGCCTCGGCGCCGGCCGACGCCCGGACCTTCGATCACGCGTCGCGCCGTGATCCCCGCCTACAGGAACATCGGCCTCCCGAGCATCGCGCGCACCTTCGGCCGGTAGGTCTCGACGTCGTAGAGCTCGTCGACGTCGACGCGCTTGAGGCCCTCGCCGGTGATCGAGATCGGCACGTGGGTGTACTTGCCGCCCTGCAGGGAGACCATCCGGCCCGACTGGCCCTCGATGGCGAGGTCGGCGGCCATCACGCCGTAGTTGGTGGCGACCATCAGGTCGAGGGAGTCCGGCGCGCCCGAGCGCATGAGGTAGCCCACCTGCTGGTAGATCATGTCCTGCCCGGTCCGATCCTTGACCAGTTCGGCCGTGAGCGCGCCGATGCCGCCCAACTTGCGGTGCCCGTAGGCGTCGGCCTCGCCGCGCAGCACCATGTCACCGTCGGCCAGCCGGGCGCCCTCGGAGATCGTCACCATGGAGTAGTTCGACGGGTTGGCGGCCTTGTCCTCGAGGAGCAACTGGGCGAGCTTGTCGACGTCGAAGGGGACCTCGGAGATGATGGCGCGGTCCACGCCGGCGAGGTAGGCCGTGATCAGCGACGTGTCGCCGCTGTAGCGGCCGAACAACTCGACGACGGCGATCCGCTCGTGCGAGCCCGCCGACGTGCGCAGGTTGTGGATGAACTGCACCCCGCGGGTGACGGCGGTGGAGAAGCCGAGCGCGTAATCGGTGCCGTAGACGTCGTTGTCCATCGTCTTGGGGATGGCGATGACGGGGAACCCCGCGTTGTGCAGGTACAGGCCGTACGAGAGCGTGTCGTCGCCGCCGATGGGGATGAGGACGTCGATGCCCTGGCTCTCCAGGACGCGCAGCACGTGGGGGGTGAGGTCGTGCGGCCCCTCACCGGGGTACTGATCGGCGAGGAACGCGGGGACCTTGTCCCCCTTGACCTTCGAGGGGTTGGTGCGCGAGGAGTGCAGGAAGGTGCCGCCGGAGCGGTCCACCGTGCGCACGTTGCCCCGGGTGAGGGGCATGAGGTGGGTCATGACGCTCTCGGTGTCGTCCGGGTTGGTGGCCGTCAGGCCGCCCCAGCCGCGTCGGATGCCGGTGACCTCGTGGCCGGCCTCGGTCAGCCGGTAGACGGCCGCCTTGATGCAGGGGTTCAGGCCGGGTACGTCGCCGCCACCGGTGAGGATGCCAATGCGCATGATGGAGACCTCCGTTCTGCCGACCCCATTCTTGCGCGTCCGGCGCGGGACCGGTAGGGTGCCGCGCGCCGCGATCGTCGGCGGACCGACGGCGCCCGCCCTCCACGGCATAGGCTGGGGTAGACCACGGCCACCCGACGCCTGGGTCGGGATGGAGCGGAACATGGACGTGACCGCGGAGCGCGCGCGACCCGATCGGCGGCGCAGGCGCCGCAGCGCCTGGATCGCCGGCGGCCTGCTCGTCGCCTCGGTCGTGTTCCTCGGCGTGCTGGCGGCGATCCCGCCGCTGGTCACCAACCCGATGGTCGATGAGCGCATCGCCTTCGATCGCGTCTGGACCGGCGCCGACCACGCGATGCCCTCCGAGCGGGTGACGCTGACGACGGCCGACGGCATCGACCTCGTCGCCGACCTCGTCCCCGTCGAGGCCCCGAAGGCGGCGGTCGTCTTCCTCTCCGGCATCCACCGCCCGTCGGTCACCGCGTTCTTCGGTCACGCGGCGATGCTGCGCGAGCAGGGCTACGCATCGCTGCTGCTCGAGATGCGGGCGCACGGCGAGAGCGGCGGCACGCGCATCGCGCTCGGCTTCGAGGAGCCCCGCGACGTGCAGGCGGCGGTCGCCTTCCTGCGGGCGCATCCCGACTATGGGGCGACGCCGATCGTCGTCTACGGCCTATCGCTCGGCGGCGCGACGGCGATCAACGCCGCCGGCCTCACGCCCGATATCGCCGCCGTGGTCAGCCTGTCGGCCTTCTCGTCGTGGGACGAAGTGTTCGTCGACAACATGGGGGTCCCGGAGCCGCTGGCGACGCTGCAACGCGCGTTCGTGCGCCTCTACACCGGGCTGAAGTACGGCTTCGACCTGCGGCACGTGGTGCCGACGACCCAGATCGCCAACCTGGGCGACCGGCCCGCCCTCCTGATGCACTCGCGCGGCGACACGCAGATTCCCTTCGCCAGCTTCGAGCGCCTGGTCGCTGCGGCGCCGCCGCAGGTCGAGACGTGGGTCCGCGACGGCGACCTCCACCTGATGGTCGAGGACGACGGCTTCCTGCTGCCGCTGGAGGATGCCGCGTACGCGGCGCGGGTGCTCGGGTTCCTGGAGGCGCACTTCGGGCGGTAGGCGGGGCGAGCGAGTTCGGCCGCGACGGGCCGGCGCGAACGCGCCGGCTACACCCGCGTCCGCGGGTCGAGCATGTCGCGCAGGCCGTCGCCGATGAAGTTGAAGGCCATGACGAGGCTGGCGATGGCCAGGCCGGGGAAGAGCCACATCCACCACTGGTCGAAGAAGTGGATGCCGATCGAGATCATCCGGCCCCATTCGGGGGAGGAGGGCTCGGGCCCGAGACCCAGGAAGCTGAGGCCGGCGAAGAGCAGGATGGCGTTGCCGATGTCGAGCGAGCCGTAGACGACGACGGGCGCGATCGTGTTCGGCAGCAGCGTCTTGAACAGCAGGTACGGGTTCTTGGCGCCCAGCGCGCGCGCGGCGTCGACGTACTCGTGCGTCTTGGCCTCGATGATCAGCCCGCGGGTCAGGCGCGCGTAGTTCGTCCAGCGGACGATGATGAGCGCCAGGACGGCGTTGCGGATCTCCGGACCCAACGCGGCGGTGACGGCCATCGCCAGGATGATCGTCGGGAACGCCATGAA
>JAABRX010000245.1 GCA_011390675.1 Trueperaceae bacterium | reverse complement strand
ATCGTCAGCATGCTGTGCACCATCTTCCAGCCCGCCGGGATGCCCGGGTCGGTGAACTGGTGGTGGAAGCCGACCGGGACGCTGAACAGCAGGAACATGAGGAACGCGAGTCGCGCCAGCGGGTCGCTGACGAGCTCGCCGCCGGCCTGCTTGGGCAGCAGCGCGTACCAGCTGATGTACGCCGGCAGCAGCCAGAAGTACACGATCGGGTGGCCGGTGTACCAGAAGAGCGTGCGGGCCAGCAGCGGGTCGACGCCGGCGGTGAGCCCGAACGACCAGGGGATGAGGAAGCCGACCACCGAGACGACGAGGCCCACCGAGGCGAGCAACCACATCATCCAGGTGACCACGCTCATGTAGGTGACGAGCGGGGTCGCCTGGCCCGGGTTCTGGCGACGCCAGACGGCCCGCAGCCGGATGACCTCGGCGCCCACCATCAGGCTGGAGACGACGACCAGCGCCAGGCCGACGTAGAAGCTCCAGTGCCCGTAGAGCGGCGGGTAGAAGGTGTAGAGGACGCTGCTCGTGTTCGAGATGATGCCGGCGCCGGCCAGCAACAGCCCGGCGATCGCGACCCCGAACGAGCCCCACATCCAGGTCATCGCCGGCTTCACGCCGAGCTCGCGCACCGGCAGGTAGAACATCAGGCCGGCGTTGAAGAAGGTCGTGAACACCAGCGCGTTGAGCACGCCGTGCAGCGTGAGGCCCTGGTAGTACGACTTGAGGAAGGGGAGCAGGGCGTAGAGGTCGATGCCGCCGTAGTTCCACGCCTGGAAGGGACCGAGCGCCGCGCCGATGAGCAGCGCGAGCAGGGCGGTGGCGATGTAGGCGAACGAGACGCGCTTGGCGCCGGTGAGCGCGGAGGCGTCGACGCGGGAGACGGGGACGGTGGTCACAGCCATGCGAGGCCTCCGAGGCGGGGGGCGAGGGGCGCGATCACGGGAGCACCTGCTGCCGGATCGCGAGCACGTCGGCGGCGGAGAGGCCGCGGCCGCGCTGCGCGGCGACCTCCTCGACGGTGAAGGGGTCGGCCGCCGGGCCGCCCAAGCCCACGATGTGGTCGAGTACCGCGGCGATGTCCGCGTCGGAGAGCTGCGCCCAGGCCGGCATGACGCCGTTGTAGCTGACGCCGTCGACCACGATCGGACCCATCAAGCCGTAGAGCATGGCATCGACCAGGTACTCGCGGCCGCCGTCGGTCACGGCGATGTCGGCGGCGTGACCCGCCAGGGGCGGGAAGGCGCCCGCGATGCCGGCGCCCGCAGGGCCGTGGCAGGAGGCGCAGTTGGCGGCGTACACGCTCTCACCGTCGACGGCGCCGGACGCGTCGGCCATGACCTCGCCGGCGGCGGTCTCGACCGCCCACTGCGAGGCGGGCACGACCTCGATCCAGCCGATCATGTTCTGGTGGCCGATGCCGCAGTACTCGTTGCAGGTGACGCGGTAGGTGCCGAGATCGTCGAAGCTGGCGCGCAGGCGCGACACCTCGCCGGGGATGACCTCCACGTTGAGGTTGGTGTTCTCCACCTGCCAGCCGTGGATGACGTCGCGGGCGGTCAGGTAGAACTCCACCTCGGCGCCCTGGGGCACGCGGATCGTCTCGGGGACCCAGACGAACGCCTGCCCCACGAGCGAGACCTGCAGCTGGTTGGGGCCGACGACGCGCACGCCGGGGTCGGTGAACATCGCCTGCTGCAGCAGCGTCTGCGGGTTGCCGCGGGCGGCCGACTGGGCGATGTGGGCGCCCTCGGTGGCGAGCGAGTAGGCGATCAGGATGACGAACGAGAGGGTCATCAGGCCGGAGAGCGCGATCCAACGGCGCTCCCACTTGGCGATCTCGTGGTGGTGGCGGTCGTCCATCCTCAGTTCCTCACGACGTTGAGCGCGTACATGCCGTACCACATCACCAAGATCGTCAGGGTCAGGAACCCGACGACCGCGAGCGCGCCCAGGGGGCGGTGCTCGGTGTCCGGCTGCGGGCCATCGGCCTCGTCCGGCGGGTGAGCGGCGGTGGGCGCCGGCTCCTCGGGGCGTCGTTCGTCCACGGGGTCCTCCTCGCGCAGGGGGGTCATGAGATCGTCCGGCGGACACGCCGGACCGTGCTGCGCGACATGGTAATGGAAGGGCGGGCGGGGTATCACAAGAGAATGTCGGACCACGAAGTCATCATTGCGGGCGCCGGGGGCATCATCGGGCAGCGGCTCATCGAGGCGCTGCAGGGTCGCAGCGACGGGGCGCCGCGCATCACCGTCCTCACCCGCCGCGCCGACGGAAGCTGGCCCGCCGGCGTCACCCCCTTCGTGTGGAACCCGGCCGCCGCCCGCCAGGGCGACGACGAGGCCCTCGCCGCCCTCGCCGAACGGCTCGACGGCGCGGCCGCGCTCGTCAACCTCGCCGGCTCGTCGATCGCGGCGGGCCGCCTCGACGAAGCGCACCTCGCGCGCGTCAAGGGCAGCCGCGTCGACGCGGCGACGACCCTGCTGGCCGCCGCCCGCCGCACCGAGGCGCCCCCCGCCGTGTGGCTGCAGGCCTCCGCGGTCGGCATCTACGGCGACCGCGGCGACGAGCTCCTGACCGAGGCCTCCGCCCCCGGCGACCCCGCACGCGACGTCCTCGTGCCCAGCAGCCTCGCCTGGGAGGCGGCCGCCGCCCCCGCGGCCGAGCTGACGCGGCTCGTCACCGCCCGCTTCGGGGTCGTCTTCGACCGCGACGCCGAGGCGTGGCGCAAGCTGCTCCTGCCCGTGCGCCTCTTCGCCGGCGGACCGCTCGGCTCCGGCCGCCAGTGGATGCCCTGGATCAGCGGTCGCGACACCGCCCGCGCGCTGCTGTGGCTCATCGAGACGCCGTCCGCCGCCGGCACCTTCAACCTCACCGCGCCCGAGCCCGCCCGCCAGATCGACGTCACCCGCGCCGTGGCCCGCGCGCTGCAGCGGCCCGTGTGGCTCCCCGCGCCGGCCTTCGCCCTACGCCTGGCGCTCGGCAGGGTGGCGGACGCGCTGCTGCTCTCCTCCCAGCGCGTCATCCCGGAGCGGCTGCTGGAGGCCGGCTTCGCGTTCGAGAACCGGACGATCGATGGGGCGGTGCCGGGACTGGTGTGAGGCGCCGCGGTAGATTGCCCCCATGAGCACCCCCCCTGCCGCCCCCGACCACCCCTGCCTGCAGGACCTGCTCGACGCCGACCCCGCGATCCACGACCTGGTGGTGCGCGAGGGCGAACGGCAGCGGGACGGCCTGGAACTGATCGCCTCCGAGAACTTCACCTCGGCCGCGGTGCGGGCGGCGCTGGGCACGGTGCTGACCAACAAGTACGCCGAGGGCTACCCCGGCAAGCGCTACTACGGCGGCTGCGAGGTCGTCGACGAGGTCGAGACGCTGGCGATCGAGCGCCTCAAGCGCCTGTTCGGCGCCGCCTGGGCGAACGTGCAGCCGCACTCGGGCAGCTCCGCGAACCTGGCGGTCTTCCACGCGCTGCTCGAGCCCGGCGACCTCATCATGGGGATGGACCTGTCGCACGGCGGTCACCTGACGCACGGCTCGCCGGTCAACTTCTCGGGTCGGCAGTACCGGGTGGTGGCCTACCCCGTCGACCGCGACAGCGAGCGCATCGACATGACCGAGGTGCGCCGCCTGGCGCTCGAGCACCGGCCCAAGATGATCATCTCCGGCGCGTCGGCCTACAGCCGCCCGATCGACTTCGCCGCCTTCCGCGCGGTGGCCGACGAGATCGGCGCCTACCTGCTGGCCGACGTCGCCCACATCGCCGGCCTCATCGCGGCCGGCCTGCACCCCGACCCGGTGCCGTACGCCCACGTGGTCACCAGCACGACCCACAAGACGCTGCGCGGACCGCGCTCGGGGATCGCCTTCGGCTCGGACCCCGAGATCGGCGCCCTGGTCGACCGGGCGGTCTTCCCCGGCAGCCAGGGTGGGCCGCTGATGCACGCCATCGCCGCCAAGGCCGTGGCGTTCGAGGAGGCGCTGCAGCCGTCGTTCCGCGGCTACCAGGAGGCCGTGATCGCCAACGCGCGGGCGCTGGCCGCCGCCCTGCAGGCGCGCGGCTGGCGCATCGTCTCGGGCGGCACCGACAACCACCTGCTGCTCGTCGACCTGCGCCCCAAGGGGCTCACCGGCAAGAAGGCGGTCGACCTGCTCGACCCCGTCCACATCACCGTCTCGAAGAGCATGGTGCCCTTCGACGAGCGCAAGCCGTGGATCACCTCGGGCATCCGCCTCGGCACGCCGGCGCTGACCACGCGCGGCTTCACGACGGACGACATGGCGACGGTCGCCGACCTCATCGACCGCGCGCTCGAGGGCGGCGACCCCGACGCCATCCGCGCCGAGGTGCACGCGCTGGCGCGGGGGCACCGTATGCCGTGAGCCGCGGCTTCGCCGCTGCTCCAAGCAGTTCTATGGGCTGCCTGTCGCAGCCCATAGAACTGCCGTGAACGTGAACC
>JAABRX010000244.1 GCA_011390675.1 Trueperaceae bacterium | reverse complement strand
GAGATCCAGACGGCCAAGGTCGGCCGCGTGCTGCAGGTGATCGTCGACGACGTGGGCGAACTGCCCGGCGAGATGGTCGGCCGCAGCCATGCCGACGCGCCCGACGTCGACGGGCGCGTGACGCTCGACACGGACGGCACGGTCGTCATCGGTGACGTCGTAGAAGCGCGGGTCGTCGAGGCCGACGCCTACGACCTCCGGGCGCGCGCCCTGCGCACTCTGCCGTGGCGGCCGAACGTGCCGGCCTGGGGCTAGCCCCTGACGGGCCCGCGTTGCGCGGCGAGCCGCTCGAACTCCGCCTCGTTGACGTCGCCGCGCCCGCCGGCGCGCTGGGTGATCATCAGCTGCAACTCGTGGGGGCTCGTGGCGGCGTAGACGGCGTCCTCCAGGCGGATCGAGCCGCCGAGGTAGAGGTCGACCAGGTGCTGATCGAAGGTCTGCATGCCGCGCAGGTTGTCCTGCATGAGCGCGTCCTTGATGAGCCCGGTCTTCGTCTCGTCCTTGATGTAGTCGCGGATCAGCGGGGTGTTGACGAGGACCTCGGTCGTCAGCGTGCGCCCAGGCCCGTCGGCGCGCGGCAGCAGGCGCTGCGACAGGATGCCGAGCAGCGACTCCGACAGCAGGATCCGGATCTGGTTGCGCTCGTACGGCGGGAAGAAGTCGATGACGCGGTTGACGGTGCGGATGGCGTCGAGCGTGTGCAGGGTCGAGAGCACCAGGTGGCCGGTCTGGGCTGCCGTCAGCGCCGCCTCTACCGTCGCCTTGTCGCGCATCTCGCCGACCATGATGACGTCGGGGTCCTGGCGCATCGCGTACTTGAGGGCGTCGACGAAGTCGGCGGTGTCGAGCCCGATCTCGCGCTGGATGACCAGCGACTGTTGGTTGCGGTGCAGGAACTCGATCGGGTCTTCGATCGTCACCACGTTGCGCGGGAAACGGCGGTTGATGAAGTCGACCATGGCGGCGAGCGTCGTGGACTTGCCCGAGCCGGTCGGCCCGGTCACGAGCACCAGGCCGCGAGGCTGGCTGGCGAGCTCGCTGACGACGGCCGGCGGCAGGCCGAGGGCCTCGAAGGAGGGGATCGCGTCGGCGACCACGCGCATGACGACGCCGATCGAGCCGCGTTGGCGCATGAGGTTGCAGCGGAAGCGCGCCACGGCCGGGATGGTGAAGGCGAAGTCGAGCTCGTGCCGGTGCGCGAAGAGCGCCCGCTGCGAGTCGGTCATCATCGCCATGGCGATCTGTTCGGTCTGTTCGGGGGTGAGCGGCGGCACCCCCTCGTAGGCGACGAGGTCCCCATCGAGGCGCAGGTGGGGCGGCGCGCCGGCCTGCAGGTGGATGTCGGACGCACCGCGCGCGACCATGCTCTTGAGCAGGTCGGCCATGCGCAGGCCACGGGCGGCGGTGTCGCTCACGGCGCCACCACGATCGGCAACGGCAGGCTGGGACGCAGGGTCATGCAGCAGTCTAGCCGCCCGCGCGCGCGTGGTCTGTGAAACCGTCCGCGGCGGACGGGTCGGAAGGGACCGCGGGCCGCCGACGCTAGGCCGGGCCGCGCCGCGGGTCCCCGCGCGCTCAGCCCCGCGGCGGCAACCCGAGGGCGGCCTGCTCGACCGCGTCGCGGATGGCGTTGCGCAGGGCGCCCGCCACGATCGACTGGCGGACGGTGCCGACGCGCAGCAGCCGCAGCGCCTGCTGCAGGCCGTCGACCGTGACCTCGGCGTCCGTCCCGCGGCCGATGCCGCTGCCGATCCCGAGGATGCGGCCCGTGGCCACCTCGACGAAGCGGAACTCGACGCCGACCTGCACGGTCGTCACCGTCGCGCCCCCGAGGAAGCCGGGCACGACGGCGCCGGCGCGGTCGATCGACAGTTCCGTCACCGCGCCCACCAGGATCAGCTCGGCGCCCACCAGCCGGCCGACGTCGGCGACGGTCGCGGCGTCGAAGCGCCCGGTATCGCCCAGGTCCTGCTCTGCGAGCACCGCCGCGAGCTCGCGCCGCTCGACCAGCTGGAAACGACCCAGCTCGAAGAGCTCGCGGGTGACGATGTCGCCGATCCCGGTCCCCAGGTCGGTGAACAGGCGTGCGTCGCGCTCGCGCGCGGGGAGCAGGCTGACGTCGACGCGCGTGGGCTCGGCCTCGATGTCGTAGACGGCCACCACGTAGCGCTGTTCGAGGTCGATCGGCGGCAGCCGGAAGGGGCGGACGTCGGCGCCCTCACCGGCGGTGGCGGGCGCGCAGCCCACCAGGCCGACGAGCAGGGCCAGCGCGACGAGGCGCGCGGCAGGCGGGAGACGGTGGGGCGCGTGGCTCGGCATGCCGTCCATGCTAACCGGCGCCCCGATGAGGGGCGCCGGTGCGGGCGGGTTCGCGGGGGGCGCTCAGGCGGCGGTCTGCGCGGCGCGCTCCTTGGCCTGGCGCTCGTCGTCACGCGACTCGAGCTTCGACTTGATGCGCTTGAGGACGGTGACCTCCTCCAGCGCGCGCTGGTCGAGGACGCTGCGGATGTCCTTGATCTGGCGGCCGATGTTGGGGATCACCAGCTGCTCGAGCGCGTTCACCCGGCGGCTGGTCTTCTTGATCTCCTCGCCGATGCGCCGCAACCGGGTCTCGGTCGCGGCGACCCGGACGATCGCCTCCGTGAGGGCGCGGAACTGGGCGGCGGTGTCGAGCGTGCGGGCGCCCACGCCCAGCGGCGAGAAGGGCAGCTCGGCATCGCCGAACTCCGGCGGCTGAACCTGCGGGACCTTGACGCCGAACAGGTTCTCGACCCTGATCTCGACGTCGAGGGACCCGCCCTCGGCCAGGCCGAGCGAACGCAACGACTCGGGGCCGTCCCAGGCGTTGGCCAGGAAGAGCGACAGGTACGCCTCCTGGCTCGCCTGGGTCAGCGCCCGTCGCGCCGCGAGCGAGGTCTTGACCAGCGCGAAGAACTCGCCGATCAGCGCGTCGCGCTTGCGCTTGAGGAGGTCGGCCCCCCGCACGGCCAGCTTGAGCTGGTCGCGGCGCTGCAGCAGGTTCGAGCGGGTGGGGGCGATGTTCTCGGCCACGGGTCGCCTCCTCTCAGATCCCGGACTTCGCGGCGCCCCACAGCTCGTCCATCTTGGCGCCGTAGTACTTGTCGATCTGGTCGTTGGAGAGGCGCGTCAGCTCGCTCTTCGGCAGCTTGGACAGGATCGACCAGGCGATCGTGAGCGAGTCGTCGACCGTGCGGTTCTCGCTACCCTGGTTGATGAACGCCTTCTCGAACTCGTCGGCGAACTTCAGGTACAGCTTGTCGTTCTCGGACAACGCGTCCTCGCCGGTGATCGCCACCAGGCGCCGCAGGTCGAGGCCGTTGGCGTAGGCCGCCTGCAGCTGGTCCGCGACGTTCTTGTGGTCCTTGCGGGTCTTGCCCTCGCCGATGCCGTTGTTCATCAGGCGCGACAGCGACGGCCCGGGGTTGATCGGCGGGTAGATGCCCTTGTTGTGCAGGTCGCGCGCCAGGTAGATCTGCCCCTCGGTGATGTAGCCGGTGAGGTCGGGGATCGGGTGGGTGACGTCGTCGTCCGGCATCGACAGGATCGGCAGCTGGGTGACCGAGCCCTTCTTGCCCTGCACCACGCCGGCGCGTTCGTAGATCGACGCGAGGTCCGTGTACATGTAGCCGGGGTAACCGCGGCGACCCGGGATCTCCTCGCGCGCGCCGCCGATCTCGCGCAGCGCCTCGCAGTAGTTGGTCATGTCGGTGAGGATGACGAGCACGTGGTAGTCGTGCTCGAAGGCGAGGTACTCGGCGGCCGTGAGCGCCATCTTGGGCGTGAGCAACCGCTCGACCGCCGGGTCGTCGGCCTTGTTCAGGAACAGCACCGAGCGCGCCAGCGCGCCCGTGCGCTCGAACTCCTGGGTGAAGAAGGTCAACTCGCGTTGCGTGACGCCCATCGCCGCGAACACGACGGCGAACTCGGTGTCCTCGCCGATGACGGTCGCCTGGCGGGCGATCTGGGCGGCGAGCTCGTTGGCCGGCAGGCCCGAGCCCGAGAAGATCGGCAGCTTCTGGCCGCGTACCAGGCTGATCAGCGTGTCGATCGTCGAGATGCCCGTCTGGATGAACTCCTCGGGCTTCTCGCGGGCGACGGGGTTGATCGGCGCGCCGCCGATCGGCAGCCGCTGCTCCGCGACCACCGGCGGCAGGCCGTCGATCGCCTGGCCGATGCCGTTGAAGCGGCGCCCGATCATGTCCTTCGACACGCCGAGGCGCGCGACGTCCTCGACCAGGTTGACCGTGGTGCTGGAGAGGTCGATGCCCGAGGTCTCCTCGAAGACCTGCAAAACCGTGTACTCCTTCGACACCTCGATGACCTGGCCGCCGCGCTCGCGGCCGCTGCCGTCGACGATGCGTACGATCGCGTTGTACGAGAGGTCGGGGGCGTTCTGCAGGAACAGCAGCGGGCCCGAAACGTAGCTGACCTCGGTGTAGGCCTTCTTCAAGAGCTTCTGGGTCATGGGGACTCCCCGGCCTCAGGCCGCGACGGCGAAGGCGCCGTCCAGGGCGGAGAGGACCT
>JAABRX010000243.1 GCA_011390675.1 Trueperaceae bacterium | reverse complement strand
ATCGTCAGCAAGCTGTGCACCATCTTCCAACCGGCCGGGATGCCCGGGTCCGTGAACTGGTGGTGGAAGCCCACCGGCACGCTGAAGAGCAGGAACATCAAGAAGGCGAGGCGCGCGAGCGGATCCGAGACCAGCTCGCCGCCGGCCTGTTTGGGCACCAGCGCGTACCAGCTCACGTACGCCGGCAGCAACCAGAAGTAGACGATCGGGTGCCCCGTGTACCAGAACAGGGTGCGCGCAAGGAGCGGGTCGACGCCCTCGCGCCAACCGAACGACCAGGGGATCAGGAAGACCACGACCGAGAAGACGAGGCCGACCGAGGCGAGCATCCACATCATCCAAGTGATGGTGCTCATGTAGGTCACGATCGGCGTGGCCTTGTCGGGGTTGGCCTTGCGCCAGACGTGGCGCATCCGGATGACCTCGGCGCCGACCATCAGGCTCGAGACCACGACGAGCGCCAGGCCCGTGTAGAAGCTCCAGTGCCCGAAGAGCGGCGGGTAGAAGGTGTAGAGCACGTTGCTCGTGTTGCTGAGGATGCCCGCACCGGCGATGACCAGGCCGGCGACGCCGATGCCGAACGAGCCCCACATCCAGGTCATGGCCGGCTTGGCCTCGAGCTCGCGCACCGGCAGGTAGAAGAGCAGGCCGGCGTTGAAGAAGGTCGTGAAGACGAGCGCGTTCAGCACGCCGTGGAGCGTCAGCCCCTGGTAGTAGGACTGCAGGAACGGCAGCAGACCGTACAGGTCGATGCCGCCGTAGTTGAAGGCCTGGAACGGGCCGAGCGCCGCGCCGACCAGCAGGGCGATCAGGCCCGTCATCAGGTAGGCGAGCGAGACCCGTTTGGCGGGGGCGAACGCGTCGGCGGCGACGACGCGCGCGCCGGTGGCGGTGGTCACGGCCATGCGGGGCCTCCGGTAGCGATCTGGTAGGCGCTGAACGAGTGCGGAAGGTCGCGCTCACGGACCGACCACCTGTTGGCGCAGCGTCAGGACGTCGCTGGCGGCGAGGCCCTTGCCGCGCTCGGCCTCGACCTCCTCGACCGTGAACTCGGGGCCGTCGCTGCCATCGAGCGTGACGATGTGGTCGAGCACCGCCGCGATCGCGTCGTCGCTCAGTTGGGGCCAGGCAGGCATGACGCCCGAGTAGCTGGTCCCGTCGATCACGATGGCGCCCTGCAGGCCGTAGAGCAACGTGTCGATCAGGTAGGTGCGGCCGCCGTCGAGGGCAGCCAGGTCGGCAGCATGGCCGGCGAGCGGCGGGAAGACGCCCGCCACGCCCGCACCGTTCGCGCCGTGGCACGACGCGCAGTTGCTCGCGTACACCGCCGCGCCGTCGGCCGGACCGGTCTCGACGGGCACTTCGGCGACGAGCTGCGAGGCGGGCACGACCTCGATCCAGCCGATCATGTTCTGGTGCCCGATGCCGCAGTACTCGTTGCAGCTGACGCGGTAGCGGCCCGGCCGGCTGAACGTGGTCTGCAAGCGCGACACCTCGCCGGGGATGACCTCGACGTTCAGGTTCGTGTTCTCGACCTGCCAGCCGTGGATCACGTCGCGCGCCGTCAGATAGAAGGTGATCTCGGCGTCGACCGGCACGCGGACGGTCTCGGGCTGCCACACGAAGGCCTGGCCGACGATGCTCACGTCGTACTGGTTGGGGCCGGTGGCCCGGACGCCGGGGTCGGTGAAGATCGTTTGCGCCAGCAGCTGCTCGGGGGTGCCGCGGGCCGCCGACTGGGCGATGTGGGCCCCTTCGGTCGCCAACGAGTAGGCGATGAAGAAGACGAAGGTCAGCGTCATCAGCGCGGAGCCCGCGATCCACCGACGCTCCCACTTGGCGATCTGGTCGTGGTGCTTCTCGTCCACGGCGTCAGTTCCTCACGACGTTCAGCGCGTACATACCGAACCAGGACACGAGGATCGCCACGACGAGGAACGCCGTGATCGCGAGCGCCCCCGAAGGGCGCTGCTCGGCCTCGGAGGTCGGCGGCTCCTGGTGCGCCGCTTCGGCCTCGGCGGTCGGGGGGTGCCGGTCGTGCGCCGGCGGTTCGGCGGTGCGATCATCCACGTGGTGCCTCCTACGCGCGACGCGCCGGATCCGTCCCGAGGGGCGGCGCCGACGGTCGGGTCCGTGAGCCTGCGGACACGGCCGCAGACCGTGCTGCCGCACATCCTAAACAGGTTCAAGGTGCGGTACACCAGGTTCATGGAGAACGAGCGACTCGTCATCGCCGGCGCAAGCGGCGTCATCGGTGCCCGTGCGATCGAGGCGCTGCGCCCGCGCGGGCCGGTGACGGTGCTCACGCGCCGCGAGGGCGGCGCGTGGCCGCCCGGGGTGACCCCGGTCGTGTGGAACCCGACCGCCGCCCGCCAAGGCGACGCGGCCGAGCTCGAGCGCCTCGCCAAGGTCCTCGACGGCGCCGCCGCGCTGCTCAACCTCGCCGGCTCCTCGATCGCGGCGGGTCGGCTCGACGCCGCGCACCGCGCGCGCGTCGAGGGGAGCCGGGTCGACGCGACCACGACGCTCGTCGAGGCCGCCGCCCTGTCCCCCGCCGCGCCGCGGGTGTGGCTGCAGGGCTCGGGCGTGGGGCTCTACGGCGACCGCGGCGACGAGGTGCTCACCGAGGCCTCGAACCCCGGCGACCCGAGCTTCGCGCTCGTGCCGATGGCCGAGAAGTGGGAGGCCGCCGCCGCACCCGCTGCGGAGCGCTCGCGGCTGGTCGTCGTGCGCTTCGGGGTCGTGTTCGACCGCGAGGCCGAGGCGTGGCAGAAGCTGCTGCTGCCGGTGAAGCTGTTCGCGGGGGGCCCGCTCGGATCGGGGCGTCAATGGATGCCGTGGGTGTCGGGGCGCGACGTCGGCCGCGCGTTCGCCTGGCTGCTCGACCACGACGTGTCCGGGGCCGTGAACCTCACCGCCCCCGAGCCCGCCCGGCAGATCGACGTCACGCGCGCGGCGGCGAAGGCGCTCGGGCGGCCCGTGTGGCTGCCGGCACCCGCCTTCGCGCTGCGGATCGTGCTCGGCGGCGTCGCCGACGCGCTCTTGCTCGCCTCCCAGCGGGTGGTGCCGGCGCGGCTGCTCGAGGCCGGCTTCACCTTCGAGGACCCCACCATCGACGCTGCGATGCCCGACCTGACCTGAGCCTTCGCGCCTGCGTCGGCTACGGCGCCGACGGCCCCAGCGGCCGCGCCCCGTAGGGCGCCTCGAGCCGCGCGACCTCGTCGCCGGTGAGTTCGATCGAGAGCGCCGCGATCGCGTCGCTCAAGTGGTGCGGCTTGGTCGCGCCCACGATCGGCGCCGTGACCCCCGGCCGCGAGGCCACCCAGGCCAGCGCGATCTGCGCCGGCGCCACGCCGCGCGCGTCGGCGACGTCGCACACCGCGTTCACGACCGCATCCCGCCACGGCACGGCGTAGAGCTGATCGGCGATCGGCTCGTCCGATCCACGCGCGGTCGACCGCTGCTCCTCGGGGCGGCGCGTGAGGAAGCCGCGCGCCAGCGGGCTCCAGGGGATCGCGGCCAGGCCGGCGTCGCGCACGAGCGGCATCATCTCGCGCTCGGTCTCGCGGTCGAGCAGGTTGTAGTGGTCCTGCATGCTGACGAAGCCGTGCCAGCCGCGGCGCTCGCTGATGCCGAGCGCCTTGGCGAGCTGCCACGCGGCCATGCTCGAGGCGCCCAGGTAGCGCACCCAACCGGCCTTGACGACGTCGTGCAGCGCCTCGAGGGTCTCCTCGAGCGGCGTGTGCGGGTCGAAGCGGTGGATCTGGTAGAGGTCGATGTAGTCGGTGCCGAGGCGCCGGAGCGACGCCGCCACCTCGTCGAACACGTGCTTGCGCGACAGCCCCTGGCGGTTGGGGCCCTCGCCCATGCGGCCGTGCACCTTGGTGGCGATCACCACCTCGTCGCGGCGCGCGTGCTTCGCGAGAAGCCGCCCGGTGATCTCCTCGGAGACCCCGCGCGAGTAGACGTTGGCGGTGTCGAAGAAGTTGATGCCGGCGTCGAGGGCGTCCCGGACGAACGGCTCGGCGGCCGCCTCGTCGAGCATCCAGGAGCGCCAGGACGTGTCGCCGTAGCTCATCATCCCGAGGCAGAGCGGCGAGACCTGCAAGCCGGTGGGGCCGAACCGGACGGGTTCCATACGGCAGGGTAGCGCGCCGTCGGGTCCGCGGACCCGCGGTACATTGCGCGCCATGAACCCCTTCCCCTACCTCGACGCCGACCTGCGCGCCGTCGACCCCGAGCTGTTCGCGCTGACGGACCGCGAGGCCGAACGCCAGCTCGACGGTCTGGAGCTCATCGCGTCCGAGAACTTCACCTCGCGCGCCGTGCGCGCCGCCACCGCCACGGTGCTCACCAACAAGTACGCCGAGGGGTACCCGGGCAAGCGTTACTACGGTGGCTGCGACGTGGTCGACGAGGTCGAGACGCTGGCCATCGAGCGCGCCAAGCGGCTCTTCGGCGCCGAGTGGGCGAACGTGCAGCCGCACTCGGGCAGCTCGGCCAACCTGGCGGTGTTCCACGCGCTGCTCGACCCGGGCGACACGATCATGGGCATGGACCTGGCGCACGGGGGCCACCTCACCCACGGCTCGCCGGTCAACTTCTCGGGGCAGCGCT
>JAABRX010000242.1 GCA_011390675.1 Trueperaceae bacterium | reverse complement strand
GCCACGGTGACCCTGGCGCGGAACGGGGTCGAACGGACGGCGACCGTCGGCGTGGACGGCGCTTTCCGCTTGGGACCGCTCGAACCCGGGAGCTGGCTCGTGGCCGTCGACGGCGCGGACCCGAGCGAAGACGCCATGGTCGTGGCCGGTACCACCGTGACGGTCGTCGCGGACGCCGTCGCGGCGCTCGTGCTCGAGGTGCGCCCGGTGCACCGGCGCGTCCGCTTCCAAGACGAGGCGGTCCCGACGCTGCGGGTCGCGCCGCCCTGATCGGGGGCGTGGGCGCAATCGGTGTCCCTCGCGCGATCGCACCCGGGTGCCTACGATGGTGCCCATATGGACATCGACCTGCGTGCCCTCGCTCCGCTCCTCGTGCTGGCCGTGGCGCTCGCGGCCTACGCCCTCGTCGACCTGGTGCGGGCTCCGGCGGTGCGGTATCTGCCGAAGTGGGCGTGGGCGCTCATCTGCGTGCTCTCGATGCCGCTCGGGCCGCTCGCCTACCTGACGCTCGGACGGGCGCCGCGATGACGCCGGGCGCGTCGAGCGCCAGCGACGCGCCAGCGGTCGTCACGACCCGAGGTCTCGGCAAGGTCTACGGAGGCGTGATCGCCCTCGCCGACGTCGACATCGACGTGCCTCGAGGATCGGTGTATGGCCTGGTGGGACCCAACGGCGCCGGCAAGACGACGCTGCTGTCGATCCTCGTCGGCTTGAGGCAACCGTCGTCGGGCACCGTGACGCTCGCGGTCGATCAGCAGCGCATCGCGCTCGTCCCCGATACGCCCTCGTTCGAGCCGTGGCTGACCGCCCGCGAGGTGGTGGCGCTGGCGCGATCGCTCGTGGGGCTCACCCCGTCGGCGGAGGCGGTCGATTCCACGCTCCGCCGCACCGGCCTGGCCGACGCCGCGGACCGCGCCAGCGGTGGGTTCTCGCGCGGCATGCTGCAGCGGCTCGGGCTCGCAGCCGCGATGGCGGGCGAGCCGACGCTGCTCGTGCTCGACGAGCCCGCCGCCGCGCTCGACCCAGCTGGCCGTCGGGACGTGCTCGACCTCGTCTCCGATCTCCGCGGCGGGACCACCGTCCTCTTCTCGAGCCACATCCTGGTCGACGTCCAGCAGGTCTGCGACACGATCGGCATCCTCCGCGACGGTCGGCTCCTGTTCCAGGGTTCGACGCGCGACCTCCTCGCCGGCAGGGCGGCGCCCGCCTTCACCGTGCGCCTGCGCGCCCCGTTCGACGGCGTGGTCGACGCGCTCGAGGCGGCACCGTGGGTGCACCACGTCGAGCAACCCGGGCTCGACCGGCTGCGGGTCACAGTCGCCTCGACCGAGGCCGCCGAGGCCGAGCTCGTGCGCACCCTCGCCGACGCCGGGGCGCGGGTCGTCGGCATCGCTCCCGCCGAGGTCGATCTCGAGCACGTCTTCTTGGAGTTGACCGGATGAACCTCTGGCGTCTCGAATGGCTTCGGCTGGTGCGCACCCGCTCATGGATCGCGCTCGTGGCCGTGTTCCTCTTCTTCGGCCTCCTCGGACCGATCAGCGCTCGCTACATGGAGGAGATCCTGCAGCGCTTCGCCGGCGACATCACCGTCACCTTGCCGCCGCCGACGCCGGCCACGGGACTCGAGCAGTACCTGGGCAACGTCATGCAGATCGGCCTCCTCGTCGTGCTCGCGGTCGCCGCCGGCGCTCTGGCCTTCGACCAGCCGATCGAGCGCGCCGCCTTCTACCGCTCGCGGGTGCGCCGTGTCTGGAGGCTCCTCGCCCCGCGCTACGCGGTGGTCACGCTGGCGACGATCGCCGCCTTCGTGCTGGGAACGCTCGGCGCCTGGTACGAGGCGATCGTGCTCCTCGGCGACCTCCCGGCCGGCGCGATGCTCCTCGGCATGCTGCTCACCTCGCTCTACCTCGCGTTCGCCGTTGCCGTGGCCGCCGCCGCTGCCTCGTTCGTGCGTCCACCCTTGGTGATCGTGCCGCTCGCCGCAGGGGTCCTCATCGTGGTGCCGCTCCTCGGCCTGATCGGCCCGCTCCGCGACTGGCTACCGAGCCTCCTGCTCGGTTCGCTGGTGGGGCTCGTCGTCGGCGTGCCCCCGGTCGAGTACGTCCGGCCCGCGCTCGTGGCGCTCGCGGCCACGGCGGTCCTCCTGGGGCTCGCCGCGGCCCGGCTCGAGCGCAGGGAGCTGTGAGGCGCTCCGGCGCCTAGACGCGAGCGCGCGCGTCATGGGCGCGCGAGCACCGCGACGGGCACCGGGCGATCGAAGGATGCGTTGGGGTCGCCACGCGTGTCGCTGGAACCGAGCACCGCGTCGCTTCCGTGGAACACCTGAGCCGAGCCGCCACCGTCGAGGTTCAGGGCGTCCACGGCCCCGTGGTCCCGGAGGACTTCGGCGAGCTCGAGCAACGTGCACCCGCTCGTGGCGTTTCCCTCGCGCCGGCTCAGCGACGAGCGTCCCTCGACCGCGATCACGACGAGCGACCCGTCGCCCCGGACGCCGATCCCGACGCGGGCCGCGCGGGTCCGGTCGGCGTCGGCAGGGAAGACCAGCGGCGCGGTCGGGTCGCTCGAACCGAGCGTCTCGAACCGCTCCCGCCGAAAGCTCTCGGCATCCACGGCGACGTCGCCGTCGCGCAGCAACAGCGGGCCCCCTTGCAGCGCGGCGCGGAGGTCCGGGAGGTGCCGCAACCGATAACGAACCCGCGCGCCCGTTTCGAGCGCTGCGCGCACCCCGCTCGGGAGCTCCGCGTCGAAGGCGATGGCGAGCGCGCCGTGCGGCAGGCGGACCCCACCGCCGTCGCGCAGGACGCTCACGTGCGCGCCTTGGAGGCATGCCTCGACGGCGCAGCTCCACTCCGTGTCCGGAAGCCCGTCGCCGCGGTAGCGCACGCGGGCGGCGCGCGGATCGCCGGCGTCCACGGTCAGGCCGCCCGGCAGGTCGATCAGGAGGTCGGCGAGGCCGAGGTGCGTGACGCGCCATCGACCGCCGGCGTGCACGAGGGCTGCGCGCGGCAGGATGGGCGGGCTCACGATGCGGCCGGCGTAGGCGAGCAGCCCGACTGGGTCGCCGAACGCAGCGGTCGGGGCGTCGAGCTCCCGAGGGTCGAACAGGAAGAAGTGGCTGTTGACCGCCAGTGCGCGCGAGCCCGCCGCGCCGAGGTGGCGCAGCGGCGCCAGACCTGCGACCGGCACGACGCGCGTGGCGGGGCGAGCGTCGACGCGCCACTCGGACGTGGCGATCGCAGCCCGCGAGCGCAACGCGTCCAGGTACTGTCCGGTCCGGGTGGGCGCTTGGTCGGCCATGAGGGCGGCGGTGCCGGTGCGGGCGGCCCAAGCGCTGAGCGCCGCACGGAGGGTGAGGTAGTGCTCGGGCCCATCGCGCCGCAGCTCGTTGGGTGCGTGGCGAGCGCCGATCGTCGCGGCCGGAAGCGCGAGCGTCGCGCTGCTCTCGCCGGTGATCCCGGCCAGGAGGTGCGCCGCCTCGCGGGCGCGGTCCCGGCTCGGCATCGTGACGCGGCGCAGGTCGAGCGTGTCCGTATGGAGCACCACGACCCTCCCGGGGAGGCCTTCACCGAACGCGCGTCGCTCGACCGTGACGCGGGTGCTCACTTGATGCCGGACGACATGAAGCCCCGGATGATGTACTTCTGAGCGGCCAGGTACACGAGGATCATCGGCAGGATCGAGATGATCGAGCCCGCCATGATCAGCGTCCAGCTCGAGTCGTACTGGCCCTGGAGCGTGGTCAACCCGAGCGGGAGCGTGCGCAGGTTCCGTTCCGAGATGTAGAGCACCGGCCGCAGCAGCTCGTTCCAGTTGGTGATGAAGGCGATCACGAACAGGCTGGCCAGCGCAGGGACCGAGAGCGGCAGGAAGATGTGGCGGTAGATCGCGAAGGCCGAGGCGCCGTCGATCGTGGCGGCCTCCTCGAGGCTCGCCGGGACGGTCTTGAAGAACTCGGTGAGCAGGAACGTCCCGAACGCACCGACCATGAGCGACGGGACGATCAACGGCAGGTAGGTGTCGAGCCAACCCAAGCGCACCATGAGCAGGAACTCGGGGATGATCGTGACCTCGATCGGGATCAGCAGCGTGAAGATCAGCAGCCCGAACAAGACGTTCTTGAGCGGGAAGCGCATCCGCGCGAAGGCGAAGCCGGCCAGCGAGCAGGTCACGAGCTGGCCCGTCGCCGCGATCGAGGCGACGAAGAGCGAGTTCGCGGCGTAGCGCAGGAAGTCGAACTCGAACAGGACCTCGGCGTAGTTCGCGAACGGGGTGTCGGTGAACAGCAGCGTCGGCGTGAACGTCGGTGGGATGCGGAACACGTCGCTCGGCAGCTTGAAGGACGTGATGACCATCCACAGGAACGGGAACAGCGTCAGGAAGGCGAAGACCACGAGGAGCGCGTAGACGAGACCGGAGCGCACCGTGGCCGCGACGCGCTTCCGGCGGCGTGCCTGCTCCGCCGCGCCCTCCGGATCGGGTGCCATCGGGCGCTCAGCCATAGTGCACCCAGCGACGGCGCGCGATGAAGTTCACGAGCGTGAGCGTGCCGACGAACAGCAGCAGCATGTAGGCGAGCGCCGAGGCGAAGCCCATCTGGAAGTGCACGAACGCGTTCTGATAGATGTAGAACG
>JAABRX010000241.1 GCA_011390675.1 Trueperaceae bacterium | reverse complement strand
CTGACCGAGGACGAGACCCGCCACGGCGAGGGCGACGTGCAGAAGCTGACCGACGAGTTCGTCGCCGCGATCGACCAGCGCACGAAGGCCAAAGAAGAGGACATCCTGGCCGTCTGAGGCCGGGAGCCGACCGTTGCACCTCGTCCGGGTCACGTCGGCCTTCGCAGCCTTTCTCGCGACCCTGGTCGTGTTGTGGGTGGGCCTGCCCCTGCTCGGGCCCGCCTACCTGATCCTCACCGCCATCGCGGTGCAGGAGTACGCGACCATGCTCGGCTTGCGCGGCATCCCGATCCGGCGCCGCAGCCTGTGGGCTTGGAGCGCGCTGACGCTTCCGGCGTCGTTGCCCCCAGGCCACCCGTGGATGGCGGGCGGACTCGGCGAGATGCCCTGGCGCGAACTGCTGCTGGTGAGCTTCGTGCTCTACCTGTTCGTCGCCGAGGTCGTGACCAGCAACCGCAGCTCGCTGCAATCGCTCGCCTTCACGCTGCTCGGCTACGTGTGGATCTCGTGGGGGTTCGGCCTCGTCCTGACCCTGCGCTACACCCCGGACGGGGTCACCGGCCTCTGGTATCTCGCCTTCCCCATGCTGGCGATCATCGCCACGGACGTCGGCGGCTACATCTTCGGCTCGCTGTGGGGCAGGCGCCCGCTGGCGCCGCGCATCAGCCCCAAGAAGACGATCGAAGGGGCGATCGGCGGTCAGGTGCTGGCGATGGTCGTCGTCGCCGGCACGATGGCGCTGCTGCCGCTGTGGACCAGCTTCCGCCTCGACGTGCTGCACGTGCTCGTCTTCGCCGTCGTGGTGCCGCTGGCGGCGCTGGCCGGCGACCTGTTCGAGTCGCTCGTCAAGCGCTGGGTCGGCGTCAAGGACGCCGGCGTGTTCCTGCCCGGTCACGGCGGGGTGCTCGACCGGATCGACAGCCAGCTGATCGCGATCCCGGTGACCTACGTGCTGGTCACCCTGCTGCTCGTCTGACGCGCAGGACGCCGACCCGGCCCGGATGCTAGCCTCGCAGCTTCGAGGAGTCCCCCCTATGCGCGACGCCCCCACCCCACCCCCCACCGCCCGCGTGCCCGCCGACGAGGCGCGCACCGTGCCCCCGAACTTCGTGACCGAGGTCGTCGACGCCGACGTGCGCCGCGGCCGCACGACGCAGGTGGTGACGCGCTTCCCACCCGAGCCCAACGGCTTCCTCCACATCGGCCACGCGAAGGCGATCGCGCTGGACTTCGGCATCGCCACCGATTACGGCGGCCGCGTGCACCTGCGCATGGACGACACCAACCCCACCACGGAGGACCCTGTCTTCGTCCAGGCGATCGAGCGCGACATCCGCTGGCTCGGCTTCGAGTGGGACGAACTGCGCTACGCCAGCGACTACTTCGAAGAGCTGTACGCGCTGGCCGAACGGCTGATCGACCGAGGCGACGCCTACGTCGACCTGCGCGACGAGGCGACCGTCCGCGCCACCCGGGGCACGGTCAACGAGCCCGGCGCCCCCAGCGCCGACCGCAGCCGCGCACCCGCGGAGAACCGCGCGCTCTTCCGGCAGATGCGCGAAGGCGCGTTCCCCGACGGCGGCGCCGTGCTGCGCGCCAAGATCGACCTGGCGAGCCCGAACATGATCCTGCGCGACCCCGTGCTGTACCGAGTGAAGCACGCCCACCACTACCGCACGGGCGACGCCTGGTGCATCTACCCGCTGTACGACTTCGCGCACCCGCTCTCGGACGCGCTCGAAGGCGTCACGCACTCGTTCTGCACGCTCGAGTTCGACAACAACCGGGCGATCTACGACTGGCTCGTCGAGCGGCTCTTCCCCGAACCGCGCCCGCGGCAGTACGAGTTCGCGCGCCTCTCGCTCGACTACACCGTGACCTCCAAACGGCGGCTGCTCGCGCTGGTGCGCGAGGGGTACGTGTCGGGTTGGGACGACCCGCGGATGCCGACGCTGACCGCCCTGCGGCGCCGCGGCGTGCCGCCGGAAGCCGTGCGCGACCTGGTGACGCGCGTGGGCGTCACCAAGGCGAACAGCCACACCGACCCGGCACTGCTCGACACCTGCGTGCGCGACGCGCTCAACCCGGTGGCGCCGCGCGTGATGGCCGTCGTCGACCCCGTGCCGCTGCTGCTCGCCGACCCCGACGGTGAGCTCGACGGCATCGACGGCGTCGACGCCCCCTCCTACCCCGACGACGTCGACGCCGAGGGGTCGCGGCTCGTGCCGTTGGGCACGCGGCTCTGGATCGAGCGCGACGACGTGGCGCTCGAGCCCCCCGCCGGCTTCAAGCGCCTGGCGCCGGGCCGCGCGGTCCGGCTGCGCCACGCGGTCGTCGTGCGGTGCGACGGCGTGGAGGTCGACGGCGACGGGCGCACGACGGCCGTCCACGCCACCGTGGTCCCGGGGTCGCTGGGCCGCAACCCGGAGGGCGTCAAGGTGTGGGCCGCGATCCACTGGGTCGACGCCGCCACCGCGCTGCCGGCCGAGTTCCGGCTGTACGACCGGCTCTTCCGCAGCGCCGAGCCCGGCGCCGACGGCAGCGACTTCCGCGACGACCTCGACTCGACCTCGTTCGCCCTCCGGCACGGCTGGATCGAGCCCTCCGTGGCCGCGGATCCTGCCGACCGGCGCTATCAGTTCGAACGCCTCGGGTACTTCTGGCGCGACCCGGAGGACGGCCGCGGCACCGACCTGGTGTGGAACCGGATCGTCACCCTCAAGGACGGCCGGCGGCCCGAGGCGGTCGCCGCGGCGCCGGATCGGAACGTCGAACCGAGCCCCGCTGAAGCCCGCACGCGTGGCGCAGGGTCCGAGGGCACCGAGCCCGACCCGCTCGCCGCCCTCGCGCCGGCCGAGCGGCGCCGGGCCGAGGCGTGGTTGGCGGCCGGCGTGCTCCCGGTCGATGCCGGGCTGATCGCCGCCGAGCCGGGCCTCGCCGACCTGTTCGACGCGGCCGTGGCCGTCGGCACGGCGGCGCCCGCTGCGGCGCCCTGGGTGGCGCAGGACGTCCGCGCGGCGCTGCGCGATGGAGGCTCGCTCGCGCCGACGCTCGACGGCGCCGCGTTGGCCGACCTGCTGGCTGCGCTCGAGGGCGGCACGCTGCACGCCGCCGGCATGCGCGAAGCGCTGCGGCGCGTCGCCGCTGGCGAGGGGACGCCGGCGGAGGTGATCGAACGGCACGCGCTGGCGGTCGTCGACGACGCCGGTGCGATCGACCGAGCGGTCGCGGACGTGCTCGCCGCGCACCCGGACGAGCGCGCCGCGTACCGCGCCGGGAAGAAGGGGCTGCTCGGCTTCTTCGTCGGCCAGACGATGCGGGCGACCTCCGGCCGCGCCGACCCGAAGCGGGTCCAGGCCGCGCTCGCTGCCGCGCTCGAGCGCGAAGACTGACGGCAGGGCCCGACGCCGACGCCCGATTCCGAGCGGTCGGCCCCCGAGGGGGCGCGGCCGCTCGGACGCTCAGCCGGGGGCGAGGCGCCCGGGGGCGCTCGCGGCCGCGACGAAGCTCGCCAGGTCGCGCTTCATCCGCGCGAGCATCTCGAGGTCGACGTACATCATGTGCCCGCCGTCGTAGCGCTGCTCTTCGACGTTGGCGCGCAGGTGTTCGGGCAGCCCCAGGTGATCGAGCGTGTAGCGCGTGGCGAAGTACGGCGTCGCGAGGTCGTAGTGGCCGCTGGCGACGAAGACCTTGAGGAACGGGTGCACCGCGATCGCCTTGCGCAGGGTCTCGGCGACGTTGACGTACTTGTTCTGGAAGGTCCCGTAGTCCCACGAGGCGTAGAGCCCCTTGATGACCTCGTACGGGAGGTCGCTCGCGAAGCCGAGCTCGCGCTGCACGTAGTCGTTGATCGCCGCCCCGTACGCGCCGGTCGTGGCGCCCATCGACGGATCGAACTCGGGCGTGGCGCCGACGCCGTCGCGGTCGACCCCGGTGTAGCGCGCGTCGATGCGCCCGATCGTGCGGCCACGGCCGCGCAGCAGCTCCTTGCAGAACCGGTGGATGTCGATGCGAAGCCGGCTGCGCCGCACGTACTCGACGTCGAGCCCCGTGTACCGCGCGAGCTGCGCGGCGACGGCCTCGGCTCGGTCTTCGGGCAGGGCGTCGCCGTGCAGCAGCGCCGGTCCGTACTCGGCGAGCGTCCACGCCTCGACCTCTTCGAGCAACTCCGCGAGCGGAAGCGCTTGCAGGTCGGCGTCCAGAGCGCCGTGGTAGTGGGCGGCCGCCGCGTAGGTAGGCACGTACAGGAGCGGCGGGAGGTCGTTGCCGGGCTCGAAGCGCAGCGTGGAGAAGTCGAGCACCGAGGAGATCAGCATCAGGCCGTTGAGGTAGAGCGCATGGCGCTCCTGGAGGTAGCCCGCGAGCGCCGCCGCGCGGGTGGTGCCGTAGCTCTCGCCGATCAGGAACTTGGGCGAGGACCAGCGCCCGAAGCGCGCCACCCACAGCCGGATGAAGTCCCCGACGCTCTCGACGTCGCCATCGAAGCCGTGGAATTCCTTGGGTTTCTCGCCCGGCGCGGCGCGGCTGAAGCCGGTCGAGACCGGGTCGACGAACACGAGGTCGCTGGCGTCGAGCAGCGTGTGGGCGTTGTCGACGAGCGCGTACGGCGGCGCGACCGCCATCCCGTCGTCCTGGAGCCG
>JAABRX010000240.1 GCA_011390675.1 Trueperaceae bacterium | reverse complement strand
CAGAGGAAGTAGTGGCTGCGCATCGGGTTGAAGTACACGCCCGAGATCGCGTCGGTGGTGAGGATGTACTCGGTCGGGACCGGGTAGACGATCATCGGCGCAAGGTCGTAGTGGAGCGTGCCGATGTCCCGGTACAGGAAGGCGCGGGTCTCCTGGTCGAGGATGACGTCGGCCTGGTCGATCAGCACCTGCATCTCGGGGAGGTCGATCGACGTGCGGGCCGAGTAGAAGCCGTCGTTGTCGTAGAAGGTGTTCACGAAGTTGCGGGCGTCGGCGTAGTCGGCGCACCATCCGAGGGCGAACAGCGGGATCTTCTGCTCGGCGCTGCGCGCGAGGAAGTCGGGCCACGGGAGGCTGCGGACGTTCATCGTGAAGTTCGGGTTGATGAACTCCAGGTTGTCCTTGATGATGTTCAGCAGCGTCTCACGCGTGGTGTTGCCCGCGTTGTAGAGCGCCGTGAACTCGAAGCCCGTCTCCCAGACCGCGCCGTCCCACGCCAGGCGGAACGCTTGCTCGGCCGCCTCGAGGTCGATGGTGCGCACGGGCACGTCGGGGTTGTAGCCCGGGAAGGTGCTCGGAAGGCCCATGGTCAACGTGGCGCCCGCGCCCTGGTAGATCTGGGCGATGAACTCTTCCTGGTCGAACAGGTGCGCGAAGGCGCGGCGAACGTTGACGTCGCTGAAGAACTCGGCGGGGATGCCCGCGCCGTCGAGCTGGCCGGAGCCGACGTCGACGTTGTCGTTCGTGTCGATGTCGAAGTTGAAGAAGCCGGCCGAGACGCAGGTGCCGGCCCAGTCGGGCTCTTCCCAGATCGTGACGCCGGGGGCGCCGCGAACCTGGACGAGGCTGGCGCGCTGGCCGAGGGTGATGCGGTCGGCGTCGCCCTGCTGGAGCTGCAGGATGCGGGTCGCCTCTTCGTCGACGTAGTTGAACACCACGTTCTCGATCGGTGCGGGGCCGCCCCAGTAGCCGTCGTGGCGGGTGGCGATCATCGAGGCGTCGCCCCACTCGACGACCTGGTAGGCGCCGGTGCCGGACGGGTTGCGGTGCAGGAACTCTTCGGTGAGGTCGCGGCCGATCCAGTCCTGCCAGGTCGCTTCGGTGCCGTCCCAGGCGCCGTTCTCGATGGCGTACTGACTATCGATGACGCTGAACGCGGTGTACGCGATCACGGCCATGAAGGCCGGGTCGGGGGCGAGCAGGTTGACGTCGAAGACGAGGCCGTCGGGGCCTTCGGGGCACGTGGCCATCGCTTCGATGTCGGCCCAGCTGGTCGCGGCCAGGTAGGCCTCGACGTCGTCGCCGGTCTGCTGGCTGTCCAGCAACTGCTTGCCGAGCAGGTAGCTGGTGGCGCCTTCGGGGGCCGCGGTGACCATGCCGTACCGGAACGACCACTGGGCGTCCGCGCAGGTCATGGTGTTGCCGCTGTGGAACTGCACGTCGGGGCGCAGCTGGAAGCGGTAGGTGAGGCCATCGTTGAGGACCTCGTAGCTGGTCGCCAAGCCCGGGCGGAGTTCGTCGATTGCCGGGTCGGCGAAGGTGTACAGCGTCTCGTAGACGTTCTCGAGGATGGCGCCGGACGCGGTGTCGTAGGCGCGGGCGGGGTCGAGCGAGGCGGGGGCACCGAACGTGCTGAAGACGTAGGTGTTCGCCGGCGCCTGAGCCAGCGCCAAGCCAGCGAACAGGGCGAGCGTCGAGACTAGGCCGATGATGCGCTTCATAGTCCTCCTCGTGCGGGGAGCGTGGGGCCGATCGGAACGCCAAGGAGAGGCGAACGCGGCCGACCTCCGGATCCCGTCCCCGCTGCGGGCCGCTCGGATCGGGGTGCGCGAAGCGCGGGGGGCGTTCGAGCGCCACCCTCCTTCGAACACCGAGACACCGGTCGGTCCCGGGAACGGTGGCTAAGTGTAGCAATTCCCTCACCCGTCGAACCGGAATCGAACCCAGGCGGTCGCGGCGCCCGGATCCGACCGATCGTCCCGGAGCCCGGTGTGCCGTCGGCGCGCGCTGCGCGACCGCCGCCGCGCCCTCCACCGCGGTAGATTGCGCCCCATGAACCGCTTGGGACCACGCTCGTCCGCGCGGCCGCGCGCTGCGCTGGCGATCGTGCTCGCGGCGCTCCTCTCGACCGCCTGCCTTCAGCGCGGCGACGCCATGCCCCCCACGGTGAGCATCCGCGAGCCCCGCAGCGGCACCACGCGCACCACCGCCGACCTGCGCATCGTCGGGTACGCCTTCGACGACGAGGGCATCGAAGCGATCCGCATCGACGGGCTCGACCTGATGGGCACGCCGACGTACGCCGGCGAGCGCGGCAAGGGGCTCGTCGAGTTCTCGTTCACCATCCGCGACCTCACCGACGGCGACGTGACCGTGCTGATCGAAGCGCAGGACCTGGGGGGGCGCGTGACCACGTACCCGTACCGGCTGCGGCTCGACAGCACGCCTCCGGTCCTCGAGCTCGGCGCGGTGACGGCGCTGGCCGGCGACCGGGTGCGCGTCGAGGGGGTCGCCCGCGACAACACGGCGCTCGCCGCGATCCAGGTCAACGGCGTGCCGCTGACCTTCACGCCGGGCCCGGAGCACGCCTTCCGCGTCGACGTCGCGGCGGTCGCGGGCGGTGAGGTCGTCGTCGAGGACACCGCCGGCAACGTCACTCGGAGGCCGCTACCGTGACCGTCGCGATCGAACGCTCTCCTACCCTCGTCGTCCGCAGCGCCGAGCTGTTCGCCGGCCTCCCCGACGCCGACACCAAGCGCCTGGAACGCGCGCACGGCAACCGCGACCTGATGGACGTGCTCGACATCCTCGGCCTCGCCGGACCCCTGCGGACCGTGTCCCCTTGGGAGCTCCAGGACCCGGATGGCCGGCACCTGATCCACGCCGGCGGCTACGCCGCGGTCCCGTTCGGTGAAAGCTACCCGCCGCTCCGCGAAGCGGTGGTTCGGCACTTGCAGGAGACGCACGACTTGGGGCTCCCCCAACAGTCCTTGTCCGCCTGGCGCGGGGCGGTCGAGGCGAACCTGGTGGCCCTGCTCGCCGCGGTCGCGCCGAGCCATGCCGACAGCCGGGTGTTCTTCTCGAACTCCGGCGCCGAGGCGGTCGAGGCGGCGATCAAGTTCGCCAAGGCGCACCGGCCGAACGCGGGTTCGATGATCAACTTCGCCCGCGCATACCACGGCAAGACGGCTTGGGCGTTGGCCCTGACGCCCAACGAGGAGTATCAAGCCCCCTTCCGACCGCTCCCCGGCCCCGTCCACACGCTCCCGTACGGCGACCTCGACGCCTTCGAGCACGCCCTCCGCGAGTTGGGGCCCGACACCGTCACCGCCGTCATCGTCGAGCCCATCCAGGGGGAGGGCGGCGTGATCCGGCCGCCGGCCGGCTTCCTCGCCGGCCTGGGCGCCCGCTGCCGCGAGCACGGCATCGTGGTGATCGCCGACGAGATCCAGACCGGGCTCGGCCGCGCCGGACACTGGTTCGCCAGCGTGGCCGACGGCCTCGATCCCGACATCGTGACCCTGGCCAAGCCACTGGGCGGCGGCCTCGTTCCGGTCGCCGCGACGATCGCCCGAGCACCGATCTACCGGTCGATGCTGCCCGGCACGGCCAGCAAGCGGCACAGCAACACGTTCGGCGGCGGCACGCTCGGGATGGTCGTCGCCCAACGTTCGCTCGAGCTGCTCGTCGACGAGGACCTGGTGGCCAAGGCGCGTCGCGATGGCGAAGTCGGCCTGGCGCGGCTGCGCGCGACCGCCGAGCGCTACCCCGAGTTCTTCGAGGAAGTGCGCGGCGCCGGCATGCTCTTCGCCATGAAGGTGCGCCCCGTGGCGCCCGAGAAGCGGCTCCCGATCGACCCGGAACTGGTGCCGCTCCTGGGGGCGATCCTTGCGCTGCGCGCTTTGCACCTCCACGGAATCAGCGGCTGCTTCGCCAACACCACGCAGCGGGTGGTGCGGTTGACCCCCGCCCTGAACCTTCCCGAACCGCTGCGCGACCAGTTGTTCGACCGGGTGGACGCGATGGCCGCGCACTACAAGCAGGCGTGGCGGATGCTCGGGAGCATGTCGCCTGGCCGCTGGATTCGGTTGGCGAAACTCGCGCTCTGACGCACCGCTCGTCGTGAACAGCGGGAGGCGTCGCGCCGGCTTCTGGCGGGCCCGCGGCGAGACGCGGACGTACGACTCGTGCCGACCGTCGCTTAGGGCCGTCGCCCGGACGGCCAAAGCGACGCTCGCGCGAGGGTACCCGCTCCGGACCCAGGAAGGCCTGTGTTAGCGCAGCGTTAGTAACCAGCGTTTCGAAGTGGCGCGCGCACCTATGGTGATCGAGGCGACGGGACATTTGTCCCAAACCTCGATCGCCCCTCAAGGAGCCCTCCGTGCCTACCCTCCGACCGCTTCGAACCGTCCTCACCGTCCTGCTCACGGCCCTGATCCTGCTCGCACCCAGCGCCCTGGCTCAGGAGTCCGGTGTCATCGGCCGGCCACCCCCCACCGACCTGTTCCTCACCGTGACCACCGGGACCAACGGAGAGCCGGTGATCTCGGACGACGAGTTCTTGCTCGTCCTCGGTGCGTACTACCGGTTCAACTTCGTGTGCCCCGATGCCGTGGACGACGCGAGCGGCTTCCACTTCGAAGCCCCAGAGCTGCTTGCCAACGCCCACCTCCGCGTGGTCAGCGTCAACGACATCGAGATCTAC
>JAABRX010000239.1 GCA_011390675.1 Trueperaceae bacterium | reverse complement strand
GGCCTCATGCTCTTCTACACCGCCCTCAACCTGCCGTTCTCCATCTGGCTGCTGTACGGCTTCATCCGCCAGATCCCGGTGGAGCTCGAGGAGGCCGCCATCGTCGACGGCGCCAACCTGTTCCAGGTGCTCTTCCGGGTGATCTTCCCGCTCATGGGCGCGGGCTTCGCGGTCTCCGCGATCTTCACCTTCCGCATCGCCTGGAACGAGTTCATCCTGGCGCTCATGCTCACCAACCGCTTCACCAAGACGCTGCCCGTGTTCGCCTCCGAGTTCATCCGCGAGGAGGGCGTCCTGTGGGGCCAGATGATGGCCGTCGGCTCCCTCATCGTCATCCCGCCGATGCTGCTCACCTTCTTCGCCGCCCGCCAGATCGTCCAGGGCGTCTCGGCCGGGGCCGTCAAGGGCTAGGCCGACGCCGGAGGAACACCATGCACCGCCCCATGCTGCAGCTCGCGCTCGACACCTTCGACCTCCCCTCGGCCCTGTCGCCGATGCAGCGCGCGAGCGCCCACATCGACGTCGTCGAGGCCGGCACCATCCTCTGCTACGCCGAGGGCATGCACGCCGTGCGCGCCCTGCGCGCGCTCTACCCCGACAAGATCCTGCTGGCCGACGTGCGCATCGCCGAGGCCGGCAGCATCATCGCCAAGCTCGCCTTCGACGCCGGCGCCGACTGGGTGACCGTCGTCAGCGGCGCCACCCCCGCCACCATGGAGGTGGTGCTGAAGGAGGCCCGGTCGCGCGAGCGCGACGTCCAGCTCGAGCTGATCGACGGCTGGACCTGGGCCCAGGCGGCCGACTGGCGCGCGCTCGGCATCGAGCAGGTCATCGCGCACCGCAGCCGCGACGGCGAGGCGCTCGGCGACCTGAGCTGGAAGCCCGGCGACTTCGACGAGATGCGCCGCCTGGCCGACCTCGGCTTCAAGGTGACGGTGGCCGGCGGCGTCGAGGTCGCCGACCTGCCGCTGTTCGCCGGCGTGCCCATCCACGTCTTCACCGTCGGCCGCGCCATCCGCTCGGCCGCCGACCCGGCCGCGGCCGCGGCCGCGTTCCAGGAGGCGATCGCCGCCACCTACGGCGCCGCCGCGCCGATCTAGATGCAGCCCGTTCGGCTCGGGGTCTACGAGAAGGCCCTGCCCACGACGCTCGACTGGCCCGAGCGCCTCGCGCTCGCCCGGCGGCTCGGCTTCGACTACCTCGAGCTGTCGGTCGACGAGAGCGACGCCCGCCTCGCGCGCCTGGACCCCGCCTCGCCCGAGCGCGCGGCGATCCTGGCGGCCGTGGCCGCCACGGGCGTCCCGGTCTTCAGCCTGTGCCTGAGCGCCCACCGCCGCTACGCCCTCGGTAGCGCCGACCCTGTGACCCGCGCCCGCGCGCACGAGGTCTTCGAGGCGGCGATCGACCTGGCCGTCGAGCTGGGCGTGCGCGTCATCCAGGTGGCCGGCTACTTCGTCTACTACGAGGACGAGACGCCCGAGAGCGTCGACCGTTACGTCGCGGGCCTGGCCCGCGGCGCCGCCGCCGCCGCCCGTGCCGGCGTCATGCTCGGCATCGAGAACATGGACACCGTCGGCATCGCCTCGCTGCGCGAGGGCCTGGACGTGCTCGAGCGCGTCGGCTCGCCGTGGCTGCAGCTGTACCCCGACGTTGGCAACCTGATCGAGCGGGGGCACGACCCGCTCGCCGAGCTCGACGCCGCGCGCGGCCGGATGGTCGCGCTGCACGCCAAGGACGCCCGCCCGGGCGAGCCTCGGCGGGTGCCCTTCGGCGAGGGCGGCGTGCCGTTCGCGGACGCCTTCGCGCGCCTGGCGGCGGCCGGCTACGCTGGACCCGTGATGGTGGAGATGTGGAACGACGACGCGCCCGACTCCGTGGAGCGGTTGGCCGCGGCGCGGGCGTGGGTGGTGGCCCGGATGCGCGAGGGCGGGCTCACCGTGGAGGAGGCGACCCCATGAGGCTGATGGCGCTGCGCGAGGAGGTCTGCCGCGCGAACCGCGCGCTGCTCGACGAGGGCCTGGTCACCTGGACCAGCGGCAACGTGAGCGGCCGTGACCCCGAGACGGGGCTGATCGTGATCAAGCCGAGCGGCTTGAAGTTCCCCGAACTGACGCCGGAGAACATGGTCATCGTCGACGACGACATGCGCATCGTCGAGGGCGACCTGGGGCCGTCGTCGGACACGGCCTCGCACGTGTACGTCTACAACCATCGTCCCGACGTGATGGGCATGGTGCACACGCACTCGAACTACGCCACGGCGTTCGCCGCCGTCGGCCGCAGCATCCCGGTGGTGCTCACCGCCATCGCCGACGAGTTCGGCTGCGAGATCCCCTGCGCCCCCTACGCCCGCATCGGCGACCAACGCATCGGCAAGACGATCGTCGAACACATCGGCCCGTCCCTGGCCGTGCTCATGAAGCAGCACGGCGTGTTCACCATCGGCGCCAGCGTGGAGAAGGCGCTCAAGGCCGCGGTGATGGTCGAGGACATCGCCAAGACGGTGTGGCTGGCGCTGCAGATCGGCGAGATCGAGGAGCTGCCCCCCGAGGAGATCGCCGCCAACTACGAGCGCTACAGCACCCGCTACGGCACGGCGGACGCGAGCCGGAACGAATAGCGTGCCCCGCTTCGACCTGACCACCCTCGGTGAGGGCCAACTGCGCCTGTGCGTCCCCGCCGGCGAGCGCCTCGAGCGCGCCGACCGCTTCGACGTCTACGTCTCCGGCACCGAGGGGAACGTCGCCGACACGCTCGCGCGGCTCGGCTGGCGGGCCGGCTGGGTGAGCGCGTTGCCCGACTCGCCGCTCGGGCGGCGCATCCAGCGGCACCACGTGATCGCCGGTGTCGACCTCGGCGCCGTGCGCTGGGCCGAGGGCCGGCTGGCGACCTACTACGTCGAGTACGCCGTGCCGCCCCGGTCGATCCAGGTGTGGTTCGACCGCCGCGACTCCTGCTTCACCCGCCTCACGGTCGACGAGGTCGACTGGGACTACCTGCTCGACACCCGACTGCTGCACCTGACCGGCATCACCCTGGCGCTGCCCGGCAACCCGCAGGCGCTGGTGCTCGAGGCCGCGCGCCGCGCCCGCGAGGCCGGCGTGCCGGTCAGCTACGACGTCAACTACCGCGCCCGGCTGTGGTCGCCGGAGGAGGCGCAGCGCGTGACGCTGCCGCTGGTCGCCGACGTCGACGTCCTGTGCTGCAGCTTTGCCGACGCCGTCACGGCGCTCGGCGTGCCGACCGGCGAGCCCGTGGCCGTGTTGCGCGGGATGGGCGAGGTGAGCGGCGCGCGTCACTTCGTCATGTCGATGGGCGGCGACGGCCTGATGGGCTGGGACCGCGAGGCTGACACCGTCACCCACGTGCCCGCGCGCGAGGTCGTCATCCTCGACCGCATCGGCGCAGGCGACGCGATGGTCGCCGGGGTGCTGCATGGTGTGCTGGGCGGTGACTTCACCCGCGGCCTGCGCTACGGCGCGGTCTGCGCCGCGCTGTCGCTCGGTCAGCTCGGTGACCTGCCCAGCGTCGACGCCGACGAGCTCGATCGGCTGGTCGACACGCCGGGGGGGATGATCGAGCGGTAGCGTCGCCGCGGTGCCGCCCGGATGCCGTCCCCCGCCCTAGACCAGGAACCCGCGCCCCGCCACCGGCAGCGCCTCCACCACCTCGTCGCCCCGCACCAGGTGCATGACGGGGAAGAGGTTCACGACCGGGCAGACGTGGTTCATCAGGACCCGGACCTTCTCGCCCACGCGCAGCCGCTCGACGCCGGGCCCCTCGATCACCCCGTGCTCCTCGGAGAGCCGCGCGACGGTGAGCCCATGGTCGACGAGCAGGCCGTGGCCCTCGTGCCCGACGGCGCGGTCGCTGGTGAGCGCCTTGCTGCCGGCGTCCAGGACGGCGCGCGAGGGACGCGAACGTCCCTGGCGTTCGAGTTCGCCGGCGAGTGCCGGCGAACTCGGCGCCGCGTGGTGCACGCTGACCACGGACGCCAGCACGTGCGCGGCGGCGTGTTCGAGACCGTCCTCCCAGCGTCCGCTGGCCGCGGCCCAGCGCGCCTGCTGCAGGTCGTTGAACGCGTAGGTGCCGGGGCGCATCTCGGTGATCCCCGCTCGCAGCGGCACGGCCGCGAGGAGGCTCGGGGTGCTGCCGAGCGAGACCACCGGGGCGCCGCCCCGGCGCTCGTCGCCGTCGAACCCCGAGCGGGTCGCGTCGGCGACCGCCAGCAGCGCGCGCTGCGCCTCGTCGTGGCGGGCGACCAACTCGTCGCGGTCGCGCGTCGTGTAGGTGAAGCCCTCGTAGGCGTAGACGCCGCGGGCGCGCAGGCCGGGGGCCTCGCGGACCCGGCGCAGGAGCTCGGCGACCTCGCCGGCGGCCGCACCGCCGCGCCCGGCACCCACGTCGACCTCGACGAGGACCTCCAGCGGGCGGGCGGCGCCCTCGGCGGCGGCGGCCAGCAGGGCAACCTGGGCCGGGTGATCGACGCCGATGGCGAAGCGGACGCGTTGCGCGAGCGCCACCGCCCGGGCCGCCTTGTCCGGCCCGATCACGGTGTTGGGCATGAAGACGTCGTCCAGGCCGGCGTCGGCCATCATCTCGGCCTCGCCGAGCTTGGCCACGCAGATGCCGGCGGCACCCGCGTCGATCTGCGCCCGGGCGAAGCGCGGCCCCTTGTGGGTCTTGGTGTGCGGGCGCAGGTCGACCCCCT
>JAABRX010000238.1 GCA_011390675.1 Trueperaceae bacterium | reverse complement strand
CTCGGTCCCATCCTGCTGCTCGTGTACGGGATCGGTCTCGGCGTCCGGCTGATCGCCGGCCAGGAGGAGGACGGCACGTTGGAGCTCGACTTGACGGCGCCGGTCGCCCGCGGGCGGCTCTACGGCGAGCGTCTGGCCGCGGCGTGGCTGCTGCTCCTCGGGCTGGTGACCGGCGTCACCCTCGCGGTGTTCGTCAGCGATCCGCTGTTCGACCTCGGGCTCGACCTCGGGCACGTGGTCGCGACCAGCTTCGGCCTCCTGTTGCTCGTCGGGGGCTTCGCGACGCTCGGCCTCGCCGTGGGCGCCGCCACCGGGCGGCGCGGCATCGCGCTCGGCGCGGTGGCCGGCCTCGCGGTGGTGGGCTTCGTGTTCCGCGGCGTCGCGAACTCGGCCGGCGTCGACGCGCTGGCCGCCGTCTCGCCGTTCTCGTGGTTCCTCGCGCCGGACCCGCTGGCCAACGGTTTCGACCTCGCGAGCACCCTCAAGCTCGCGGCCATCTCGTTGGTCGCGGCGCCGCTCGGCCTGTGGCGGTTCCGGAAGCGGGACCTGATGACGTGATCGGCGGCGTCGCGCGACGGTCACCGCACGCGCAGCGATCGCCCCAATTCCGCGCCGAACGCCGATAGGCGCGGCGGCACGGCCTCCTCGGGGTACCGCGCGAGCGTGGACGGGTCGAACGCGCGCACGGCGACGTCCAAGGGTGCGATCGCGACGTCGACCAGCAGCACCCCCGCGCGCGGCGCCAGATCGGTGCCGCGCAGCGATCGGCCGCCGACCGCCCCGGGCGCGAACAGCAGTTCGAGGTCGCCCCAAGCCGCCGCGTAGAAGGCCCCCTGGTGGCCGCTGACGTACGCGTCGACGCCACCGGCGGTCATCAGGTCGCGGAGCTCCTCGGCGCGCCACACCACCTCGCCGTCGCGATCGCGGCCCTCGGCGACGCCGACGAGCGGCAGGTGGCCGATCACCCAGCGCAGCGCGGCCGAGCGCGCTTCGGGCGCGTCGAGCGCGCTCGCGAGCGCCGCGCGCTCGGCCTCGTCGAGCACCGGCCCCGAGGCGTCGACCACGGCGACGAACAGCGGGCCGAGGCGGAACGATCCCGCGAAGGGGGCGTCGGTGGCGTCCAGGACGTCGAGCCCGGCGCGGTGGTGGGGGGCGCTCCAGAAGGCCGCGGCCGCCGCGCGCTCGCGGGCGAAGGCGTGCGCGCCGTCGGCGCCTCGCAGCTTCGAGGCGTCGTGGTTGCCCATCGCGGCCATGTAGGGGATGCCGGCGGCGCGCAGCGGCGCGGCGACCGCGGCGTCGAAGGCCGCCCACATGGCGGCGAAGCGGTCGTCCGGGAGGGCGCGCGACTGACCCGCCACCAGGTCGCCGGGCAGCAGCACCAGGTCGGGGCGCCAGACGTCGACGATCGCCGCCACCGCCCGGTGCACCGCAGCGGCGTACTCCGTGGCGCCGTACGAGCCGTTCAGGTCGCCGAGCACGACGATGCGGAGGTCCCCGCGGGGCGGGTCCACCGCGACCTGCGCGGACGCCGGAGCGGCGAGCGCCAGCAGGCCCAGCGCGAGCAAGAGGGTGGGGCGCAGCGGGATCGTCCTCATCGCCCGCATCCTCGCGCATCGAGAGGTCGTGCGCGCGAACCCGGGGCGCCGATCGGGTTCAGGACTCGTCGCCCGGAGCCGGTTCGCGCAAATGGTGCAGCGCCCGTTCCAGGTTGTGGGCGATCGCTTGCGCCCAGGTGAGCGCCTCGAGCGTCTCCTCGGCGTCGTCGGCGTCCGCCGCTCCGTCGGCGACCCGTCGCAGGACCTGCCCGCGGGTGTGTCGGCGCAGCCCAGGGATCGCTTCGAAGCGCTCCAGGATGGCGTCCGCCGGGGCATCGGGCGCCAGCACCGGACACCAGTCGACCATCGCCGCGACCGCGCCATCGAGCGCCTCGCGCACGGGTCGTACGTCGGGGGCGTGGGCGAACCGGTCCAGCGCCGCGGAGGGCGCCAAGCGGTTCGCGGCGCGGTGCAGGTGGTCGAGCGCATGCAGCACGGACACGTGCCGGCGGCGATCGGGGGGGTCGCCGTCGCCGGTGCGGACCTTCGCGAGGAACTCGAGCGTCTCGTCGAGCGCCGTGGTGGCGTGGGCCAGGCGTGCGCGCGCGCTGGCGGCTTCGCGCACGGAGCCGGCGCGGGTGGCGAGGGCGCGGGTGGCGTCGCCGAGCTCGGCCGCGATGCCCAGGAGCGTCGTGCGCGCCGCCTGCACGGCGAGGGCAGGCTCGTCGACGGACGCGTACTTGAGGTGGCGGGTCAAGGGCGGACCGCGGTCGGGCACGAGCCGCGTCACCAGCGCGGTGAAGGTGGGGAGCCAGGGCAGGAACAGCGCCACCCCCACGACGTTGAAGACCGTGTGGAAGCCGGCGATCACCAGCGCCGGGTCGGCGCCGATCAGCGCACCGTCGGGGTCGAGGCCGAAGCGCGCGAGCACGGCGAGCAGCAGCAGCGCCACCACGCCCGTGAGCAGGTTGAACACGACGTGCGCGACCGCGGTCCGGCGCGCGGCGGTGCTGGCGCCGAGCGACGCGAGCAGCGCCTTGGGGGTGGTGCCGAGGTTCTGACCGATCACCAGCGCGGCCGCCTGCTCGAGCCCGATGGCGCCGGCGGCGAGGGCCGTGAGGGTGGTCGCCACGGCGGCGCTCGAGGACTGCATGATCAGCGTCATCGCGGCACCGATCGCCACGAGCACCAGCATCCCGCCCAGGTGGTCGGTGCTGGCGGCCGGGATCACGAAGCCGTCGGCCAGGCCGGCCATCGCCGCCTGCATCAGCGAGATGCCCACGAAGAGCAGGCCGAAGCCGGCCAGGGGCATCCCCGCCGCTCCGAGGCGACCGCGGCCGAGCAAGCGCAGGAGCGCCCCGGCGGCGACCGCCAGCATCGCCACCGACGACACGTCGAGCTTCAGGCCGAAGTAGGCGACGATCCAGGCGGTGGACGTGGTGCCGAGGTTGGCGCCCAGGATCACGCCGACGGCCGACACCATCGGCAGCAGCCCGGCGGCGACGAGGCCGATCGTGGTCATCGTGGTCGCGCTCGACGACTGGATCACCGCGGTCGCGACCGCGCCGGTCGCGACCGCGGCCAGCCGGCCGCGGGTGAAGCGCGCCAGCCCACGGCGCAGCGCGCCGCCGGCCAAGGCCTTCAGGCCCTCGGTGAGCAGCAGCATCCCGAGCAGGAAGACGCCGACGCCGCCGATCAGGTCGATCGCCACGAGCACCTCCTCGCGCGCGTTCCACCAGGGTCGCACTCCGGGGCCGGGACGCGCGGGGGCATGCGCCCCGGGGCGCTCCGGGGCGCCGCAGCCGGTCGCTCCCGAACCCGATCCCGAGGGCCGACGCGCGCGCGTGCCCGCCGATGGACCGAGGTCGCGCCGACCTCGGTCCACCGCTCGATCGCTCCATTCGTCCGGAAGGCTTCACAAGCGTGGGTCGAACAGGGGATACTGCGCCGCATGAACCGTCCGGCTCCCGGCACGTCCGGCGTCCGCGGCGTCGGTCGCGCGGCCGTCGTCGGGCTCGGTGCGTCCCATCAGCGCACGGCCGGGTGCCGCCGTGGCTGACGCCTTCGCGCTCGGGCACGAGCGCGGCGTCACGCGGCGCTACGCCATCCTGGTGGCGCTGCAGGAGTTCGCCATCTGGCTCCCCCTGCCGGTGCTCGTCCTGCACCTCACCGAGCGCGGGTTCGACCTCGCCGCGATCGGCTTCGCGTTCGCGCTCCGGGCGGTGTTCGTCGTCCTGCTCGAGGTGCCGACCGGCGGCCTCGCCGACGCCATCGGCCGCAAGCCGATCGCGCTGGCGTCGCAAACGGCGACCTTCGCCTCGTTCGTGGCGCTGCTGTTCGTCGGCGGTCCGGGGATGCTCCTCGTGTACGCGGTCTTCCAGGGGATCGGGAGCGCGCTGCACAGCGGCGCCCTCGAGGCGTGGTACGTCGACCGGCTGGCGGCGACGGGTCCGGACGTCGATCTGCAACGCCACCTCGCCACCATCGGGGTGGTGCAGACCGCGGCGATGTTGGCGGGGGCGGCGCTGGGCGGCGTGCTGCCGGCGCTCTTCGCCGGCGCAGGCTTGCCGTGGCCGTTGGCCGGCTTCGGGGTGGCTCTAGCGGCGGGGTTGCTCCTGAGGCTGCTGGTCGCCGCGCTGACCGCCCTCCTGGTCGTCGAGCCCGAGTTCGCAGGGCGCGCTCGGTGGACGGTCGCGTTCCAGACGCCCGCCATCGTGCGCGACGGCTTCCGGCTCGTCCGTCGGTCGCCGACGCTGCCGTGGTTGCTGCTCGCGGGCGGCGCCATGGGGTGGTCGCTCACGGCGGTGGAGACCTTCTGGCAGCCGATCGCCAGCCTCACCTTCGGTGCCGATCCGGCGAGGAGCAGCGTGTACGGCGCGCTCGGCTTCACGCTCGGCGCGTCGGGCCTGCTCGGCAGCTTGCTCGTGATGCGCTACGGCGACCGCTTCCCGGGCGGGCCGGCGGCGCTCGCCGCGGCCACGCAGGTCCTCAAGGCGGGCGCCATGCTGCTGCTCGGCGCCCAGGCGGGCGGCCTCGGCGTCGCCCTCGGCTTGGGTCTGGCCTACGTCGCGATCGCAGCCCAGAACGCGCCGCACGACGCGCTGCTCAACCAGGCGGTGCCGAGCGAGCGCCGCTCGATCGTCCTGAGCATCCACTCGCTCGTGTTCTTCGGCGGGATCGCGCTCGGCTCGAGCGTGCTGGGCGTCGTCGC
>JAABRX010000237.1 GCA_011390675.1 Trueperaceae bacterium | reverse complement strand
CGAGGCCGCGGTAGATGGGGCCCATCCACTCGGCGCCGGTGCGCGCGAGGTAGTCGTTGGTGGTGACCAGGTGGGTGCCCTTGCCGGTGAGCGCGTTCAGGGCGAGGGCCAGGGTGGCGACGAGGGTCTTGCCCTCACCGGTCTTCATCTCGGCGATCTTGCCGTGGTGCAAGGCTGCGCCCCCGATGAGCTGGACGTCGTAATGGCGCAGCCCCAGGTGGCGCTTGGCCGATTCGCGGGTGAGCGCGAACGCCTCGGGCAGCAGCGCGTCGAGGGCTTCGCCCCCCTCGAGGTGGCGGCGCTTGAGGTCGGCGAACACGACGGTCAGGTCCGGGACCTTCTCCAGGTCGGCCTCGAGCGCGTTGGTGCGGGCGACGACCTCGTTCTCGAGTCGCTTGACCTCGCGGTCGTTCTGATCGAACAGCTTCTGGATGAATCCGAACATCGGGTGGGCCCCTTCGGGAGCGGCGCGGAGGCGGGCCTCCGGCCGGTCGGTGCACGCTTCGGGTGCGCGCGCTCGGCGGGTCTCGGATGCATGTCCGACGACCCTGGCGCACGGCGTCGCGCGAGTCTAGCACCTGTCGGCGACGCGTTCCGAACGCGTGGCGACGGCCGCCGAGCGGAGCCCGGCCGGAGCCTAGGCGGGCGCCGCGTCGTCGGCGTCGGCGTGGGGGACGGCGTCCGGCACCCGCACCCAGGTCAGGGCGTTGGTGCCGTAGGCGCGGCGGTCCACGGGCACCGCGACCCCCTGCTGCGTGAGCTCGAACACCAGCTTGGAGGGGTGTTGGAACACGTAGCGCCCCCCGGGCCGGACGCACCCCGACGCGAGCAGCTCCTGGAAGATCGTCGGCAAGTCCGCCGGGTACGGCGGGGCCGCGCTGCACACGTCCACCTGGCCGCGCAGGGCGCGGGCGACCGCCAGCGCGTCGCCGCGCCGAACCTCGACGTCGAGACCGGTCGCGCGCGCGTTGCGGCGCACGACCTCGACGGCCTCGCGCGCGAGGTCGACGCAGATGGATCGCCAGCCGCGCGAGGCGGCCTCGAGCCCCAGCGCGCCGGAGCCGGCGAAGAGGTCGAGGAACACGCCGCGTGGTTCGAAGGCGAGCACGTCGAACATCGCCTCGCGCACGCGCGACGGGGTCGGACGGGTGCCCTGGCGGGGGGTCTCGAGGGGACGACCGCGGGCGCGGCCGCCGACGACGCGGGGCTTGGGCACGACGGCATCGTACCGAGCGGCGGTAGCATGGGGGCGCCGTGATCCGACCCCTCGCATCCGACGAACTCGTATGGTTCCTCGCCCGCGCGTTCGCGTTCGTCGGCCACCGCGACCCGTGGGGGCTCGCGCGCCGCGCCGTGGTGCGGCTGCGCGACCCACGCCGCGACGCAGCGCGGGCGTGGGTCCTCGTCCCCGACGCCGGTCGCGGCGAGGCGTCCGGCGATGCGGCGGAGGCCGTCGAGCCCGTGGCCGGCATCGTCGCGTGGCCGCCCGACCCCGACGTCGACGACCCGACCCTGCGCCTCGCGCAGCCTTGGTTCGTCGGTGGCGACCCCTCGGGCTTCGCGACCCTCGTGGCCCACGTGCTCGACCGGCACCCGCACGAGGCCGTGGAGCTCGACCTCTCGGCGGTGCCGAGGGCCTCCGCCGCCGCCCTGCGCGAAGCGCTCACCGCCGCGGGCTTCGAGGCGGACGCGCTTCGCCCGCTGGCGTTCGACCTCTCGGAGGTGCCCCCCCTGGGGCGTCCGCTCGTCCTGGAAGCGTGGCGCCTCGACGTCGACCACGAGTTCCGCACCTTCGTGGCGTCCGCCGAGGAGCAGCCGCTCGGCGACGGTCGCTGGGCGTGGCTCAAGCGCGCCCACGGGCGCTTCACGCCCGACTTGTGGTGCCTGGCCTACGAGACGCTGGATCGTCCGCCGGTCGGCTATGCCCTGGCCGGGCGGCGGAGAACCGGGGTGGACGGCGAGTTCGCGCTGACCGCGATCGGCGTGTCGGCGCCGCACCGCGGGTCGACCGAGATGCTGCGGCGCCTCGTGCTCTCGCTGCTGCACGAGTTCGCGGGCTCCAGTCCACTGGGTCGGGTGCGGGCCGAGCTCTCGGACCGCGATCCCAAGCTGGTCGCCATCCTGAGCTCGGTCGGCTTCGACGTGGGCGATCCGCGGCCGGTGCTGCGCCGCCTTCCGCGCTAGCGGAAGGCGCCGTTCCGCGCTAGCGGAAGGCGCCTCCCGCGGATGCCGGAGGCACCCTCCTCCGGTGGTCGGAGGCGCCCCCGTGCGTTCGGCGAATGCGGCGTTCCGTAGTCGCTGCTACACTCGGTCCCATGAACCTTCTCGTCCGTTGGGGACTGAACGCACTGGCTCTGTGGGTGACCGTGCAGGTCGTCGGTGGCATGAGCATCGCCTCCGGTGGTCTGGTGCCGCTGCTCTTGGCAGCGCTCGTGATCGGTCTGGTGAACGCGATCGTGCGGCCGGTGATGGTGCTGCTGACCCTGCCGGTCACCGTGCTGACCTTCGGCCTGTTCCTGCTCGTGGTCAACGGCCTCGCGCTCGCGCTGGCCTCGGTGCTGTCGCCGCTGCAGATCGCAGGCTTCTGGAGCGCCGTGTGGGGAGCGCTCGTGCTCTCGGTCGTCTCCGCGCTGTTGTCGCGCCTGTTCGGCGATTCGCGGCGACGCTAGCGCCCGCGCGGCAGGTAGGCCTCCCAGGCCGGATCCGCGTCGGGCAACACCCCGTACACCGAACTGAACAGGAACGCCGGCGCCGCCGGCCGGCGGCGCAGGACCATCGCGGCCTCCTTGGGCGTCCGGTCGCGTTTGGTGGCGTTGCAGCGTCGGCAACAGGCGACCACGTTCTCCCACGAGGTCGGGCCGCCGCGCGACCGCGGGTGCACGTGGTCGAGCGTCAGATCGTGGCTGCGGACGCCGCAGTACTGGCAGGTGTGGTCGTCGCGCCGGAACACGTTCTTGCGGTTGAAGGCCACGCGCTGCCGGTGCGGGCGGCGCACGTAGCGGCGCAGCCGGATCACGCTCGGCACGGCGACGACGGAGGACGGTGAGCGAAGCACGCGATCGCCGTCCTGAACGCGCTCAGCCAGGTCGTGCATCAGCAGCGTGATCGCGCGCTTGACCGAGCAGACGTGCAGCGGTTCGTAGCTGGCGTTGAGGATGAGGACCCGGGCAGCCCCCAAGTTCGTGAGGGGCCGTGGCGCGAGGTCGCGTCCGTCGTGCGCCGTCGCTCCGCCCGGATCGACGTCGTCGGGGTAGGCGGCCAGGCGCACCGCGGCTTCGAGCCGGTCGCGCTCGGGCGCGGCTCGGACGGTCTTCGATCCGATCGGGTTGTCCCGGCGCTTGGGGGCGACGTCACCTCCGAACGCGCAGATGATACCCGTGTTGACCGGTGGCCGGTCAGCGCTCGGCGAAGGCGAGCGCGACCAAGCGCGCTGCGAGCTCGGGGTACGCGAGGCCCGACGCGGCCCACAGCCGCGGGTACATCGAGGTGGCGGTGAAGCCGGGCATGGTGTTGATCTCGTTGACGACCAGCTCGTCGCGGCTGGGGGACCAGAAGAGGTCGACGCGCGCGAGCCCTGCAGCGTCCACGGCCAGGAACGCGCGCCTGGCGAGCGCGCGGCAGGCATCCGCCACCCGCTCGGGGACGTCGGCGGGGACGTCGAGGCGCGCGCGGCCCACCTCGTACTTGGTGGCGTAGTCGTAGAAGGCGCTCCCGAACGAGATCTCGCCCACGACGCTCGCTTCGGGGTCGTCGACCCCGAGGACGGCCACCTCGAGTTCGCGCTTGTCGGGGAACGCGCGTTCGACGATCGCGCGGCGGTCGAAGCCGAACGCGGCGTCGAGGGCGGCGTCGCGCTCGGTCGGATCGCCCGCGCGCGCGATGCCGATCGACGAGCCGAGGTTGGCCGGCTTGACGTACACCGGCCAGCCCAGGTCGTCCAGACGCGCGCGGACCGCGTCCGGCGCCCGTCGCCAGGCGTCGCGCGTCACCCCCTCGTGGGCGACCTGCGGCAGACCTGCGGCGCCGAGCACCGCCTTCATGACGAGCTTGTCCATCCCTACGGCGCTCCCGAGCACGCCCGAGCCCACGTACCGGACGTCGAGGACCTCGAAGAGCCCCTGCAGTCGCCCGTCCTCGCCGAACGGGCCGTGGATCAGTGGGAACACCGCGTCGACGTCCGTGAGCGCCTCGAGGTCGACCGGCGCGCCGGTCGCGGTCGCGTCGTCGCCGGCGAGCCGCCGCAGGCTCGCAGCGGCGTCCAGCCAGCGCCCGTCCCGGTCGATGACCCGCGGCTCCCAGGCCACCCGTTCGGAGGTCTCGGCGAGCAACGAGCGCGCGGACGCGATCGAGACCTCGTGCTCGGCGGACCGGCCGCCGCACAGCAGGAGGACGCGCGGTCGGTCGGGCGGCGCGGTCACGGTCGCGACCGGCTGGCGTTCGCGGCGTACCACATCGTGTGTACGTTACACATCATAGGTCATGCTAGGCCCACGGTGCGCGCGCGTCAAGCGCGGCCCCGCGGCGGCCCGCGAGCGACGCGTCAGCCCGCGAGGAAGGCGTCGAGCTGGGTCCGAACGTCGTCGTCGCTCGTGCGCGCCTCGCCGGCGATCGCGCCGTCGCGCAGGAACACGATGCGGTCGGTCGTGAGCGCGGCCTGCGCGTCGTGGGTGACGATGACGACCGTCCAGCCTTGATCGTCGACGCCGTGGCGCAGCAGGTCGAGCACTTCGCGTCCGGTGCGGCTGTCGAGGTTGCCGGTCGGTT
>JAABRX010000236.1 GCA_011390675.1 Trueperaceae bacterium | reverse complement strand
GGCCGACGCCTGGCGCACCATCGGGCCCGGCAGCAGCTTCGCGGTCGTCGCCATGATCCGGTACACGAGCCGGCTCGCGCGCGGCCGCTCGGCCCCCATGCGCAAGACCTGCAGGTTGGGGCGCGGCGGGAGCGCCGCGAAGTCGGGATGGGTGAGATCCACCATGCCGCTGACGATCACGACGTCGGTAACGCGCTCGGGAAGCCGCACCGCGCAGGCCCACGCGTAGGGCGCGCCACAGGAGTAGCCGAGGACGGAGAACGTCGGCAGGTCGAGGGCGTCGGCGAAGGCACGCACGTCGTCGGCCCAGGAGCGCAGCGTCCGACCGGGCTGCGGATCGCTGCCGCCGATGCCGGGTCGATCGATCGCGAAGACGCGCACCCCGAGCCGCTCCAGCGCCTCCGCGTCGTGGCCCAGGTACCAGTTGTGCTTGCTCGCCGGCGTGCCGTGGAAGTACAGGAGGGGGCGTCCGCTCGTCGGGCCGAACGCCCGGTAGGCCAAGCGGCGGCCGTCGGGTAGAACCACGTGGGGGTTCGCGGGGGTCGCCATAGGCTGGTGAGCGTACGCCCGCCACCGGGCTTCCGGTCCGCGGCGATCAGCTGAGCGCCATCCCCCGAGCCACCAACAGCAGCAACACAGGTAGCGCCACGTCGATCAACGCGTGCAGCACCATCATGTAGGGCAACGTCGACGGTCGTCGGTCCACCACGTACCCCGTCCAGAGCGCGAACGGCAGGAACTTGACCGCCAGCCACAGGTCGTAGCGCCAGTCGAACCGCATCGAGAAGAACAGGTGCTGGAGCGACAGCACGACGCCGACGAGCCCGATCACCGTCCAGCGCGTGAGCCCGAGCGCGCGCAGGCGCGGCGCCACGTAGCCCCAGTAGAGCGGCAGCTCGGCCAACCCCTGCGTGACGGGCATCAGCAGCAGGAGCGGGTAGACGGCAAGGAGCGGAAGCGGCTGGAACAGCAGGTCGTTGGGGGTGTTCGCGTCCCCCCACAGGAGCGCGGCGAGGGCCATGCCCGGCGGCATCGCCACCACGACTGCGCCGACGGCGAAGATGCCGGCCCACTTCAGATCGCCCCGCCACGTCGTGCGGTCGAAGAAGTAGACGTCGCGCAGGCGCAGGCCCTCGAGCCGCGCGAAGCGCACCATCAGCGCGATCGACGCGACGTTCGCCGCGGTCACGAACCAGAGCCACCACGCGGACGACGCGGCCACCGGGTCGGGGCGACCGAGCACCGCGTACGCGAGCGCGACCGCGAGCAGCAACGAGAGCGAGACGACCGAACGGAGCGCGAGCATGCCCCAGACGCGCCGTGGGGGAAGGCGACCTTCGGCGACGAGGCGCTGAACGACCGGAACCTGAACCGTCGTGCCCGCAACCCCAAGCACACGAGCCTCCCCTGCCGGGCCGAGCGCTGGAGTGCGTGACCCGCGCGTCAACGAGCGTTCTCATGATACGCCCGGCGGCTGCGGGTCGGTCGCAGGCGACCTCAGAAGGAACGCCTCACTCCCCAGGTAGCGCGGCCTCGTCCGGCAGACCGCGAAGCGTCGACCGGATGCGACGGAACGAATCGGACCGAACGGATCGAACCGAACCGATCAGGCCGAGTGGATCGCGAGCGGCGAGCCCGCCAGCCCGAGGTGCCGGTCCGTCGACCAGCACGACGCGGCGCGCCCGTCGCTCATGAGGGCCAGGCCGACGGCATCGACCAGCGTGAGGTCTTGGTCGCCGAAGCGCCGCAGCATCGCGGTGGCGTCCTGGACCTCGCCCGGACCAACGGGGCGCACGTCGAGGAACGGCATGTCCTCGACCATGGCCAGGAACTGCAGGGCGCGCACCCGATCGAAGCGCCTGAGGAACCACCCGTGCCCCTCGACGATCACCAGGCTGGTCGTCACGACGACGCTGGGCGGCGCCGCGAACAAGCGCCGGAAGAGGGCGTGGTACGTGTCGCTCGCGTCCATGAAGGCGATGAACGCCGACGTATCGACGTAGGCGTCAATCCTTTCGGCCATACACCACATCGTCGAGGTTCTGGCTCGCCGACGCGTCGCCGGACTCGATCGATCCGGCGTAGCGCATCCAGGGCCGCTCTTCGTCGACCGGCAGCATGGTCCGCAGCGATCGGCGCAGGAGTTCCGCCAGAGAGATGCCCAGGCGGCGCGCCTCACGCTTCGCGGCCGTGTACTCCTCGTTCGTCAGGCTGATCTGCGTCCGCACCATGTGATAACACCATACGCAACTGCGTTATCACCGTGGCTCGACGGCTCGTGCCTAGCCCTCACCCCTCGCTCGGCGCGACGACCTCCAGCTTGATCCGGTCCGGGTCCTCGCAGAACACCGCGTAGTACCCGGGCGCCGTCGCGAACGGGTAGCGGTCGTCGTAGAGGAGCGGGTGCCCGCCGTCCTTCAGCCACCTCCGCACGTCGTCGACCTTGGCGCGCGACGGCGCTCGGAGCGCGAGGTGGTTGAGACCGACCCGCCGGCGGTGGTACCCGGCCCCCTGGTGCTCGGGCGGCGCCTGGACCAGGCAGACGTAGGGGTCCTGCTCGCCGAGGAGGTAGTTGACGCCCTGCGACCAGCGCTCCTCCTCGTACCCGAGCAGGGCCATGAAGGGCGTCCAGAACGCCCTCGAGCGTTCGACGTCGCGGACGTAGATCTCGACGTGGTGCAGCATCACGCCTCCTCGTTCGTCGGCACCAGGTCGGCCGAGGCGCGATCACCGCGCCCGCGCAAGCCGACCACCACCCCCGCCCGATCCGCCGCCGGCCGGTTCTGGCTCGCCTTCCATTTGCCCAGCAGCCGCTCGATCGGGATCTCGACCCCGACGATCGCGCCCAGCTGCCGCTCCACGTAGTCGGCCGGTGCGTCGGCGACCGCCCACGGCGCCGGCTCGGCGGCCTCGTGCGCGTCGGTCAGGCTCGTGACGTGCACCAGCAACCAGTCGCGGTCCTGGATGAACGTCGGCAACCCGCGCGCGTGCACGACCGCGTAGTTCCAGGTGGGCACGGTCTTCCCGTGCTCGACCTTGCTCGGGTACCACGAGGGCGTCACGTACGCCTGCGGCCCCTGGAACGCGACGACGCTGCGCACCGCCGACGCCGCCCGCCACACCGGGTTCGCCCGCGCGACGTGGCCCACCAGGGTCCCGAACGGCCCGCGATCGGCATCGAGATGGAACGGTACGTGGTTCGTCACCAGTTCCTCGCCGTCGAAGAGCGTCCAGGTGCCCAGCGGATGCGCGCGCACGAGCGCGTGCAGCACCTCGACGCGGGTCTCCTCGTTCGCCTTCGGGGTGTACATGGAGGCTCAGGGTACGCGAACCCGGCCGAGGCCCTCGGCATATCGCGTAGCCGACGGCGGAAACCACGCCTCCCCGGCTACCATGCAGCGTGCCCGCCCTCCACGCCCTTTGGCGTCCCGATCCAACCGACGCCGCCAGTGGACGCCTCCTTCTGTGGGCCGAGGCTGCTGCGACGGCCGACGCACCGGACGACCTGCCCCGCGACCACCACCCGACGGCCGTCGACCCCGCCCTCCGCGACCCCACCCTCGCCCGCGCCGAGCCCGTCGAGGTACGCCTGTGGCTCCCGTCGACGGGCGATGGCCCGCTGCCGTCCGTGCCGCTCGAGCACCGTCGCGGGGGTCGTCCGCCGAAGCCGTGGTTGCGGCACTGGCGCGTCCCCGCTCGCGCGATGCAGCCCGCCGCGGCCGTCGACTGGCTGCTGACCGCACGCTCCGACGCGGCCGACGCCCCCACCGGAGACGACCTGCGCGCCTTCCGCGCCGCCGCGCGCCTCGTGCTCGCCGCGCTCGCCCGGCAACGCTTCGTGCCCGGCCTGGCCGCCGGGCCGGACGGTGCGGCCGCCCGCTGGCGCCTCCACCTCCTCGACGGCGACCTGGCGCCGACGGTGGCCGCGTTGGCGAGCGCGTTGACACCCGCGTCCCGCGCCGCGGCCGAGGACCCGTGGGCGGCGCCGACGGCCCGCGCCCTGCTCGAGGACTTCCTGCACGCCTGCGCCGACGCGCTCGTGCGCATCTGGGCGGGCGCCGGCGAACCGGCGCCCAAGGACGCCACCCCCGCCGAGCGCTGGGTGGCAGCCCTCTTCGGCAACGACCCGGACGTGCGCGGCAGCGCCGCGCAGCTGCAGCGGCTGCAGCAGACGCACCGGCACTGGGGGCGCGGCTTGGCGGCCGCCGGCGATGATCGCACCCGCCTCCTCCTGCGCCTCGAGGACCCGTCCGACGAGGGCGGCCCCTGGCTGCTGCGCACGCAGTTGCAGTCGCGCGCCGACCCCAGCCTGCAGGTCGACGCCGCCGACGCCTACCTCGGCAAACTGGGGCCGCTCGCCGCCCGCTTCCCCGACGCCCAGGCGCTGCTGCTCACCGGCCTCGGCCACGCGACCCGCGTCTTCCCACCGCTGCGCGGGGCGCTCGCCGGCGCCGCGCCCGCCCCGGTCGCGCTCACCGCGGACGAGGCCTTCGGGTTCCTGCGCGACGTCGCGCCGCTCCTCGAGGAGGGCGGCTTCGGGGTGCTCGCCCCGCCCTGGTGGTCGCAGCCCGAGGCCCGCCTGGGCGCGCGGCTGACCGTCGCCCCCGCCCCGCGCAGCGCCCGCGGTGAGGATGGCGTCGGGCTCGACCGGATGCTGCGCTACCGCTGGGAGGTGGCGCTCGGTGGCGCCACCCTCTCCGCCGACGAGTTCAAGGAGTTGGCCCGGAGCAAGGCGTCCCTCCTCCACTGGCGCGGCGCGTGGGTGCGGCTCG
>JAABRX010000031.1 GCA_011390675.1 Trueperaceae bacterium | reverse complement strand
CGCATGCTCCGCATCCACGAACGCCGCCACCCCACCCGCCTTCTGCGCCTCCGCCACCACATGCAACGCCAACGTCGTCTTCCCCCCCGACTCCGGCCCATAGATCTCCACCACCCGCCCCCGCGGGAACCCCCCCACCCCCAACGCCACATCCACCGACAGCGAACCCGTACTGACCACCCCGAACGCCAACCCCCCCGGGTCGTCGCCCAACCGCATGATCGCCCCCTTGCCGAACTGCTTCTCGATCTGGTGCAAGGTGGTGTCGAGCGCCTTCCGTCGTTGCGGTTCCACGTCGATCGCGCCTCCTGACAAACGGCCCGGGGTGCAGCGGGCCCTGAGGCCCGAGCGCCGCGGCGGGCGTGGGGTACGGGCGCCGCGGACGGCGCGCCGGATCAAGTCTTCGTCAGGGACCACAAGCCGAACAGAGCGGCGAACGCGAGCCGTTCGTCGCGCCACCCACGCCCCTGCTGGAGGAGGGTGAGCGCCCGGCCCCGAGCCCCTTCGGGCCCGACGACCGCCCAGGAGGCGGTCCAACTCGGCCGTTCGTCCGCAAGGTCCGCGGAGCGCACCCAGGGGGTGAGCGCCACGCCGTGGTCCACACCGAAACGAGCGCGAGCAGCCTGCGCGAGCGCCATCGCTTCCGCCCACCCCTCGTGCGCGGTCGCCGGATTCGGGTCGGATCCCGGCAGCTTCTGCGCCCGTTCGGGCGCGCGCACCGCGGAGGGTACGTGGGTGGCGTGGGGCGCGTCGAGCACGGCCAGCGCGTCGTCGCGCCATGCTATCACGGCGCCGGACAGCGTCTCCGACCGCACGGAATCGTCCCCCGCCGCCTCTGCGAGCAGGATCGCGAGCAGGCCGCCCGACGTGCGATCGACGAGCGCGACGCGCCCACCGCGGGCCGCCAACGCGTCGAGCGCCCGTCCCGCGAGCTCGCTGTCGTCCTCGCCCCAGACGTGCGCGCCGAGTTCACGGGCGACCGCGTTGGCGACCGGACCGAGCAGCGCCTGGGCGGCCGCTTCGTCGGCGGCCTTCGCGGCGACGCGCACGTGCACGCCGTCGCGCTTGGCGTAGGTGGCGACGCTCGGATTGCCGGCCTCGGTCCAGGCCGCCAACCGCTCGGCCACGTGCGACTCGCCCAGGCCGTAGGTCTTGAAGGTGCGGGCTTTGAAGCGGGCCGTGGGGAACGCGAGCCGCGGTTCCACCTGCTCCGTCCACATGGGGAGCAGCTCGCGCGGCGGTCCGGGCAGCGCCACGATCACGGCGGGGCGACCTCCGGCCAGCGCCGAAGGGACCCGCGCGAACCAGCCCGGTGCGGTCCCGTTCGGGTTGGGCAGCGCTTCGGCCGACGGGACGAGCCACGCCTGCTTGAGGTTGCGCTCGGGCATCGTGCGCTGCGAGCGCGCGAAGAAGCCCCGCAGGTCGGCCTCGAGGGCCGGGTCGACCGCCGGGGTCTCCCCGAGGAGATCGGCGATCGCCTCGCGGGTGAGGTCGTCGTCGGTGGGGCCGAGCCCGCCGCTGAGCACGACCAGGTCGCTCCGAGCCACGGCGGCGCGCAGCGCCTCGGTGATCCGGCCGCGGTTGTCGCCGACCCGTTGCGACCACAGGACGTCGACGCTGCGGTCGGCGAGTCGCTGCGCGAGCCACGCGGTGTTGGTGTCGACGATCTCGCCGAGCAGGAGTTCGGTGCCCACGGCGAGCAGTTCGGCGCGGTGCACGCCAAGGGTTCGGGTCGGGTGCATGCGCGAGGCTACCCTGCGATGCCACCACCTCGGGGTCCCCGGCACGGTTCTCGACGAGGCGCGGTGCTAGCATGCCGCATGAACCGCTTGGAACCCACGAGCGCCGTCCTGCACGAGATGAGCGCCGCATGAAGCCCACCACGCTCGGCGCCCTGAAGGCGTCGCCGTTCGCCGCCCACGCCGGCCGCAGCGTGCACGACGAGCTGCGTTCGAACCTGATCGGGCGGCTTCGCGAGCGCCGCCCCGTGTTCCCCGGCGTGCTCGGGTACGACGACACGGTCGTGCCGCAGCTGGTGAACGCGGTGCTCTCGCGCCACCACTTCATCCTGCTCGGACTGCGCGGTCAGGCGAAGACCCGGTTGCTGCGCTCCTTGACCGACCTGCTCGACGCCGAGGTGCCGATCATCGCCGGCGCCGAGCTGCCCGACGATCCGCTCGCGCCCGTGACGGTCGAGGGGAAGGCGATGGTCGCCGAGGCCGGGGACGCCACGCCGGTCGCCTGGTTGCCGCGCGAAGCTCGCTACGTCGAGAAGCTCGCGACCCCCGACGTCACGGTGGCCGACCTGATCGGCGACGTCGATCCGATCAAGGCCGCCCGACTCGGCACCCAGCTCGGCGACCCGCGCGCCATCCACTACGGCCTGCTCCCGCGCGCCAACCGGGGCGTCTTCGCGGTGAACGAGCTGCCCGACCTGGCCGGCAAGGTGCAGGTCGCGCTGTTCAACGTGATGCAGGAGGGCGACGTGCAGGTGAAGGGCTACCCGCTGCGTCTGCCGCTCGACGTCGTGCTCGTGTTCAGCGCCAACCCCGAGGACTACACCGCCCGCGGCAAGATCATCACCCCGCTCAAGGACCGCATCGGGAGCGAGGTCCGGACGCACTACCCGCGCACCGTCGAGGACGGTATGCGGGTCACGGCCCAGGAAGCGTGGGTGGTCCGCGACACCGGCGTGGTGGTGCCGGAGTTCGTCGCCGAGATCGTCGAGGAGGTCGCCTTCCAGGCGCGCGACGACGCGCGCGTCGACAAGCACGCCGGCGTCTCGCAGCGGCTCCCGATCAGCCTGCTCGAGGCGGTGGCGTCGAACGCGGAGCGCCGCGGCCTCCTGCTCGAGCGCCCGCCGATCGCCCGCACGTCGGACCTGTACGCGGCCCTGACCGCCATCACCGGCAAGCTCGAGCTCGAGTACGAGGGGGAGCTGAAGGGGGGTGAGGCGGTCGCCCGCGACGTGGTGCGCCGCGCGGTGGGCCAGGTGTTCGGGCGCCGCCTCGGGGCCACTTCGGTCGAGGACGTCGTCGGCTGGTTCGGTGAGGACCAGAGCGTGCGGATCGGCGAGGACCTTCCGCCCGACGCGGTGCTCGAGCTGGCGGCGACCGTGCCGGGGCTGATCGAAGCCGCGCGCGCCGTGGCCGAGGGCGAGGGGGCGGACGCCCTCGCCGTCGCGGTGGAGTTCGTCCTCGAGGGGCTCGTCGCGCGCCGCGAGGTGGCGCGCTCCGAGGAGCGCGGCTACGTCGCCGCCGAAGCGGACCCGATCGCCGGGCGGGCCGCGCGCCCGCGCTGGAACTGAGCGCGGGAAGCCGCATGAAGGCCGTCCGCTACTCCAAGTACGAGGCGACGCTCGAGGACCTCGACACCGCCGACCTGATGGCGATGCTCCAGGACCAGCTCCTGGCGTCCGGCTTCGAGCGCGACCCGTACGACCCCGATCCCGACGCGCGCCCGACCCTCGACGACCTCTACGAGATGATCGCCGAGGCGCTGCTCGACGCCGGGCTCGTCGGCGAAGACCTGCTGGACGCGGCGATGAGATCCGACGACTGGCGGGAGAGCGAGTTGGGGCGGATCGTGCGCTCGCTCGCCGAGCGGCTGGAGCGCGACGGGTATCTGCGGCCGGGCGACGGCGAGGCGCCGGGCGCGCCCGCGCCCGGAGGCGTGGGGGAGGCGCAGGAGCCTGGGGCCGCGCGCTTCGAGCTGACCGACAAGTCGATCGATTTCCTCGGCTACCGGACGCTCAAGGACGTGCTCGGCGCCGCGGGCGCCGCCTCGATGGGCGCCCACCAGACCGACGCGGTCACCACCGGCGTGGAGACCACCGGCGCGTCGCGGCCCTACGCCTTCGGCGACGCGCTCAACCTCGACGTCACCGAGACCTTCAAGCAAGCCGCGCGGCGCGGCCTCGAGCACGGGTTGGTGCTCGAAGAGGGCGACCTGTGGGTCCACGAGAGCGAGTTGACGTCGAGCTGCGCGACGGTCGTGCTGCTCGATTGCTCGCACTCGATGATCCTGTACGGCGAAGACCGCTTCACGCCCGCGAAGCGGGTGGCGCTCGCCCTCGCGCACATGGTGCGCACGCAGTTCCCCGGGGACACGGTGCGCTTCGTGCTGTTCCACGATTCGGCGGAGGAGGTGCCGATCCACCGCTTGGCGACGTCGCAGGTCGGTCCGTACCACACGAACACGGCCGAGGGTCTGCGCTTGGCGCAGAAGATCCTAGCCCGCCAGCGCAAGGAGATGAAGCAGATCGTGATGATCACCGACGGCAAACCGTCGGCGATCACGCTGCCGGGCGGCCGCATCTACAAGAACGCCTACGGGCTCGATCCGCTGGTCCTGGGGGAGACGCTGCGCGAGGTCGGCGCCTGCCGGCGCAGCGGCATCCAGGTGAACACCTTCATGCTCGCGCGCGACCCGGAGCTGATCGCCTTCGTCCAGCGCGTCGCGCGCATGACCCGCGGGAAGGCGTACTTCACGACCCCCGGGACGATCGGGCGCTACGTCCTGCAGGACTTCCAGGCGCGGCGCACCAAGATGGTCAACTAGCCGATCAGTCGAGGCGCCGCGTGAGGCGGTCGACCGCCTGGACCGACGGTGCGTGGTTCGGGTCGACCGCGCGCGCCGCCTTGTAGGCCGCTTCCGCCTGCGCCAGGTCGCCGAGCGCTTCGTAGGCTTCGCCGAGTCGGTACCACGCCTCCACGTAGACCGGACCCGGCGGGCGGGCGAGCCCGGGATCGTTCGCCTCGAACACGTCGAGCGCGCGTCGGAACGCTGCGACGGCCTCGTCCCAGCGCCCGAGCGAACCCAGCACCCGCCCGCGGGCCAGGTCGGGCCAGGCCTCGACGCGCCCTTCCGCCGTCTCGGCCGCTGCGGCGAAGGCCGTGAGCGCGTCCTCGTCGAGTCCGTTCTGCCACGCGATGCGGCCCCAGTCCATCGCGTACGCGTAGCTCGGTTGGCGCAGGAAGGCGATCTGCAGCTGTCGGGCCGCCCCGAGGCCGTCGCCCTGGGCGGCGCGGATCAGCCCCCCCAAGTGCACGTGCGCCGCGGGCACGCCGCCCTGCACGAGCGACGTCGCGACCTCGAGCCGCGCGGAGGCACCAGCCACGTCGCCGGTCAAGAACAGCGCGGTCGCCAGCAGCAGATGCGCCTCCGGGTCGTCGGGGCGCGCGTCGACGAGGTTGGGTCCGTTGAGCTGCGCGGCCGAGTTCCAGTAGCCGCGCGCGATCAGGTCCCGCATGGCCGTCACCGGATCCTGGGCGTGCGCCACCCCGCTCGCGAGGGCGAGGAGGAGGCCGAGGGTCAGGACGGGGGCCAGGACGGGGGAAGGAGCGCGCACGCTGCAGTCTACGGGCGCGCCGATGAGCGCACGTGAAGCGCTTCGCGCAGCAGCCACTCGACGCCGGCTGCGGCGAGCGCCCGTTCGTGCGCGACGGCGGTCGCGTCCAGGTGCGGAGCGGCCACGAAGGGCGCCAGGTCGGCGGCTGCGGCCGCCACCCCGGCGGCGTCCGATGGCATCGGGGCGACCGGCGCGCCGATGCGCGCGCCGAAGCCGGACACCTTGGGGTCGTACGCGATGCCCGCCACGGGGGCGCCGGCGACCGCGGCCAGCACCATCCCGTGGAGGCGACCGCTCAGGACCGCGTGCGCGCCGACGAACGCGGCGACGAGCTCTTGGGGCCGGTCGGCGGTCCGGCGCTCGGCGTCCGGGAAGGCGCGGAGGAGCCGCTCGAGCTCTCCGGCGTCGCGCCCCGGATCGACCGCCGCCAGGCGCACGGGCCCGCCTGCTTCCGCCCACGGCGCGGCGCTCGCGATGAGCGCGTCGGTCAGGAGCGGGTAGCCGGCGCGGGGCACCAGCACGAGCGGCACCGGTGCGCCGGGCTCCGCTCCCGGCGCGGGGTCGAGCAGCAGGGCGGTGTCGGCGACCGGGTGCGCGTCGAGGCCGAGTTCGCCCGCCAACGCCAGCGACGGTGCGTCGCGCAGGCCCAGCTTCACGCCGCGCAGAACGCGGCGCACCGCGCGGGCCCCGCGGGGCGACAGCGGGCCGAGCGACTGCGCGAACACGGCGACCGGCGTGCGCGCGAGGCGCGCCGCGGCGATGACGCCGAGGTAGTACGCCAGCGACCGGAACGAGGTGGTGTCCTGCAGCAGGCCGCCGCCACCGCTCACCACCGCGTCGACCCGCGCGAGCGCCGCGAGCGTGCCCCCGTACCGGTCCACGGTGGCGACCGAGTGCTCCGTGCGGGTGCGCGCCGGCGCCACCGAGGCGACGATCGCCTCGACGCCGTGCGTCCGCAGCGCGGCGAGCAGCCCCGCGAGCAGCGCCTCGTCGCCGAGGTTGCCGGCCCCCACGTACCCCGAGATCAGGACCCGAGGGCGGCGGGGCGCCGGGCTCGCGCTCAGCGGTCGCCCCCCAGCCACGTCCGCACCACGCGCTCCGCCAGCCGCACCAGGGGCCACAGCAAGAGGCCGGCAGCGACGGCGAGGACCAGGGCGATGCCGGTGCGCTGCAGCGAGACCAGCAGCGGGGTGTGGTAGTGGCTGAAGCTGTTGAGCACGCTCGCCTGGGCCACGATCCCCGCGACGAGGAGTCCGCCGCGCGCCCACCAGGGCCAGCGCACCTGGAGCAGCGCGAGCAACGCGAGCGGGTGGCCGAGCAGCTCCTTGAAGCGCGGCCGCACGAAGAGGTCGGCGAGGGCGCTGCGCAGGGCCAGCTCCACCTCGCTCGCTCCGATGATCGGGAAGTTGCCGCGCCTGAGCACCACGAGGCCGAGCGCGGCGACCACGAGGAGCGCGACCGCGACCTCGCCGAGCCGCACGGGGTGGCCCCAGACGAGCCGCACCCACGCCACCGGGCGCCGTTGTCGAAAGAGCACGATCGCCGCGAAGAGCGCGGGCGGTACCACGAGCGTGGCGGCGACGCCGGCGAACGGCTCGAGCGCGAGCATGGTCGCGCGGTCGCTGCCGACCGCGGCCAGGAGCGCCGCCCCGACGAGCGAGATGCCGGTGGCGCCGACCAGCGCCCACGGACGCCACGGCAGCAGGGCGAACCCCAGGACGGGGAAGACCAGTGCGGCGACGAGCGCGAGCGCCGCCCAGCCGAAGCCGCCGGCAAGGACCGCGAGCGCCGCCACCGCGGCCGCTGCCCAGGCGCCCCAGGGCGCCGGGAACGCCGTCGCCAACAGGACGAGGCCGGCCACGATGCCCAGCGCGGCGCCGAGGCGCGCCCAGAGCGCCGGGGCGTACCCGGCGTCGGGCGGCGCGATCGGTCCGACCTCGAAGCCCTCGCGAGCGAGGGCTTCGTGCAGTCCGGCGACGAGCGCCTCGGTGTTGGCGACCATGTCGCCGAGCTGCTCCTCGGTGTACGGCCGGATGTAGAGGACGCGGACCTGGCGCTCGTTGGCCGCGAGCAGGTACTTCTCGATCAGGTCGTCGGGCCGCAGGCGCAGGTTCTGGTAGTCCTGGTTGAACGAGAGCAACCGGGCCGTGGGCACCCTGCGGGCGAGGTCGACCAGGCCGTCTTGCGGGGTGCCTTCGATCAGCGCGGTCAACCGCTCCTCGGAGGCAGCCGCGAGCGCGTCCACCGCGTTGGGATGGCCGGCGACCTGGAGCCCGGCGTGGATCAGCACGCCGGCTTCGTCCGGAAAGTCGGCGCCGACGGCTTGGAGGTTCGGGAAGTTGCGCGGTCGGTAGGCGATCGTGAAGCCGGCGTCGACCCACGCCGCCACCTGGGCGCGGTCGGGTCCAGCGGGGCGCGTGCGCAGGCTCTCGCCCGGCCACCACCACCAGGTGCGCCCCGCGACCTCCGCCGCCTGCGCCGTAGGTCGGTGCTTCTCGAGCGCGCCGTCGGCGGCGCCGGGCACCAGCTCGGCGATCGCGGTGGCGTCCGCCGGGATCGGCGGGGGCAGCTCGCCCGCGGCCACCGCCAGCGCGCGCAGTTCGCTTCCGAGCAGCGCGACGATCGCGCCTTTGCGCGCGAGCGTCTCGAGCGTGTCCTCGTACAGGGCGATGCCCGAAAGGCCGAGCTCGCGGTAGCGAACGCCGAGCTCGAGGCTATCGGTGCCGAGGTACGCCGCCTGCTCGGCCAAGGCCAGCTCGTCCATCACGACCAGCACGCGCCGGTCGCGGCCTTCGCTGGTGGCGCGCTCGACGACGAGCCAGCCGGCGGGCAGCAGCGCCAGCGCCAGAACCCAGATGGCGACTCGCTGCAGCGCGGTCACCCGATGCCCGCCCCTGTGGCCACCGGGCCCTCGCCCGCCGGCGCGCTCCGGTCCGCGCTCGCATCGGATCGGCCCGGGACCGCGGCGTCGGCGGGCGCGAGCCGGACCACGTCGCGCACGAACCCACGCAGGACCGCGAGCGCCGGCCGGTTGGCGCCGCCCTCGGGCACGATCAGGTCGGCGTGCCGCTTCGACGGCTCGCAATGGCGGTCGTGCATCGGCTTGACCGTGTGCCGGTACTGGTCGATCACCGAATCGGCGGTGCGGCCGCGCTCGCGCACGTCGCGCTCGAGGCGCCGGATGAAGCGCTCGTCCGCTGGGGCGTCGACGAAGACCTTGACGTCGAAGCGCTTGCGCAGCTCGCGGTCGGCGAGCACCAGGATGCCTTCGACCACGACGACCGGGGTCGGCGCGAGGCGCAGCGTCCGGTCGGTGCGATCGAACGCCGCGAAGTCGTACACGGGGCGTTCGACCGCCTCCCCGCGGCGCAGCGCGTCGAGGTGGTGCAGGAGCAGCTCGGTGTCGAAGGCCGCGGGTTCGTCGTAGTTCGCCGCGGCGCGCGCCGCGGCGTCCAGGTGCGGTTGCGCGCGGTAGTACGCGTCGTGCGGTACGACGGTCACGAACTCGGCGCCGGCTGCCGCGACGAGCGCGTGGGCGACGGTCGTCTTACCGGAGCCGGTGCCGCCGGCGATGCCGATGACGAGGCATGGCGCGCCGCGGTGCGCCGCACCGGTCGCTCCACCCTCCAGCGCGCGGTGCGGGGTCAGCTCGCGACCGCCTGCGCGCGCGCGCGACGAAGGGCGACGGCGGCGCGGATGAAGCCCGTGAACGGGGGGCTGGGCCGCATCAGCCGCGAGGTGAACTCGGGATGCGACTGGACCGCGACGAAGTACGGGTGATCGCTCAGCTCGACGGCCTCGACCAGCCCTTCACCCCGTCCGCTCATCCCCGGCGTGACCCCCGACACGACCAGGCCGGCGTCGCGCAAGCGCGCTACGTACCGCGGGTTGACTTCGTACCGGTGGCGATGCCGCTCGTGCACCGTTCCGCCGGCGCCCGTGCCGGTGCCGCCGCCGTGCTCCAGGCGCACGGCGTAGACGTCCGCGAGGCGCGTGCCCGGCTGCACGGACATGGGCCAAGACCCGAGGCGCATGGTGCCGCCCATGCCCTCGACTTCGAGCTGTTCGGGCATCAGGTCGACCACCGGGTGCGGCGTGTACGGATCGAACTCGGTCGAGTTCGCCGCCTCCAAGCCGGCCACGTGGCGGGCGAACTCGATCACGGCCACCTGCATCCCGAGGCAGATGCCCAGGTAGGGCACGCGCTGCTCGCGGGCGAAGCGCGCCGCCAGGACCTTCCCCTCGATGCCGCGCACCCCGAAGCCACCGGGGACGAGCACGCCGTCGAACGCGGCGAGCTGGTCGACGTCGCCGTCGGCGACCGCTTCCGCCGACACCCAGTCGATGTCGACCTGCGCGCGGTTGGCGATCCCGGCGTGCTTGAGCGCCTCCATCAGGCTCAAGTAGGCGTCCGGCATGGCGACGTACTTGCCCACCACGCCGATCGACACCCGCTCCTCGGGCTGCCGCAGCACGCGCACGGCGTCCTGCCACACGCGGAGCTCCGGGGTGACGCGCTCCAGGCCGAGGTGCCGCTCGAGGAGCCTCGGCAGACCCTGTTGCTCGAGCATCTCGGGGACCGCGTAGACGTGGTCGGCGTCGTAGGCGCTGAAGACGGCGTCGCCCTCGACGTTCGTGAAGAGCGCGATCTTGCGGCGCGACTCGTCGGGCACCGGGGTCTTGCTGCGCACGACGAGCCCGTCGGGCTGGATGCCGTAGCCGCGCAGCGCGGCGACCGAGTGCTGCGTCGGCTTGGTCTTGTACTCCTCGCTCGAACCGAGGTACGGGAGCAGGGTGACGTGCAGGTACAGCGAGCGATCGCGCCCGACCTCGAAGCGCATCTGGCGGATCGCCTCGAGGAACGGCAGCGACTCGATGTCGCCGACGGTGCCGCCGACCTCGACGAGCACGATCTCGGCGTGCGCCGCTTCGCCCACCTCGTAGATGCGCGCCTTGATCTCGTCGGTGACGTGCGGGATCACCTGAACGGTCTGCGACAGGTAGGCGCCCTGCCGCTCCTTCTGGATGACCGCCTGGTAGACCTGGCCGGTCGTGATGTTGTTGCCGCGCCCGAGGTCGACGTCCAGGAACCGCTCGTACGTGCCGATGTCGAGGTCGGTCTCGGCACCGTCGTCGGTGACGAACACCTCGCCGTGTTCGTACGGGCGCATCGTGCCCGCGTCGACGTTGATGTAGGGGTCGATCTTGACCGCCGTGACGCGGTACCCGCGGGCGCGCAGCAGCGCGCCGACGCTCGAGGTCGTGATGCCCTTGCCCAGGCTCGAGACGACCCCACCCGTGACGAAGACGTACTTGGTGCGTTGATCCACCGGTTCACCTACTCCCGGGCGGTCATCGTAGCACCGCTCCGTGCTACCTTTCGGACCGGCGCCGCGGTGGACCGCGCGCGCCGAGGCCATCGATGACCGAACCCCTCCACGGCCGCCGTCGCGGCATCCTCTTCGTCATGACCGGTGCGTCCGGCGTCGGCAAGGGCACCCTGCGGGAAGCCGCCTCGGACGCCCTCGAGGACGTCGTCTTCTCGATCTCGGCGACCACCCGTCCCCGGCGCGAGGGCGAGGTCGACGGCGTGCACTACCACTTCCTCGACCGTGCGGAGTTCGAGCGCCGCGTCGCCGAGGGGTCGATGCTCGAGCACGCCGTGTACGTCGGCGACCTGTACGGCACGCCTGCCGGCGCCGTCGACGCCGCCCTCGCCGACGGCCGCGACGTCTTGCTCGAGATCGAGCTCGACGGTGCGCGGCAGGTCAAGCGCGCGCGCCCCGAGGCGGTGATGCTGTTCATCGCCCCACCGTCGCTCGCCGAGCTCGAACGCCGGCTGCGCGGCCGCGGCACCGATCCCGAGGCGAAGATCCAGAAGCGGCTCGCGCGTGCGCGCGACGAGATCCGGGCGCTGCGCGAGTTCGATTACGTGGTCGTCAACGACGTCCTGGAGCCGGCTGCCGCGACCTTCCGAGCGATCCTCACGGCCGAGCGGGCGCGCGCGCGTCTTCTCAGCGACGTGCAGATCGCCGCATTCTTGCGCGAGTGACGCGCGCGAACCCAGGTCTGGTACACTCGTCGGATGCGGTCGCTCCGGACGACGCGCACCCGGACCCTGGGACCCTGGGACCCCCGGACGCACCCTTCCCGGACGCACCCTTGAGGAGGGCCCCATGGCACAAACGGGCTACGACCGCCTATTGGCGCTGACCGATTCCCGCTACCGCCTGTCGATGATCGTCGCGCGCCGCGCCGCGCAACTCAAAGGTGGCATCCCGACGACGCTCGACGTCGACGAGATGCCCGAGGCGCGCCTGAACACGGTGACGATCTCGATGAAGGAGTTCGAGCTCGGACGCGACGTCCGCTTCGGCGACGACCTTCCGACCTCCGAGGACCTCCGGCGCGTGGTGCTCGAGGAGCGCCGCCGCGAGGAGCCGAGCTTCACGGTCACGCGGACCCCGTTCGAAGACGAGGACGAGGACGTCTGACGCGAGGATGGTCGGCGTCCGCGATGGCGCCGCCGTTCCGTTCGAGCGTCGGTAGGCCGTCGTGCCGTACGATGAGCGCCACATGCCGAGCAAAGAGTATCGCCAACGCCTGATCGAAGAACTCGTCGAGCACGAGTTCGTGTCGACGCAGGCCGAGATCGCCGAGCACCTCGCCCGACGGGGCATCAAGGTGACGCAGGCGACCATCAGCCGCGACGTCAACGAGCTCCGGCTCGTGCGCCTGCCGGCCGGGAACGGCCAGCATCGCTACCGGTCGACGCCGCTCGCGGCGCAAGAGGACGTGCTCGGCGAGTTGGCCCAGCGCTTCAAGCTGTTCGTCCGCCATCTGGACCGGGGCGACAACCTGCTCGTCGTCGAGACCGACGAGGGACACGCCAGCGGCATCGCGTACGTGATCGACAAGCTCGATCGCGAGGAGATCGTCGGCACGCTGGCCGGCCAGAACACGATCCTCGTCGTGTGCCGGGGCATCCCGGAAGCGGAGTCGCTGCTCGCCGAGTTCGAGTCGCTGCTCGACTGAGCGACGCGCGCACCGGTCCGGCGTTCGCCGCGCACCTCGGCGGTTCGGCGTGCACCGACTCGGTTCTCATGCACCCTCCGTGCTAGCCTCTGCGGCACTACGGAGGTCTTCATGCAGCGCATCCTCATCGTCGTCGTCGCCAGCCTGATCGCATGGGCGTCGGCCGCCGACGTCGCCGTCCACCCCTTCCGAAGCCAGGACCCGGTGCTCGGGGTCGCCATCGCGCAGCGCCTCTCCGAAGCGCTCGTGGACGTCGACGTGCTCGGTCCGGAGCTGGTCCCCGCCCTCGTGGCGCCCATCGTGGTGCCCGGGGGCTTCTTCAACCCGGTCGCGCTGCTGCCCGCCGGCGTCACGGACCGCAGCGGCGTCGCGCTGCTGGGCGACGCGCTGGGCATCGACGCGGTCTCGGGCGAGGTGTCGATCGGCGCCGACGGCCTGCAGTTGGAGCTGTGGGGCGCCATCGACGGTCGTTTGCGCGGGGCGGTGGTGACGGCGCCGGCCGACGCGCCCGAGCGGCTCGCCGCGAGCGGCGCGGCGGTGGTCGCGCGCTGGATCGGTGCCACGCTCCGACCGGTGCGGCCGTTGGACCTGTCGGGTCCGGACGGTGAGGCCGCGCGCGCCCGAGCGCTCCTGGGTGCCGGCTTCGTGGCCGAGGCGCGAGCGGCGCTCGCCGGGCTCGCAACCCCCGAGGCCGCGGACGCCGAACTCCTCGCCGGCCTCGACGCCGTGCTCGAAGGTGCCGACGACGCGCCGGCGCCCCTCGGGGCGGTCGTCGCGCTGTACCAAGGAGAGGGCGCCGCCACGGCCGCCGCGTTCGAGCGCTGGGTGGCCGTGGGCGCACCGCCGGTCGCGAACGTGTGGCTCGGCGCGATCGCGCGGAGCGTCCAGGACGACGCTGCGGCCCAGGTCGCCTTCGACGCTGCGGCGGGGTACCCGTACGGTCGTGCGGCGCGCGCGGCCGATCGCGCGGCTGCCGGCGACGAGGCCGGCGCCCGCGACGACCTCGCGCGCGTCGAGCAAGCGGCCGGCGGGTCGGCGTCGCTCGCCGCCGCGTCGCTCGTCGCGCAATCGCTCGACGACGCGGATCTCGAGGATCGGTTGCTCGAGGCGCTCGGTCGGGCGGCCCCGTACCTCCCGTATTCGTTCGAGCGTCGTTCGTTCCTCGCGTTCGATCGCGACGATGCGCTCACGGCGGCGCAGACGTTGACGATCGCGGTCGATCTCGACCCGGGCAACGACCTCTACTGGACCAACCTCGGTTGGGCGCGGTACCTCCTGGGCGACCTCGAGCGCTCGGAGACGGCCTCGCGGCGCGCGATCGAGCTGGACGCGGGTCAGTTCATCGCCCGCTACAACCTCGGACTGGTGGAGGTGGTCACGCGCCGTCTCGACGACGCCCTGGCCACGTACGCCGGCGCCCTGCGGCTCGATCCGGACGTCGACGACGAGGCGATCGTCGACCTCGTCGTGGCCGAAGAGCGCTATCCGACGGCCCTCGGCGTCCCCTTCGCGCTCGGCGTGCTGCTCGACCAGGAGGGCGACCGCGCCGCGGCGGCCGCGGCCTTCGAGCGCTACGCCGAGCGCGCCTCCGCCATGCCCGAGGCGGTCGACGCGGGCCGGGTCGCCGAAGCGCGGCGGCGCGCCGCGACCCTGAGCGCACCGCCGGAGCCGATCGAGGTGCTCGGTGCCCTGCGGCTGTCGCTCGGCGCCCGCGGTGCGGCGCTCGACGCGCTCCGCGCCGGCGACGTGGCGACCGTGGCCTTCGAGGTGAGCACGCCGGGCGACGCGCTGCCGCGCCGCTTGGAGGTCGAGGCGACCCTTCGCGGACCCGATGGCGACGACCTCGCGGTCGCGAGCGCGACCGTCGACGTGCCGACCGGGGCGATCGGGTTCGTCGTCGATACCCTGCGGATCGAGGTCCCGTCGGACCTGCCGGCCGGTGCGTACGTCCTCGACGTCGTCGCCCGCGGCGACGGGCTCGAGACCGCGGCGACGCGCGACGTGCCCGTCGAGGGCGACGCCGCCCCGTTCCGGCAGTTGGTCGGCCGGGGTCTGGTGCCGACCGCCTTGGAGACCGGCCAGGCGCTCGTCACCGAGCGCGACCTGAACCTCGGCGACGTCGCCCTGCTCGACCGGCTGGTGCAGGAGCTGCGGCTCGCGGCACCGGCCGCCGGCGACGTGCTGCCGACGATCGAAGAAGGGCGCTTCGCGGGTCTCGACGGTGGTGAGGCCTTCGCGACGAGCGGTCCCGACGACGTCGCGGCGTTCCTGGCGCACCTGATCGCGAGCGGTGCGCGCGACTCGAGCTTCGCCTTCGTCGACGCCTACGCGCAGTGGATCGTGGACGGGGCCCCCGAGGCGCCTTGAGGATCGCCCTCGACGCGGTCCATCGCGGCCGCGCCCGTCAGTTGAGCAGCCGCTCCGCGATGCGGAAGCCGCCGGCGTAGGTGCCGATCACCGATCCGAGGGTGGCCAAGGCGAAGACCAGCAGCGTGCGCGCGGCTCGGTTCGTCCACCACCCCTTGGGCACCGTGACGTCGCGGCGGAGCGCGGCCAGGTCGCCGACGCGCGGTCGCCTGAGCGCCAACTCGACCCCCGCCGCGACGAAGCCGGCGCCGACGAACGGGTTGAGCGAGGTGAACGGGGCCGCCAGCGCGGTGGCGAGCACGGTGAGCGGATGGCCGAGCGCGATCGCCACGCCCAGACCGGCCAGCCCGCCGTTGAGGATCGTCCAATCGAGCAGCAGCCGCCATCCCAGGTCGGGCTCGCGGGCGAAGCCGATGGCGAAGCCGGTCAGGACCAACGCCACGAGCGCCCACGGGGCGTAGCGCTGCCAAGCGCCGGGCTTGGGCGTCGTGCGCAGCGCCACGAGTCGTTCGCGGTTCGCCTCCGGACCCTCGTCCGGCTCCTCGAGCGCGGCCGCGAGGCCAGCGAGGTGGCCGGCGCCGATCACCACGAGGACCGAGCTCGGACGCGACCCGGTGGCCTCCGCCGCGGCGAGCTCCTGCCGCAGCCGCAGGGCCATGTAGCGGTCGCGCTCGGCGATGAGCGGTTCGAAGATGCGCGCCTCGTCCTCGGCGAACTCCGCGAAGGTGCTCGCGAGGACGTCGCCCTCCTTGAGCCGCTCGATCTCCGACTCGGCGACGGGTTGGCGGTTGAGCACGCTGCCGACGACGCCCGCGAGCAGGGTCGCGCGTTGCCACCACGGGACGTTGGCCACGACCCGCCGCAGCGTCGTGCCCAGGTCGCGGTCGACGAGCCACAAGCGGGCGCCGCGCGCCTTGCTCGCGGCGATCGCGGCGCGCATCTCGGCGCCCGGCTCGATGCCGAGCTGGTCGGCGAGGCGCTGCTGGAAGGCGCCGAGCGCGAGGCTCACCGCCACCATGCCGAGCTTCTTCTGCCGCCAGGCGTCCAGGAGGTCGAGGCGCGCGAACGCCTTGGCGTCGTCCAGGGCGGCGTACCGCCCGGCGTCCAGCTCGATCGCCACGGCGTCGGGGGCGTCCCGTTCGATCGTTTCGCGCACCTCCTCGGCGCTGCGGCGCGAGACGTGGGCGGTGCCCAGCAGCGTCACCTGGGTGCCACCGACGTCGAGCACGCGGCGCGGGCCGTCGACCGGGCCGTTGGGGGCGGCGGGATGGGGAAGCGTCATGGGCGCGAGTCTACCGCCGGGTCCCGTCCGACGCCCGGCTACGATGGACCGGATGATGCCCTGGCCCCCCGACAGCCTCGCGGCCGCCGCCGCGTCCCTGCACGCGCAGGTGCGCCTCGCGCGCATCTGGCTCCCCGCCGCGATCGTGGGGGTCGTGCTGCTGCATCAGCTGGTCGTCGTGCCCGCGGCCCCCGACGCGGTGCGCTTCTGGGTGCAGCTCCTGTTCTACGCGATCCTGGGGCCGGTGGTGACCTTCGTCGTCCTCGATCGGATCGCCGAGGCGCTGCTCGAACGCGAGAAGGCGCAGCACGAACTGCAGCGCCTCTACGGCGAACTGCGCGACAGCTACGCGGTCCTGGGCGCCTTGCAGCGCATCGCCGAGCGCTTCGCCGCCGCCCCCGACCTCGAGACCGCGGTCCGCGCGGCCGCGGCGGGCGTGCGTGAGGCGACTGGCGCCCGGGCGGCAGCCGTCGTGCTCGGTCAACGCGTGCTGGCCGTCGACGCGGCCGCCGGGTACCGCTCCGAGCAGGTCGCGGCGCACGCGCTGGCCGCCGATCGGGCGGAAGCGGCCGCGGGCGACGCACCGCCGTGGTCCGGCAGCGAGACCGTGCTGGCCGTGCCCATGGCGTGGGGCGGGCGCCACGAGGGGGTGCTTTGGGCGTGCTTCGACGCCGCGCCCGACGCGCAGCAGCAGGAGACCCTGGCGATCGTGGCGGCGGACTTCGCGGCATCGGCCGAGGCGGTGCAGGGCCGCACCCGCGACCTGCTCACGCTGTTCGAGGTCGACCGCAGCATCCGCGCGGAGGGCAACCTCGCGCGCTTGCTCGACAGCCTCCTCACGCGCATGGCCGCGCGCGCGGGCGCCACGGGCGCCGGCGTCTTCCTCCGCGACGAAGAAGGGGTGCTGGAGCTTCGCGCGGCGGTGGGCGACGCCGGTCGCGCAGCGTTGTCGGCACCGACGCCGCCGATGCGAGCGGGCGAAGGGCCGGTCGGGCGCGCCGTCGCCGCCCGCGAGAGCGTCGTCATGCACGCGCTCGACGACGAGGCGCGGCGCGCCGGCGGGCCGCTGTTCGCGGGGGCCGGGTCGGCGACGCTGCTGCCGCTCGTCGTGGGCGAGCCGACCGCCGGGGCGCTCGGGGTCGTCGTGCTCACCCACCCCGAAGCAGGGCGCTTCGACGAGGCGAGCCTGCCGTTCCTGACGCTCCTGGCGAACCAGGTCGCGCTGGCCGTGCGCAACGCGGACGCCTACCTCCAGGCGGAGGAGCTGGCGATCGCCGAGGAGCGGGCGCGCATCGCGCGCGAGATCCACGACGGGGTGGCCCAGTCGCTGGCCTTCGCCGCGCTGAAGCTCGACCTCGTGTCGCGGCTCTACGCCAAGGACCCGGTGAAGGCGGACGCCGAACTGCGGCGCGCCAAGGAGACGATCCGCGAGATGATCCGCGAGGTCAGGCGCAGCATCTTCGCGCTCCGCCCGGTCGACTTGGAGCGCTTCGGCTTGGTCGAGACGCTGCGGCGCTACGCGATCGACTTCGGGCAGCAGAACGACGTGGCCGTCCAGGTCGAACTCCCGCCCTTGGAGGGGCTCTCGATGAAGTCCGAGACGGTGCTCTTCCGGACCTTCCAGGAGGCGATGAACAACGTCGCGAAGCACGCCCGAGCGCGGACCCTGCGGGTGGCGCTGGAGGCCGACGACCTCGGAGACGCCGTCGTCCTCGTGGTCGAGGACGACGGCGTCGGGTTCGCGCCCGACGAGGTGAGCGATCGCGTCACCTCGGCCGGCGGGCTCGGTCTGCGGCAGATGGCCGAACGGGTCGCCAAGCGCGGCGGGCGCCTCGACGTGGTCAGCACGCCCGGCCACGGAACGAAGATGCGGGTGCGGGTCCCCCGCTGAGGGGTCCCGCACCCGCAACCGACTGCGCGCAGTCGACGTCTACTTGCGGTAGCTGGTGCCGAAGCGCTTCTGGAACTTCTCGACCCGACCCTCGGTGTCGATGAAGCGCTGCTGGCCCGTGTAGAACGGGTGGTTGCCCGACCAGACGTCGACGTGCACTTCGGGGCGCGTGCTGTACGTCTCGAGCACCACCTGGCCCTCGCAGACGACCTTGCAGGGCACCATCTTGGGGTGGATGTTCTTCTTCATCGTGTCCTCCGTGGGCGCCGACGGACCGCGCCCGGGGCACGGACGGGGGGTCGTGCCCGAACCGAACGAGCGTAGCACACACCCGTGCAGGGTGGGTGTGGCCCACGCGCGCGGCGCGAACGGGCCGCGGCGCTCAGGCAGCAGGCCCGTCGTCGACGCCGCCCTGCGCGGCGGTGCGCACCTGCCGTTGCACGCGGGCCAGGATGGCGGCCATACCGCGCAGGCGCAGGGGCGAGATCGCCTTCGCCAGCCCCAGAGCGTCCGCGAAGTCGCCGGGTACGGCGAGCACCTCCTCGGTGGTGGCGCCGTCGAGGCCGGCGTGCAGGATGCCGGCGAAGCCGCGCGTGGTCGGCGATTCCTCCGGTGCGTCGAAGTGCATCCGCACCCGGTCGTCGGCGCCGACCTCGGTCGCGACGAAGAACGGCGTCTGGCACTCGGTGACGCGCTCGAACAGGTCGGGGCGGTCGCGGAGGGCGTCCGGCAGCGGCGGTAGCCGGTCGGCGTGCTCGAGGAGCAGTTCGAGGGCGAGCGGTGCCGGCACGGCTCGGAAGGCCGCGGCCACGGCGGCGAGGCGTTCGGGGAGGACGGGGGCAGGCATGGCCGCAGGATACGGCGGTGCTACCCTGGGACGGTCATGCACGGCTACCCCGACCGCACCCTCATCGTCCCGCGTGGGCCCGTCGACGCCGTGGCGCACGTGCCCGGGTCGAAGTCGATCACCAACCGGGCGCTTCTGGTGGCGGCTCTGGCCCGCGGCGCGTCCACCCTCACGGGTGCGCTCGTCGCCGACGACGCGGCGGTCATGGTCCGCGCCCTGAACGACCTCGGCGCCGACGTGCGCCCCGACCGCGACGACCCCACCCGCATCGACGTGGTCGGCGTCGACGGTCGCTGGACGAGCACCGGTGCCGAGCTCGACCTCGCCCTCTCCGGCACCTCACTGCGCTTCCTGACCGCGGCCGTCGCGCTCGGGCACGGCCGCTTCGTGCTCGATGGCGTGCACCGCATGCGCGAGCGTCCGGTCGGCGACCTGATCGAGGCTCTGCGCGGCCTCGGGGTCGACGCGCGCGCGGCCGGGGGCGACGCGTTCCCGCCGGTGACGATCCAGGCCGACGGCCTTCCTGGCGGGAGCACGCGCGTCGCCGGCGACCGGTCGTCGCAGTTCCTCTCCGGGCTCCTGCTCGCCGCCCCGTACGCCCGGGGCGCGTTCGCCGTCGAGGTCGAAGGGGTGCTCCAGTCCAAGCCGTTCATCGACCTGACCATCGACGTCATGCGCGCGTTCGGGGTCGACGTCGTGCGCGACGGGTACCGGCGCTTCGAGGTCCGGCCGGCGCCGTACGTCGGCCGCGACTTCGCGATCGAAGGGGACGCGATGGCGGCGGGGTACGCGTGGGGCGTCGCCGCGATGGCGGGCGGGCGCGTCCGGGTCGCCAACGTCGGTGCGGACTCGGCGCAAGGCGACAAGGGGCTGCTCGACGTGCTCGGTCGGATGGGGTGCACGGTCGCCTGGACGGCCCGTGGGTCCGAGGCGTCGCTGCCCGCGGGCGCCCGGCTGCGCGGCGGCACCTTCGACCTCAACGACCTCCCGGACCAAGCGCAGACGCTGGCGGTGCTCGCGCTCGCCGCGGACGCCCCGGTGCGCATCGTCAACGTCGGCAACCTGCGCATCAAGGAGACCGATCGGCTGCACGCGCTCGCCGTCGAGCTCCGCAAGTTCGGCGCCCGGATCGAGGAACTCGACGACGCGCTCACCATCGAACCGATCGACGCGCCGCCGGCGACGGTCGAGGTCGAAACGTACGGCGACCACCGCATGGCGATGGCCTTCGCGCTGGCCGGTGCCCGTTGGCCCGGCGTGCGGGTGCGCGACCCCGGCTGCGTGGCCAAGACGTACCCGGGCTTCTTCGACGACCTGTCGGCCTGGGGCGTCGGCGTGGAGGCGCTGTGAGCGAGGTCCGCGCGCGCGACCCGGGCGTCGTCACGTTCGACGGCCCCGCCGCTTCGGGCAAGTCCACCGTCGCCGAGCGCGTCGCGGCCGTGCTCGGGGTGCCGTGCGTCTCGTCGGGGCTGCTGTACCGCGTCGCGACGCTGCTCGCCACCGGGGCCGGCGCGGCGCTCGACGACGCGGACGCGGTGCTCTCGGTGCTCGACGCGCACGCGGTCGAGTTGCGCCCGGGCCTCGGTGGCGACGCCGTCCGCGTCGACGGCGACGACGTCACGGCGGCGCTCCACAGCGACGCGGTCGACGCCGCGGTGTCGCGCGTGGCCGCGCATCCAGCGGTGCGGGCGTGGGTGGACGCCCGCTTGCGCGAGATGCCGCGCCCGTTCGTGATCGATGGACGCGACATGGGCTCGGTCGTGTTCCCGGACGCGGCCCACAAGTTCTACCTGACCGCGGCGCCCGAGGTCCGCGCCGCCCGCCGCGTGGGCGAGCGCGCCGCCGACCTCGCCGACGTGGCCGACGCGATCCGGCGGCGCGACGCGCTCGACGCGCGGCAACTCGCGCCGGCCCCGGACGCCCAACACCTGGACACGAGCGCCCTCGACCTCGACCAGGTGGTCGAGTGGGTGCTCGGCCGCCTGTCGGTGGCGGCGACCCCGTGAACGGCGGTGGGCGGGCGCCGTCGGGCTCCGGCCGCGACGTGGGCACGGCGTGGGGCCGGCCGTGCGCGGCCCTCGAGCGGGTGGTCGTGACCAGCACCTCGCACAAACCGTCGGCGCACGCGCCGGCGCAGCGGATCGCCGCGCGCTTCGCCGCTGCCGGGATCGACGTGGTGCTCGATCTGCACGGCGACCGGCCGATCGGCGACCTGCGGCCTGCGCCGGACCTCGTCGTCGCGGTGGGGGGCGACGGCACCTTGCTGGCGACGGCGCGGCGGCTCTCGGGGCGCCCGTATCCGGTGCTCGGCGTGAACCTGGGCAAGCTCGGCTTCCTCGCGGCGTTCGGCGTCGACGAGGCGCTGGCGTACGCGGGCGGCGCCGACCCGGTGGGCTGGCGCGCCGTCGCGGCGGCGAGCCTCTCGGTCTCGGTGCGCGGAGGACCGCCCGTCGTCGCGTTCAACGACGTCACCGTTTCGCAAGGGGTGATGACGCGCCTGGTGCGGGTCCGGCTGGACGTCGACGGCTTCCTGGCGGCCGAGTACCGCGCGGACGGCGTCGTGGTGAGCACCCCAGTGGGTTCGACGGCGTACTCGTTGTCGCTGGGTGGCCCGATCTTGCTGCACGAGCTGCGCGCGATCCTGGTCACGCCGGTGGCGCCGCAGGCGCTCGCCAACCGGCCGATCGTCCTGGGTGCCGACGCTCGCCTGCGGCTGACGATCGAAGGGCGCGCGGACGAGATCGCGCTCGTCCTGGACGGTCAGGAGCGCATCGACCTGGCCAGCGGCGACGCTTTCGAGGTCACGCTGGGTCCCGACGTGGTGCGGCTCGTGCCGGGCGGGTACGACCCGTTCGCGGTGCTGCGCCGCAAGCTCCGGTGGACCGAAGGGCCCGAGCTCAACCATGCGCCGGATCTGGAACCGATCCGGGACGACGCCGTCCTGGACGGGAGCGAATCGTGAGGTGCACCCTTGGTCGGGCGACGGTCGGTGGGCGATGATCGGCGCATGACCGTGATCCCTCCCGAGTTCTTCCGTCGCCAGGACGAGGAGCCTGACGAACGCTTCTACGCCGTTCCCCGCCCGGACTCCCATCTCGACGACGACGCCGATGCGGTCGTGACCCGCTGGTACGACGAACGCCTCCCGGCCGACGGCCCGGTCCTCGACCTGTTCGCCGGCGCCCGCTCCCACCTGCCCGAGCGCCTGCGCGACGCGGTCGGCGTAGGGCTCGACCGGGCCGCGCTCGCGCGCAACCCGCAGCTGCGCGCGTTCCACGTGCTGGACCTCAACGACGACCCGTCGCTGCCCTTCGCGGACGCGTCGTTGGCGGGGGTCGTGTGCACCGCCAGCGTCCAGTACCTCACCCAGCCCATCGACCTGCTCCGAGAGGTCGGCCGCGTCCTGCGCCCAGGCGCACCGCTCCTGGTCGTGTTCGGCAACCGCATGTACCCGACCAAGGCCGTGCTCTGCTGGCGGGCATCGGACGACGAAGCGCACTTGCGCTTGGTGCGCGGGTACCTCGCGGCGGCAGGTGGCTTCGCGCCCGCCGACCTCCACGGCCACCACCCCGAGGGGGGCGAGCCGCTCTACCTGATCGCCTCCCGCGCGGACCCGTCCGTCGCCCCCGACTGAGCCGTGGCGCCACCGCCCCGCACGCTCTGGGTGGTGGCCAACGGCCACGGTGAGGATGCCATCGCCGCGGCCCTCCTGGTGGAGCTGCGCACACGCCTCGCGGACTGGCGGTTCGTCGCGTTCCCGGTGGTCGGCGTCGGCACCGCGTTCGAGGAGCTCGACGTGCCGATCCTCGGACCGCGGCGCCGACTCCCGGCCGACGGGTTGACGCTGCACCATCCGAGCCTCCTGTGGGCCGACCTGCGCGCGGGCCTGCTCGCCGTGAGCGTGCGGCAGGTGCGGGTGTTGTGGGACGGCCGAGCCGACGCCGTGCTCGTGGTCGGCGACGTCTACGCCCAGTGCTTGGCGGGGTTGCTGCGCGGTGCCCGCCGCTTCGTCGTCCAGCCGCTGGTGTCGGTCCGGTTGGCCGAAGGGGGTGGCCGCGTGCCGTGGAACCGCGCCTTCATGGAGCGCATCCGGGCGCCGGAGCGCGCGCTGCTGCGCCGCGCCGAGGCCGTCTACCCGCGCGACGAGGCGACCGCCGCGTGGCTGCGCGAACGGGGCGTGGGCGCGGCTCGCTTCCTCGGCAACCCGATGATGGACGGCCTGGTGGGTCGGTCCCTCGGCGGCAGCCGGCCCGGTGCGACCCTGGCGCTGCTCCCCGGGTCGCGGGCGTACGCCGAGCGGGCGTTGCAGGCGATGGCGGCCGGCATGGAGGCGCTCGCCGACGCCGGCACGCCCTGCGTCGGCTGGGTCGCCTGGACGCGGGGCGATCCGCCGCCGCCCCCGGCCGGATGGACGAGGGAGGGGGTCGGCGATCATGCGGGTTGGCGCCGCGGCGACCTGCGGCTGGGGTTCGTCGCCCACCGCTTCCGGGACGTGCTCGCGAGCGCCGACGCGGTGTTGGGGACGTCGGGCACCGCCCAGGAGCAGGCGGCCGGACTCGGCCTACCGGTCGTCGCCTTCCCGGTCGAACCCGCCTACGGGCGCGCCTTCCTGGCGAACCAGAAGCGCCTGCTCGGGGGCGCCCTCCAGGTCGTCGGGCCGGCTCCGGCGGCGGTCGCCGCGGGCTTGCGGCGAGCGCTGCACGACCCCGAGGTCCGGGCGGCGGCGCGCCGCGACGGACCTGAGCGGCTCGGCCCACCGGGAGGCACGGCCGCGATCGCGGCAGACGTCGCTGCGCGCCTATCGGTCGCGACTGCCGTCTGAGCCGACGCGCGGCGACGCGTCGTTCAGAAGGCCGCCGCGGACCGCGCGGCGGCGGCCTCGGCCTCGGCGAGCATCTCGGCGAGGCGCGAGCGGCACCGATCGTGCTTCTTCGCGTACGCGCCCGCGGCGTAGTGCGGGTCGAACAGGTCCGCGATCGCGACGTCGCCCGTGAGCCAGAGCGGCACCCGCTGGTCGTAGAGCTTGTCGATGAAGTGGACCCAGCGCAGCGCGCGCTGTTGATCCGGGATCGGTTCGGCGCCTCCGACCACGAAGGCGCGCGCCTCCCGGCCCCAGGCGCCGTAACGCACCGGGTGCAGGTCGGCGAGCGCCGCGTGGAGCTCGCCCCATGAGGCGTGGACGGCGTCGTCGGGCGCCGCGGCGGCGGCGGCCGGGGCGAGCAACGCCCGGTCGCGGTCCGCGAAGCGGTGATCGGGTCCGTCGATGCGCACCGTGCGGAAGCGCGCCGCGATCGACTGGATCTCGCGCCGGAACGACGCCGCGTCGAACCGCCCCTCGCCCTGGGCGTTGGGTGCGGTGTTCGACGTGGTGAGGACCCGAGCACCGCGATCGAACACGTGGGCCAGGAAGGTCTTGACGATCAGGGTGTTGCCCGGGTCGTCGAGCTCGAACTCGTCGATGCAATAGAGCCGTTCATGGCCGAGCGCCTCCAGGGCGCGCGGCATCCCGAGCGTGCCGATCGCAGCGACGAGCTCGGCGAACGACAGGTAGACCTTGCGCGGCTCCGAAGACGCGTGCCACAGGGCCGCGAGCAGGTGGGTCTTGCCGACCCCGAAGCCGCCGTCGAGGTAGAGCCCGGTCGCGCCGACCGGCTCGGAGCGGCGCCAGGACCAACGCCGCGGCGGTGGGGGCGCGTGCGCGAAGCCCTGCACGGCCGCGAGCGCCTCGGCCTGGGTCGCATGCGCGGGCACGTAATCGGAGAAGCGCACGGTGCCGAAGCGTGGCGGCGGCACCCAGTCCTCGCGCCGCGGGAGTCCAGGGGCGGGGAGGTCGGCGAGGCGGCGCACGCGCGGGACCGTACCACGCCCTCGGCGAGCGTCCGGTCGCGTCCGGGAGGGCGTCGATGCGGCTGCGCGCGGCGCCGCGCCGACCTCGGCCGCCACCCGCGGAACCCGCGTCCGTTGACGCGTGGGGGCTCGGCTGCGTACCCTCGCCTCGGTTCGTGCGGCGGGGAAGTCCGGTGAGAGTCCGGCGCTGTCCCGCAACGGTCACCGCGCGTCGTCATCCGGCGCACGGGAGCCCGAACACCGCCCGCGAACGACACCGCACCCCTTGCGCGGACGAGGGCGGGCGACGGCGCACGCGGACCGGAGGGTCGCGGCGCCAGGACGCGCACGGCGAAGGTGCCGACGGCGTCGCCCCTCGAGCGCAAGCGCCTTCGGAGGCCTTGCATGCACCCCCAGAGTCCAGCCGTCCCCCGCCGCGCTCGCGGAAGCGCACGCGCCCTCGCGGCGTGCTTCGCCGTCCTCGCCTGCGCCCTGGCGCCATTCGCCGCAGCCCAGTCCGTGCAGGCGACCGACGCGCTCGGACGCGACGTCGCGCTGGCGGCGCCGGCGCTGCGGGTCGTGTCGATGGTGCCGAGCCACACCGAGACCCTCTGCGCGCTCGGCGCGTGCGATCGGCTGGTCGGCCGCGACACCCTGAGCGATGCCCCTGCTGCCGCGCTGGCGGCGCCGTCGCTTGGGACGGCGTTCGCGCCCGACCTCGAAGCGCTCGTCGCCGCCGCACCCGACCTGGTGCTCGCCGACGCCTTCACGGGGCTCCCCGAAGCGCTGGCCCCCTTCGGCATCGCGGTGTACGCGGGCACCCCCCAGCAGCTCGACGACCTCGCGCCCTACTTCGCGGACCTCGGCGCCCTGCTCGGTCTCGAGGACGCGGCCGTCCGCCTCGCCGCCGAGGTCGACGCCGGGTTCGCGGCGGTGCGCGCGGCGGTGGCCGACCTGCCTCGCCCGACCGTGTTCGTCGAGATCGACGCGACGCCGTACGCGGCCGGCCCGACCTCGCTCGTGGGCGCCATCGTCGACCTCGCCGGGGGGGCGCACGTCGTCGACGCCGAGCTGGGCGACTACCCCCAGATCGACCCCGAGTACGTCGTCGCTCGCGACCCCGAGGTGATCCTCCTGATGAACGCACCGTACGGCGTGACCGCGGAGCAGGTCGCCGCACGGCCGGGGTGGTCGGGGCTGCGCGCGGTCCGAGACGGGCGGGTGCTCGAGCTCTCGATGGCCGAGGTCGACGCGCTCTCGCGGCCAGGCCCGCGCCTCGTCGACGCGGCGTGGGCGATCGCGCGCCTGTTGCATCCGGGACGCTTCTGACCACCGCCGGCGGGGGCGAGCCGAGCGCCGCGGCCGTGGGCCGCGTCGTCGGGGGCTCCGTGCCCGCCGGGTCCGGTTGGGTGGTCGCGGCCTCGGTCGCGGTGCTCGTCCTGGTGGTCCTGGGCGCCGCGATGCTCGGTTCCGTGCCGTTGGCGCCCGGCGAGGTGTTCGCTGCGGTGGGTCGGGCCGTCGCCCGCGCGCTGGGAGCGATCGAGGCGCCGGCCGACCTCGCCGAGACCATCGTCGTGCAGATCCGGCTGCCGCGCGTGCTGGCGGCGGCGGTCGTCGGCGCCGCCTTGGCGCTCGCCGGAGCGGCCCTCCAGGGCGTGTTCCGCAACCCGCTCGCCGACCCCTACCTGCTCGGCGCCGCGTCGGGCGCCGGGCTCGCGGCGGCGGTCGTGCTCGTGCTCGGCACCGCCGGTGCGTGGTGGGCGAGCGCGGGGGTGGGGGTAGCGGCGTTCGTCGGCGCGATCGGCACGGTCGCGCTGGTGGTCGCGCTCGCGCGCCAGGGCACCCGGGTGCCGGTCGTACCGCTCGTCCTGGCCGGCGTCGTCGTCGGCTCCAGCCTGTCCGCCGGGACGTCGTTCGTCCTCCTCGCTGCGCGCGAGCAGGCGGCGGGCGTGCTCGCGTGGCTGCTCGGCAGCTTCGCGTTCGCGTCGTGGAGTCAGCTCGCCTGGGCGGTCCCGGCGCTGCTCGTGGCCGGGGTGGTCGTCCTCGCCGCGGCCCGCGGCCTCGACGTGCTGCAGCTCGGGGACGCGGCGGCCGCCCAGTTGGGGTTGCCGGTCGAACCGTTCAAGGTGGTGGTCGTGGCCGCGAGCACGTTGGCGACCGCGGCCGCGGTGGCGACCGCGGGCGTGATCGGCTTCGTGGGCCTCGTCGTGCCCCACGCCGTTCGGCTCGTGGTCGGACCCGGCCACCGCCGGCTCCTGCCGCTCTCGGCGCTCTGGGGCGCCACCTTCGTGGTGGCGGCCGACGTGCTCGCGCGGACGGTGATCGCCCCGGCCGAGGTGCCGGTCGGGGTCGTGACGGCGCTGGCCGGCGCGCCCTTCTTCCTGGTCCTCTTGCGGCGCCACGCCGCGCGGGGGGCGGCATGACGGAACGGCCCGTGGTCCTGGACCTGCGCTCGGTGACGGCCGGGTACGGCGCGCGCCGGGTGCTCCACGGCGTGTCGTTCGCGCTGACCGCGGGCGAGGTGGTGGGCTTGGTCGGGCCCAACGGCGCCGGCAAGTCCACGCTCGTCGCGGTGGCGGCGCGTGGGCTCGCGCCGTCCGCCGGCGAGGTCCTCCTCGACGGGCTGCCGCTCACGGGCTACGCGCGGCGCGCGCTCGCGCGCCGCGTCGCGGTCGTGCCCCAGGGGGGCGAGTTGCCCGAGGGGTTCACCGTGGACGAGGTGGTGGCGATGGGTCGCATCCCGCATGCGGGCTTCCTGCGCGGTCCGACGCCGGCCGACGAGGCGGCGATCGAGGCCGCGCTGCGGCGCACCGATGTCCTCGATCTGCGTGCGCGGCGCGTCGAGACGCTGTCCGGCGGCGAACGGCAGCGCGTGGTCCTGGCGCGCGCCCTCGCTCAGGACCCGCGGGTGCTGCTCCTCGACGAGCCGACGAACCACCTCGACGTGCGCTACCAGGTCGAGACGCTGCGGGCGGCCCGCGCAGCGGCCGCCCACGGCGTGGCGGTGCTCGTCGTCGTGCACGACCTCAACCTGGCGGCCAGAGCGTGCGACCGCGTGGCGCTCCTCGAAGCGGGACGCATCGTGGCGCACGGCCCCCCGGCGGCCGTGTTCACCGAGGCCCGCCTGCGCTCGGTCTACCAGGCCGACGTGCGCGTGCACGCGATCGACGGCGTGCCGACGGTGGTGCCGGGGCCGTTGACGTAACGCTCGCTAACCGGGTCGCGAATCGAAGCGCGCGTGCACCGCGCGCGCGAGCTCGTAATGCTCCACGAGCCCCTCGGTCGAGGCGCGCCACGACCAGCGCTCCATGTCGGCGCGCGCGGCGCGTCCGAGGCGAGCGCGCAGCAGGGGATCGGCGATCAGCCGCCGCAGCTGTTCGGTCAGGTCGCCGAGGTCGCCCGGGGTGAACATCAACCCGTTCTCCTCGTGGCGGATGACGTCGGGAACGCCGCCAGCGCGCGCGCCCACGGCCGGGATCCCGGAGGCCATCGCCTCCATCGCGACGAACCCCAGCGTCTCGGTGTCCGAGGGGAACGCGAGGACGTCGGCGCTCGCGTAGGCGCGCGCCAGCTCCTCGCCGGTCATGTAGCCCATGAAGGTCGTGTTCGTGCCCGCGAAGCGCGCGCGCATGGCGGCCTCCGCCGGACCCGAGCCGATCACCGCCAAGCGCACCCCGGGGAGCTGCGTCACGGGGGCGTACAGCCAATCCAGGCGCTTCTCGGCCGACACCCGCCCCACGTACAGCAGCAGCGGGGCGTCGGGGTGGCCGTCCGAGAGGCGCGCGCGCATCTCGGCGTCGCGCTTGGTCGGGTCGTAGCGTTCGGTGTCCACGGCCTTGCGCCAGAGCCGCACGCGGTGGATCCCGAGGCCGCGCGCCGAGTTGACCATCGGCTGCGAGGTGCACAGGTTGACGTGCGCGCGGTTGTGGACGTCGCGCAGGAACACCCGCGAGATCGGGCTCAGGAACGGCAACCGCATGTGGACGGCGTACTGGGTGATGTCGGTGTGGTACGAGGCCAGCAGCGGCAGGTCGCGCTGGTTGGCGACCATCGTCCCCCACAGCCCGAGGATGACGGGGTTGACCACGTGCACCACGTCGGGCGCGAAGGCGTCGAGTTCGCGCCCCAAGCGCGGCCGTGGCAGCCCGAGGAACAGTTCGGGGTACCAGGGGCGGAACGAGACCGCCGGGACCGGCACGACCCGGTGCCCGGCGACCTCGGCGGGCGGGTCGTGCGGTGCGAACACCAGCGCTTCGTGCCCGAGCGCCCGCAGCTGTTCGAGCGTGCGGACGACGCGGGTGACCACCCCGTCGATCTTGGGGAGGAAGGTCTCGGTGAAGATCGCGACGCGCATCGGGGATCGGCGTCCGGTACCGCTCCGGTCAGGCCGGAGCGGGGTCCCCCGTGGGCTCGGGCACGCCGGCCGCCTGCTTCCGAGTCCAGGTGCTGGTGCACGGGATCTTCTCGAGGTCGGCGCGGTGCGCGTAGCGCTTGGCGACGTCGGTGACCTCCGAGAGGAGCCCGTCGTCGAGCGTGGTCGGCTCGAGCCCCAGGTCGAGGAAGAGGTCGTTGCGCACGTGCAGGTCGTTCTCGGCGTCCTCCTTGCGGGGGTTGGCGGTGAAGGACACCTGCGCCCCCGTGAGGCCGGCGACCTTCTGGGCGAGCTCGCGCACGCGGTGCGTCTCGGTCATCTGGTTGAGGATCCGGACGCGCTCGCCCTGCTCCGGCGGGTGCTCGATCGCCAGCTGGATGCAGCGCACCGTGTCGCGGATGTGGATGAAGGCGCGCGTCTGGCCGCCGGTGCCGTGGACCGTGAGCGGGTAGCCGACGGCGGCCTGCATGAGGAAGCGGTTGAGAACGGTGCCGTAGTCGCCGTCGTAATCGAAGCGGTTGACCAGGCGCTCGTCGAGCAGCGTCTCGGGCGTGTTGGTGCCCCACACGATGCCCTGGTGCAGGTCGGTGATGCGGACCTCGTCGTTCTTGGCGTAGTACGCGAAGAAGAGCTGGTCCTGGGTCTTGGTCATGTGGTAGATCGACCCGGGGTTGCTGGGGTAGAGGATCTCCTGCTGGACGCGGTCGCCGTCGTCCGTGACGACCTCGATCGGGAGGTAGCCCTCCGGGATCTTCATGCCCGCGGTGCCGTACCCGTAGACGCCCATGGTGCCGAGGTGGGTGAGGTGGACGTCGATGCCGGACTCGACGATCGCCGCGAGCACGTTGTGCGTGGCGATGAGGTTGTTGTGCACGGTGTAGCGCTTGTGGGCGCTGCTCTTCATGGAGTACGGCGCGGCGCGCTGTTCGGCGAAGTGCACGATCGCGTCGGGGCGCTCGTCCTGGATGAGCGTGAGCAGCCGGTGGTAGTTCTCGGCGACGTCGAGGCGCTCGAAGCGGATGCTGCGGCCCGAGACCTCGCGCCACGCCTTGAGGCGGGTGCCCATCGGGGCGATGGGGGTGAGGCTGCCGGCTTCGAGCTCGAGGTCGATGGCGCGGCGGCTCAGGTTGTCGACGATGACCACGTCGTGGCCGAGCGCGGACAGGTGCAGGCTGGTGGGCCAGCCGCAGAAGCCGTCGCCGCCGAGGATGAAGACCTTCATGACGTCCTCCGTTGGGACCGCGCGTCGGGCTGGGACGCGTCCGACACGCACCGTACCACCGCCCGGATCAGCCGCCGGTCAGCCCTTGGACGCGCCGGCGCACCCGCCGCCAGGTGCGGCGCCCACGCGACGTCCACAGCCGACGGCGGTACCCCGCCTGACCGGCGTGCCACGAGGACGGGCGGACGAACGACGAGAGCACCGCCACGGCGATGTAGAAGGGGTGGAGCAGCGCCCACCCCACCAGCGGCCACCCGGTCAGATCGCGCCGGCCGATGCGCACGAGCCCGACGTGGGCGCCACCGATCTCGACGGTGAGCTTGATCGCCCACAGGCCGAGCACGACGGGCGCGGCGCTCGGCACGAACGGGAGCGCGAGGAGCGCCGCCGCGAGCGCCACGCTCTGGAAGCCGAGCAAGGCGATGCCGAGCCAGAACGCCGGGTGGTACTGGTCGACGTGGTGGTACCGGGAGACCCAGCGCCGGCGTTGGAGCAGCAGCGCGCGCCAGGACGGCATGGGGGCGGTGAGGACCGCGGCGTCGGGGTGGTCGAGGAACACCGACCGCGCCCTGGGGAGACGGGTCAACCGTTGGGCGAGCAGGTCTTCGTCGCCGGACGGGGCCCGGCCCGCGATGCCGAAGCCGCCCGCCTGCTCGAACGCCGCGCGGCGGTACGCCTGATCGTTCGCGCTCGACGCGAAGGCGCGGCCGGCGCGCACCATCGAACGCGAGGTGAACATCAGGGAGAGCCAGTCGATCGCCTCGAAGCGTTCGCGGAACGAACGCGACTCGCCCGGTCCGCGCGTGGTCACCGTACCCAGGACCAGCACGACGTCGGGATCGGTGAACGGCGCCACCATCGCGCGCACCCACCCCTCCGGCACCCGGCAATCCGAGTCGGTCGTGAGCACGATCGCGCCGCGCCCGGCTCGCAACCCCTGGGCCACGGCATGCACCTTGGGCGCCCATCGCCGGGACGCGCTGCGCACCTGCACCAACCGGACCCGCGGGTCGCGCGAGGCGGCGGCCCGCACGACGTCGGCCGTGCCGTCCGTCGAACGGTCGTCGACGACGTAGATCGTCAACACGCCTGGGTACGCGACGGCCTGCAACGAGGCCAGCGTGGCCGGGAGCGCAGCGGCCTCGTCGCGCGCCGGGACGACCACGTCGACGTCCGGCCACCCGCCCGGCGGCGCGGCGTGGGCCGCGGCGGTGCGGGCCGGCGTCGCCAGCACGCCGGCCGCGACCCACACGAGGACGGCCACGTGCGTGAGCACGAGGGTGGCGAGCAGCGCCAACGCGAGGTCCATGAACGCGCCGAGGCTACCACGGGCGTCCGTCACGCGAACCAGCCACGCGGACGCCCACGACGGCGTCGTGCTACGCTTTTACGTCGTGCGCGTCGGCTTCCTCACCCACCTGATGTGGGACCGGTACGGTCCCTTCTGGGCCTCGATGGTGCTCGCGGCGGGCGCCGAGGTGGTTCGACCGGATCCCGACGCGGTGCTCGAGCGGTTGACCGATCCGCGCGTGGGCGACGTCGCGGGCGTCGCGTTCCGGTTGGCGTTCGCCGCCACGCTCGCCCTCGAGGAGAACGACCTGATCGTGGTGCCGCGCTTGAACCCCGAACGCGACGGCGGCCCCGGCGGCGCCCAGGACCCGTGGATCGGCGACCTGCCCGCGGCGCTGGCGCGCGCGCGGGGGGCCGGCCCCACCTTGTGGCCGGTCGCCGCCGACCTCACGCTGCCGCTCGAGACGGCCGCGGTGTCGCTGCTCGCGCACCTCGTGCACGAGCCCGCCAAGGTCCGGCGGATCTGGGCTCAGCACCGCGCGGCCGCCCGTCCCCCGCGCCGAGCTCCCGTGGAGGGCCGCGTGCGCCCCTCGGAAGGGCGCACCGTCGCCGTGGTCGGCCAGCCGTGGCTGGCGACCCCCGACGTGGCCCGGCTCGCGACCGGCCCCACCGAGCGACCGACCGGTCCGTACGCGTTCGACCCGGCCGAACTGCGGGCCGAAGGGCGCCGCTTCGATGCCCGCCTGATCGACACGGACGCGGAGGCGCTCGGTGCGATCCGACGCTTCGGGCGATCGGCGGGCGTCGACGTCCTGCGCCTGGTCGTGGACGGCGGCTCGGGCAGCGACGCATGGCTCGCCCGCCGGGCCGAGGTGCTGGCGCCGCGCCGGCTCGAGGTCGTCGATCTGCGCACGCTGGGCGCTCCCGAAGCGCGCCTGCGCGCGCTCCTCACCGAGGCATGACCGCCCTGGCGGCGCTCGCGCTCGCGGCGGCGATGGTGTACGCCGCGGTGAACGCGTTCGGCGCCTGGGCGGTGGTGCGGCGGCGTTCCCGGGTGGCGGCGGCGTTCCTAGTCGCGGCCGCGCTCCTGACCGTCGGGGCCGTCGCGCTGGCGTTCGGCTCCGCGAGCGCCGCGGTGCTGGTGCCCGTCGGGGCGTTGCTCGCTTCGCTGGCGTCGTGGTGGAACGCTCGGATCGTGCTCCGCCGCATGGTGCCGCGCCGCCACGCCGTGCGCGCGGTGGCGGGCGCTTGCGTGGCGGCGCTCGCGGTGTGGGCCTCGTTCGTCTAGAGCTGCGTCCGGACCTCCGCAGGCCTGAGGGCGCGCGCTAGAAGGCGTTCTCGCCGGTGATGGTGCGGCCGAGGATCAGCGTGTGCACGCCGTCGGTGCCTTCGTACGTCGCGACCGTCTCGAGGTTCAGCATGTGGCGGATCGACACGTACTCCGTGGTGATGCCGTTGCCGCCGAGCAGGTCCCGCGCCGCCCGCGCCGTCGCGAGGGCCGCGCGCACGTTGTCGCGCTTGGCCAGCGACACCCGCGGCGGCGTGTCCTGACCGCGCTCCTTGAGTCGCCCGAGCTGGTGCGCGACGAGGCCCCCTTTGGTCAGGTCGGCGAGCATGTCGGCGAGCCGCGCTTGCACGAGCTGCTTGGCGGCGAGCGGTGCGCCGAACGAGGGCCGGTCGGCCACGTACGCGACCGCCTCCTCGAAGCAGGCGAACCCGGCCCCCAGCACCCCCCAGGCGATGCCGTACCGCGCCTGGTTGAGGCAGGCGAGCGCACCGCCCAAGCCCGCGACCTCCAGTCGCTGGGCATCGGGAACGACGACGTCGTCGAGGTAGAGCTCGCTGGTGACCGAGGCGCGCATCGAGGCCTTGGTCTTGATGTCGACCGCCTGGAAGCCGGGGCGATCGGTGTCCACCACGAAGCCGAGGACGCGTCCGTCGCCCCCTTCCTCGCGCGCCCAGACGATCGCGACGTCGGCGCGCGAGCCGCTCGTGATCCAACGCTTGACGCCGTTGATCACCCAGTCGTCGCCCACGCGCCGGCAGCGCGTGCGCATGGCGCCGGGGTCGCTGCCCGCGTCGGGTTCGGTCAGGCCGAAGCAGCCGACCGCCTCGCCCGCCGCGAGCCGCGGCAGCCAGGACTTCTTGAGCTCCTCGCGCGCCCAACGGTATATGGGGTACATCACCAGGCTCGATTGCACGCTCACGAAGCTGCGCAGGCCCGAGTCGACGTACTCGACCTCGCGGTTGAGCAGGCCGTAAGCGGTCGCGCTCGCCCCGGCACCGCCGTAGGCTTCGGGCAGCGTGACGCCGAGCATCCCCTGGTCGCCGAGCCGCTTCGCCAGGTCGCCCGGCAGCGTGCCCTCCGTCCACCAGTCGGCGACGTGGGGCAGGAACTCCGCGCGCACGAACTCGCGGACCCCGTCGCGGATCATGAGCTCTTCGGGGGCGAGCGTGGCGTCCAGGTCGTAGAAGTCGTCGATGCGGGCGGTCGCTGCGGTGGTCATGGGTGCATGCGCGCGGTCAGTCGTCGCCGAACAGGCGACGGAGCGCGTCCTCCTTGGTGGTGGTCCGGACCGCTCGCCAGCGGGCCTCGGTCTCGTGGGCGCGGCCCGCTTCGGCCAACGCCGCCAGCGAGGCTTCGATCGTGTCGATGGCCAACTCCTCGTAGCGGTGCTCGTCGATCAACCGCTGCACCTCGCGCACCGTCGCCCCGTGGGAGCCGGCGCGCTCGAGCGCTTCGAAGACCCACTCGTCCACCGTCATGCGTTCATCCTACGACGCGTCGCGCGCCACCGGCTCCTCGCCATCGGCACGGCGCGGCGTCGACGTCGCGACCGTCCGCACCCCGCCGACGACCTCACCCCACGGCACGGTGGGGCGCATCGTGATCACGTGCACCGGGCAGACGTCGACGCACGCGGTGCACCCGACGCAGCGATCGGCCTCGAGCTCGATGCGCATGGGTCCCTGCGCGGGACGTCCGCCGACCCCGCCGGTGGGTGCGGCGTCCGGCGCGTCGTCGAACGCGCGGCGGATGGCGTCCGTCGGGCACACCCGGGTGCACGCCGGGCAGAAGATGCAGCCGTCGGCGACCGCCGGAAGGGGGAACGGCACGAGGTCTTCGGCCGCCAGCTCGGCGACCTCCAGCGCCCGCAGTCGCCGCTGGTGCTCTGCAGGCAGCGGCGGGCGGTCGGCGGCCCCGCGCGGCTCCTCGGGCGCCAGCTTCTCGAGCGGCCCCAGGGCGGCGCCGCCGGCTTGCTTCATCTGCCCCCAGCCGACGCGGAAGAGGTCGCGGCGCGAGAGGGCGCGCGGATCGACGCTCGGGTCGAGGCGTTCGACCTGGACGACGACGAACTCGGGCGCTTGATCGTGGACGCCCAACAGCGCGCCGGCGGCCTCGATCGTCGCGGCGACGGCGTCGGGCACGTCGGCCGAACCGATCGCGCAGGCTTCGCACGCGCCGCGCCCGAGCGTGACGCGCTCGTTGGCGGCCCCCATGCGCACGAGGTCGCTGGCCTGCAGCCGGGCGAGGCACAGGACCGACGGGGCGTCGCCCGCCACCTGCGAGCAGCGAACGTCGCGGGCGGTCGGCGCCGGCGTGCGGGGGGCGAGGGCGTGGGTCGGACAGACGGCCACGCAGAGCCCGCAACCGGTGCAGTCGATCGCGTCGATCGCGACCGTCCGGGTGATCGTGATCGCCTCGTGCGGGCAGGCGTCGGCGCACTTCGTGCACAGCGCTCCGTGGTGCACGAGGCAGGTGGGTGCATGGAACTCCGGCGTCGCGTCGGCGCGCTTGAAGGCCCAGGCCATCACGTCGCGGAACACGTCAGCCCTCGGTGTAGAGCTCGGTGCGACCGGGCGACAGCGTTTGCGGGAACAGCGTGGCGTCCAGGTAGGCGTCGAAGCCGTCGAAATCGACCTGCTGCTTCTGATCCGAGAGCGCGACGGCCGGGTTGGGGTGGACCTCGATCATGATGCCGTCGGCGCCCACCGCCAGGGCCGCCTTGGTGAGCGGTACGAGCAGGTCGCGCCGGCCCCCGGAGTGGGTCACGTCGACGAGGACGGGGAGGTGGGTCTCGAGCTTGGCGAGCGCCACGGCCGACACGTCGAGGGTGTTGCGGGTGAAACGCTCGAAGGTGCGGATCCCGCGCTCGCACAGGATCACGTTCGGGTTGCCCTCGTGGAGGAGGTACTCGGCCGCCATCACCCACTCCTCGATCGTCGCCGAGAGGCCGCGCTTGAGCAGCACGGGGAGGCGCGAGCGACCGACGGACTTGAGCAACCGGAAGTTCTGCATGTTGCGAGCGCCCACCTGGATCACGTCGACGTAGCGCTCGAACAGTGGCAGGTCGGCGGCGTCCATGAGCTCGGCGA
>JAABRX010000235.1 GCA_011390675.1 Trueperaceae bacterium | reverse complement strand
TGTCCCACGGGTCCGCGGGCTCGATGCCGGAGGCGTTGATCAGCGACCACACCTCGACGTGCTCGACCGCGATGCCGTCGGTGTCGGCGAGCCCGTTCGGCTCGCGGGCGAGCTCGTGGGCCTCGCGCAGGTCGACCACCGTCGTCAGGCCGAAGTGCGCCAGTTGGGCGCGGTCCTCCGGCCCGAGCGCGAGCGGGGCATCGGCGCGGAGCAGCTGGCCGTGCTGCGTCAGCCCGCCGCCCGCCAGCGGCAGACCGCCCAGGTCGCGGGCGTTGAGCAGGCCCGTGAGCGGGAGGAAGCGCGCGGCGTGGGCGTCGTCGATGGGCGAGCGGTCCACGGCGCGAGCGTACCGCGCTCGTGCCGTGGCGTCACGAGGGGCGTTGGCCCCGCGTCGTAACCTGGGGCCGATGCCTTCCAGCGGATACGACCTCATCGTAGCGGGCGCGGGGCCCTCCGGGGTGGCGCTGCTCGACGCCCTGGCGCGCGTCGGTCTGGGCGACCTGCGGGTCCTGCTCGTCGACCGTGCGCCGCGCCGCGGCGACGACCGCACCTGGTGCTTCTGGGAGACCGATGCGGGGCCCTTCGACCACCTGGTCGCGCACCGCTGGCCCGCCCTGGACGTCCATGGTCCGAGCGCCGGCGCGCCCGGCCGGCGCCTCGAGCTGGCGCCGTACAGCTACAAGATGATCCGCGGCGGCGACTTCTTCGCAGCGACCGACGCCTGGCTCGCCGGGCGCCCGCAGGTCGAGCGGCGGGTGGGCGAGGTGCAGGAGGTGCGCAGCGAGGGCGATCGGGCCGTCGCCGTGATCGATGGCGAGCGCGTCGAGGCGGACTGGGCCTTCGACGCGACGCGCGTGCCGCTCGAGCCCGTCGCCGGCTACCACCTGCTGCTGCAGCACTTCCTGGGGTGGGAGATCACCACGCCCGACGACCGCTTCGACCCCGGTGTCGCGACCTTCATGGACTTTCGCGTGCCGCAGAAGGGGGGCACCTGCTTCGTGTACGTGCTGCCCACCTCGCCGCGCGAGGCGCTCGTGGAACACACCGTCTTCTCGCCGAGCGTGTGGCCGCGCGCGGCCTACGAGGCCGAGCTGCGCGGCTACCTCGCGGGCGTGCTCGGCATCGGGAGCTACGAGGTCGGTCGCACCGAGATCGGCGTCATCCCCATGACCGACCGGCCCTTCCCGGCTCGCCGCGGCGATCGCGTGATCACGATCGGTACCGCCGGGGGCCAGACGAAGGCGAGCACGGGCTACACCTTCCGGCGCGTCGTGCGCCACGCGCGGGCCCTCGCCGAGGCGCTCGCCCACACCGGCAAGCCGCACCTGCCGGCCCGCTGGCGCCGTCACGACTGGATGGACGGCGTGCTGCTGCGGGCCCTGGCGACCGGACGGCAGGACGGCGCCGAGTTCTTCAGCCGCCTGCTGGAACGCAACCCCCCCGCACGTGTGCTCGCCTTCCTCGACGAGGACACCTCGATCGCGCAGGAGGTCGCGCTGATGGCCAGCGTCGACGTCCCGCTCTTCTGGCGCGTCGGCGCCGAGGTCACCTGGCGGCGGTGGCGGGCGCGGCGTGACGCTAGGATGCGGGTATGAATCGCCCACCGTCCGCCGCGCCGCAGGTGAAGGAGTCGACCCTACCGGGCGTCGGCAAGAAGTACGTGATGCCGCTGGAGGAGGGGGGCCACGTCGCCGTCATCGTCAAGCCGGACGGCGAGCGGCAGCTCTACCACTTCCTCCCGGACCAGGACCGTCCCAGCGACGTCCTCACGCTCGCCGGCGGCGAGGCGCAGCAAGTGGCGCAGCTGCTGGGACCGACGCTCGTCGCCCCACCCGATCATGAGGACCTGCAGATCGCGCTCGGCCAACTCGACCTTGAATGGATCGAGCTGGATGCGGACTCGCCGATGACCGGCCAGACCTTGCTGGAGAGCGACCTGCGACGGCGCACGGGCGCCTCGGTCATCGCCGTCCTGCGCGGCGGCGAGGCCATTCCCAACCCGCCCGTCGAGCAGCGGTTCGAGGCCGGTGACACGCTGGTGATCATCGGCACGCCCGCGCAGTGCGACGCTGCCCGTGCGCGCATCGAAGGTGAAGAGGCGTGAGCCTCGGGTCGGCGGAGGCGTGATCCGCCGGCCGCCGAGGCGTCGACCCGACGCTGGCCGACGGGGCGAGCCGTGAACCCCGTGCTCGAACTCGGCGCCGTGGCGCTCGGCCTCTACCTGGCCGGGTGGTTGGCCCAGCGGTTGGGGCTGGCGAGCATCGTCGGCTACATCGCCCTCGGCCTGGCCTTCGGGCCGGGCAGTCCGGTGCCCATCTACACGCCGAGCGAGACCATCCATCTCTTCGGCGACCTCGGTCTGCTCATGCTCCTGTTCTTCATGGGCCTGGAGTTCTCGCCGGCGCGCTTCAGCGAGGGCGGCCGGGCGATCGTCGTCGCGGGCACGATCGACCTGGCCAATTTCGCGGTCGGCTTCGCGGCCGGCATGCTCCTCGGGTACGGCTGGCTCGCTGGCCTGTTCCTCGGCGGGATCACCTACATCTCCTCGTCGGGCGTCATCGCCAAGCTGCTCACCGAGAAACGCCTGCTGGCGTACCCCGAGGCCGAGCGGACGCTCGGCGTGCTGGTGTACGAGGACCTGGCGATGATCGCCGTCCTCGGTGGCCTCGGCCTCCTCACGGCAGGCGGCGGCTGGCAGGACTTCCTCGGCGTGGCCGTCGCCCTCGCGGCGTTCGGCGTGCTGCTGCGTTGGGGACGGCGCCCGCTCGAGCGCCTCCTCTCCCGCGAGGGCGAGACCTTCGTCCTGCTGGCGATCGCGCTCATCGCCCTCGGGGCGATGGGCGCCCATCAGCTCGGCTTCCCCGAGGCCGTCGCGGCGTTCCTCCTCGGCATGATGCTCGCAGAGTCACGCCACAAGGAGCGGCTCGAGGAGACGCTCATCCCCTGGCGCGACGTGGCGGCGGCGGTCTTCTTCCTCGACTTCGCGCTGTCCGTCGATCTGGGTGCCGCGCTCGCGGTGGCGCCGATCGCGATCTTGCTCGCGTTGGTCACGGCGTTCGTGAACCTCGGGTCCGGCTACCTCGCGGGACGCCTGACCGAGTTGTCGCACCGCGCGGCGATCGGGCACGGGCTCATGCTCATCCCGCGCGGCGAGTTCTCGCTCGTCATCGTCGGCCTCGCCGCCACGGTCACCGTCCTGCCCGAGGACGTGCGGACGGCGCTCGTCGGGGTCACGTCGCTGTACGTGCTGACGCTCGTGGTGGCGGGATCGTTCGTGTTCGTCGCCTACGACCGCATCAACGAGCGGCTGGCTCGCTGGCTGTTGTCCCCGGCCGCACGGCGGAGGCTCCGCGAGCGCGAGCGGCAGCTCGAGCGCGTGCGCCTGGACGGCTGAGGCCACGCGTGCGCCTTGCCGACGGCGTCGGCGATGGCGACGGTATCGTCATGGCGAGACGCCCAGGTCTCGGAAGAGGTGTGCCATGAACCGGTCGCTCGCCCGTCTCGCCGTGCTGGTCGCTCTGCTCTCGTCGACGAGTGTGCTTGCCATGCAACCGCTCGCCAGCCCGATCTACTACCTCGTCACCGCACCCGAGCTCGTCGACGGCGCGCCGATCGCCGGGGAACTGACGGCCACGAGCGGCCGCAACTTCAAGGACGGCAGTTACCTCGACGTCCTGGTCCTGCGCAGCGCCGGGCAGGAGAACGTCGACGTCCGCGTCGAGAGCGACGACTTCGACGTCTACCTGACGCTCGTGTCGCCCGGCGGCGACGTCCTCGACGTGAACGACTACGTCCAGCCGCTCGGCGACGCCTTCGACGCCGCCCGGGTGCGCACCTACCTGCCCGAGGCGGGCACCTACCTCGTCGTCGTGAGCGGCTACGGGCCGAACGACCTCGGGCGCTACACGGTCACGCGCACCCGCTTCGTGGCCCCGCCCAAGGTCGTCGTCGACGTCGAGATCCCGGGCCGCTACGACGGCTACCTCAACGAGGCGGCCGCCGACATGCTGTGGATCACCGTCGACGCGCCGATCACGGTGCGGGCGACGCTGCGCTCGTTCGACTTCGACACGATGCTCGAGGTCTACGACGGGCGTGGCGGCTTCTTGGACGCCAACGACGACTTCGACGGCACCGACTCGGGTCTGTTGCTGGACCTCGAGCCCGGCCGCTACGAGTTCCTGGTCAAGGGCTTCTGGGAGGACGCGTTCGGGGCCTACACCTTCGAGATCGCACCCTACGAGCGGCCCGAGCCGGTGCTCGTCGACGTGCGCGCCCCCGGCACGTTCGAAGGGTTCCTCGAGCCACAGGCCGTGGACACCTACCGCCTCACGCTGACGGGCCCCGCGACCGTGACCGTCGACCTGCGGTCCTTCGACTTCGACACGCTGCTCGAGGCGTTCGAGGAGGCCGACGGGACGGCCTACTACCTCGATGGCAACGACGACGCCGGCGACGGGACCGACTCGCGCCTGGTGCTGACGCTGGCGCCGGGCACCTACCTGTTCGACGCTCGGGGCCTGTGGGACGACGACAGCGGCGCGTACACGATCGACTTCGATTGGTGAGCGCGGGGACGCGCACGCCCGCCAGGGCGTTCGTGTCCCCGTCCGAGAGGGGGCCCGCCGTCGCGCTGACGGCGGGCCCCCTCTCCCGTGTGGGCCCTACGCCGTCAGCAGGTCCACGATCCCCTCGGCGAGCACCTCCACCGCGATCGGCAGCGCGGCCTCGTCGAGGTCGAAGCGCGGATGGTGGTGCGGCCAGCCGCTCGCCTCGCCGCCGCGGGAGCCCACG
>JAABRX010000234.1 GCA_011390675.1 Trueperaceae bacterium | reverse complement strand
GCCGCCTGTGGCGGCGGTGGACCCGGGGGTGGCGGTACGGCCACCGGCACGCTCGACGTCGACGTCACCGGGTTGCCCGGCGCCACGTCGGCCGCCCTCACCGTCAACGGCCCGGGCGGGTTCAGCGACGCGCTGACCGGCGACGAGACCCTCACCGACCTGACCGTCGGCACGTACACGGTCGCGGCGCAGCCGGTCGACGCCCCGATCCCGACCGGGGCCACCTACGACCCGGTCGAGCCGAGCCAGAGCGCCGCCGTCGTCGCCGACGCGACCACGGACGTCACCGTCGAGTACGACCTGCACGAGTGCGTGGCGTACGAGCCGAGCGTCGGTGTCGGCGGGGACCTCAGCGGCGAATGGAGCGCGCCCGGTGAAGCCGGCCAAGTGCTCGAGACCATCATCGCGCCGGCCGATCCCGGCGGCGGCTACGTCACCGTTCGCCTGCAGTCCACCGAGAGCATGCGTCCGCAACTCTTCGCGGAGGTGGTGCCAGAGGCGTCGTCGAGCATCGTCCTCCCTGGACAGACGACGACCGATCCCGCCATCAACCCGGATCCCACCTTGGTCGTGGCCGTCTTCGAGGTGGCGCCCAGCCGCTCCTACCAGCTCACGCTGCGCGGCCTCAACGCCGCCGGCGCGAGCCCCACCTACCCCCAGTCCTTCACCGCCAGTTGGTCGTTCACCAGCCGCGTCGACTGCTACGAGCCGAACGACACCCTCGAGACCGCCACGGCGATCCCGATGGAGAACCCGATTCACGCGACCTTCATCGCCGGGTACCGCGACAGCAACTCGATCCCAGCCACCTCCGAACCCACGCTCGACTTCTACCGCTTCGAGCTGCACGCGCCGAGCGCCGTGCGCATCACCCTGTCGGACGTCGCGGACGAGGTGCGCCCGCGCCTCGTCGTGTACGACGAAGGCGGCGGCCAGGTCGGCTCCGGCGCCCTCGCGCCGGCCGCCGGTGCGAACGCCGTGTACGAATCAGCCGGCGCCCTGCCCGCGGGCTGGTACCGCGTCCGCACGGACGTCGGCCTGAGCCCCTCCGACTTCCGGCGTTCCAGCCTCACCAGCAACACCGACACGGCGATCCCCCCGCACTTCCTGCAGGACTACACGCTGGTGGTCGAAGCGCTCGACTGACCTGGCCAACCCCTCACGACGGCGCCCCGCCCCTCGGCCCCCGAGCGGCGGGGCGCTTGCCGTCCACCCCCGCGGCGGGGCGCTCTCCGTCCATCCCCCGGGAACGCCCGACTGATAGCCGACTGAGACCCCGCGGCTAGCCTCCTCGCACGCCCGTTCGCACGCCCGGAACGGCGGAGGAGGAAACCCATGCCCACCCGTTCCCGGTGGACCCGCATGCCGCGCCTCGCGCGCCTCGCCCTCGCCCTCGCGATCGTCGCTCTGCTGGCGGCGTGCGGCGGAGCGGGGCCCGGCGGTGGCAACCCGGACCCGAACCCGACGCCGACGGACGACCCCGTCGCCTCGGCGCTGGATGCCCTCGGCGTCGACACGACCGCGACGCCGCGCCTCGCGCCCGACGGCAGCGCGCTCGGCGAGGACGACGCCCCGCTCGGCCCCTCCGCCTCGCTCGGCGAACCCGAGGCGTTCACCGACGAGAGCGCCGCCAACCCGCACATGGAACTCGTCCTCGCCAACCCGGACATCGCCGGCAGCACGCCGGTCGGCACGACGTTCGAGGTGCGCAAGGTCGTGAACGCCGCCGTCACGCCGACCGGCACCATCGAGTACGGCTCCAACACGACCCTGGCCGACCTCAGCGACGGCAACGACTGGGCGCTGCCGGACGGCACCCAAGGGAACCAGTTCCAGACGCGCCGCGCCGTGGCCGCCGGCGACCTCGACGGCGACGGCTTCGACGAGATCGCCGCGATCTTCGTCGACGCGAGCGACAACGTCCTGAAGCTGCGTGCGTTCGAGGACGCAGCCGCCGGCTTCGCGGCGCGGACCTCCTCGCTCGCGGCCGGCGCAGACGTGCGGGGCGTCGCATTGATCGCCTACGACCCCGACGGCGACGGCCGCGACGACCTCTTCGCGGCGCTCTCGTTCGCCGACCGCGTCGAGCTTGTGGCCCTCACGGGGAGCGTCTCGACCTCGTACGCCATCGACGCTGCCGCGACCAAGACGCTCGACCCACAGGTCGCCGGCTCGACGCTGTACGTGCGTATGTCCGCCGGCCAGCTCGACTACGACCAGGGGCTCGAGTTGGGCGTTGTCGTCAACGAGGCGAGCGGCTCCAGCAGCGGCACCGGCGGCCTCGCGACGTACTACCTGTTCGACGACGCCGCCGCCGGCCGAACGTTGCTGCGCACGGGCTCCGTGCAGGCCAACATCGGCGGCATCGTCGCGGCGGAGGCCGCCGACGTGAAGCTCGCCGACGTCGACGGCGACGGGCTCGACGAGGTGGTCTTCGCGGGCGCCACGAACCTGGCGTGGTCGTGCAGCGACAACGATTTCCGAGCCCTGCTGATCGCGCTGGACGACAAGCCGAGTAGCTTCACGCAACTCGGCGCGACGGTGGAGAACCTCTTCTATCGGAACTGCAGCTCTGCCGGCGGTGACTGGAAGCGCTTCTTCGTGTTCCTGACCACGCCGGACCTCGATGGTGACGGCGTCCACGAGATCGTGGCGAACCAGCTCGTGTTCGACAACTTCGCCAACGCCGCCCCGTTCACGCCGCTCGCCGGCGTCGCGTTGCCGTCGGAAGCGTTCCTGGACAACAACTTCGACCGTGGCCAGTACCTGAGCGTCGCGGCGATGGAGATGATCGCCGCCGACGTGACCGGCGACGGTCGACAGAACGTGCTGATCTACCACCAGAACCGCGCCACGATGCCCGTGTGGGGCATCTCGGCGATCTCGTCGATCGGCGTGGGCGGCTGGGCCCAACTCAGCGAGGTCGGGATGCCGGGCACCTCGAACGGCCAGGGGACCGCGCGCCCCATCGTCGTGCCCGCCAACGTCGACGAGGACGGCCCGGTCCTGAAGTATGGCGCCGGGAGCTACGAGCTCGTCTTCACGGAGCCGCTGATCATCGCCGCCATGGCCGCCCCGCCCTGCCAGGCGGGCATCGAGCAGAACCTGAGCGCCTGCGTCACGCGCTTCGGTCAGGGGACCAGCTCGACGGTGGACGCCTCGCTGACGGTCACCGTCAAGGCGAGCGTGACCACCGGCTTCGAGACCGAGTTGAGCATCCCCTTCGTCCCCGTGAGCGCCGGCATCGAGATGAAGAAGACCGTCACCGCCACGGCCAGCGCCTGGGCGGGGGCGGCCTACACGGTCGAGAAGACCGTCACCTACACCTCGGGCTCGCTGGAGGACGCGGTCGTCTTCACCTCGATCCCCTACGACGTCTACCGCTACGACATCGTCTCCCACCCCGACCCCGAGTTCGTCGGCAAGCAGGTCGTCATCCGGGTACCCCGCGAGCCGGTGACGATGATCGCCGAACGCGGCTTCTTCAACGAGGCCCTCCCGAGCACCGCCACGCCCATCGGCGGCAACGTCTTCGACCACACCCCCGGCGACGTGAGCAGCTACCCGTCGACGAGCCGCAAGAACGCTCTGCTGTCGCAGTACGGCGGCATCGAGTTCGGTCCCTCGGGCGTCGGCCAGGGTGGCGGCGACACCGAGCTCGAGATCGCCGTCTCGACGGAGATCAGTGCCGGCGGCTCGCTCGGCATCGAGTACGAGAAGTCGGTCGAGGTGACCGGCGGCGGGGCGATCGCCGGGTTCAGCGTCGGCTACGGCGCCGAGGCTGCGCTGTCGATCACCAGCGGCTCGCAGACCACCTACACCGGCATCGTCGGCAGCATCTCCGCGAGCGACTTCGCCGAGAACGCCTACGCCTGGGGGATCTTCACCTACGTGCAGGGCGCCGGCGGCCAAGAGTTCGAGGTGATCAACTACTGGGTCGATTGACCTGGTCGCACGCCACGACCGAGGCGGCGATGATCCGAGCGCACGCGTAGCGGGCCCACCCTCACGTCTCGCTCGACCACGGGCCGGTGGCACCTGCCGCCGGCCCGCCCACGGAGGTCCCGTATCATGCCGCGTGGACGACACGCTGGCCCTCCTCGGCGTGCCGCGCCGACGCGGCCCCGACGGCGACGTGCTGCTGCCGCCGGGGCAGGCGACCCAGTTGGCCGCCCTGCTCGCGGTCCGCGGCGACTGGGTGGCGCGCGACGACCTGGTCGCCACCTTCTGGCCGGACGCCGACCGCCGGCGCGGCCGCCACAACCTCAGCCAACTCCTCTACGCCATGCGCCGCAGCGCCTGGGGCCACGACACCGAGGCCGAGGCGACCCGCGTCCGCTGGTCGGTCCCGTGCGACGTCACGCGCTTCCGGCAAGCGGTCGGCGGCGGCGACTGGGCACGGGCGACCGAGCTGTACGCCGGCGAGCTCCTCGAGGGCAGCGGCCCTTCCACGTCACCCACGTTCGACGCCTGGCTCCTGACCGAGCGGGAGGACCTGCGCGAGAGCTGGCGCGACGCGCTCTTCGGCCACGCCTCCGGCCTCGCCGACGAGGCGCGCTGGACGGAGGCCACTCGCCTGCTCCGCCGCCTGCTCGCCACCGACGAGCTGCTGGAGGAGGCCGTGCAGGCGCTGATCCGCTGCGAGGCCCGGGCGGGCCGGCGTGACGCCGCGCTGCAGGCCTACGAGGCCTTCCGCGCGCGCCTCGCCGAAGAGTTGTCGCTCGAGCCGCTCCCGGCCACGGCCCGACTCGCCGACGCGGTCCGCTCGGGTGAGATGGGCGAGGCCGCCCCGCCGGACCCGAAGCCCGAGCACGCGTCGCGCGCTAGCGCAACGCGCGAGCTTTCGACGTCCGTCGCCACCGAGCGCGACGTGAGACCCGGCCCCGTCCGCAACCTCGCGACCGACGCGACCCCCTTCGTGGGCCGCGACCTGGAGCTCGCCGAACTCCACGGCCTGCT
>JAABRX010000233.1 GCA_011390675.1 Trueperaceae bacterium | reverse complement strand
ACCCGCGCCGAGCTGCACGCGCTGGTGGCCGAGCTGCGCGAGCGCGGCGTCGCGCTCATCCTGGCCACGCACGACATGGCGGAGGCCGAGAAGCTGGCCGACCGCGTCGCCATCCTGCTCTCGGGCCGCATCGTCGCCAGCGGCACCCCCAAGGCGCTGACGGCCGCGGCGGTCGACCTCACGCGCGTGTCGGTGCGCTCCGAGCGCGAGACCCTCGCAGGCCACGACGGCGCGCTGCCCGGCGTCCAGCGCCACGCGCGCAAGGACGGCTACGACGTCTACTTCAGCGACGCGGTCGGCGCCACCGTCATGGCGGTCCTGGATGCGCTGGAGGAGGCGGGTGACCCGCTCGTCGACCTGCGCGTCGAGCGTCCCTCGCTCGAGGAGCGCTTCCTCGAGCTCACCACCCAGGGAGGCGTGGCATGAGGGCCCTGGTGCACCACGCGGCCTACGAGTTCGGGAGCGGGCTGCGCAACCGCGCCATGCTCCTGCTGCTGTACCTCTTCCCGCTCGGCTTCTTCCTCATCGCCGGCGGGCTCATGATCGGCCTCAACCCCGGCTTCCGCGAGGTCGTCATCCCCGCGATGGTGGTGTTCGCGCTCATGGCCGGCTGCCTGCTGGGTCTCCCGGATCCCATCGTCGCGGCGCGTGAGGCCGGCATCTTCCGCAGTTTCAAGATCCACGGCGTGCCCGCCACGAACATCCTGTTGCTGCCGGGGGCGGCGATCATCGCGCACCTCACGCTGGTGGCCGCCATCATCACGGTCGTCGCGCCGCTGCTGTTCGACGCCCCGCTGCCGGTCAACTTCGCGGCCTATCTCGGCGTGTTCCTGGTGGCCGCCGCCGCCCACGCCGGCCTCGGTCTGCTCATCGCGGTCGTGTCGGCCAGCACCCGCGCCACGGTCCTGTGGTCGCAGTTGGTGTTCCTGCCGTCGGTCATGCTCGGTGGCCTCATGGTGCCCTCGGAGATGATCCCCGACACCTTCGCCGTCTTCGCCCGGCTGCTGCCCGCCACCCACGCGATGAACGCCATGCGCGGCCTGGCGTACGGCGAGGCGACCGCCTTCTCCGCGGCCGGATCGCTGCTGGTGCTCCTCGCCGGCGCGGCCCTGGGCGTGGCGCTGGCCGTGTGGCTGTTCCAGTGGGACCGCAAGGCGGAGGGGCGGCGGGTGTCGCCGACGTGGGGGATCCTGGTGCTGGTGCCGTACGCGCTCGGGGCGCTGCTGCTCTGACGACGGGCTACGCTGCCACCATGTGCGCGACGACGACGATCGATGGCCGCCGCGTCCGGCTGCGACCCGCCACGCTGGGAGACCGGCGCATGATCCACGACTGGAGCTACGCATCCGACGTGGCGCCGCTCCTGCACCTGTCCGACGCGCCCACCCGGCCGCTCGACGACTGGTGCACGGACTGGGAGGCGCACTACTTCACGGACGACGAGCCCGAGCGCGGGCGCATGTTCGTCGTCCTGGACGGTGACACGCCGGTGGGGGCCATCGCCTACAACGACATCGACGAGCGACGGCGCGTCGAGCTCGACATCTGGTTGAACGCCGAGGCGAACTGCGGCCGCGGCCTGGGGACCGACGCCATCGAGGCGCTGGTCGGCTACCTCGAGACCGAGCTCGGTGTCCGGACGTTCATGATGCAACCGTCGGCGCGCAACCCGCGGGCCGTGCGGGCGTACGAGAAGGTCGGCTTCGTGCAGGTCCCGGCCACGCCCGAGGAGATCGCCGCGGACTGGGGCGGGGCGGACCACGAAGACAGCGTGCTCATGGTTCGCGAGGCGGGGAGCGGACGATGAGGGCGTCGAACTGGACCGCCGGGGACGGCGCGTGATCGAACGCCTCCACGCCGGCGACGGCGCACGCCTCCGGGCGATCCGCCTGCGCGCCCTCGGGGATGCGCCCGAGGCGTTCGCGAGCACGGTGGCCGACGCCGAGGCGCGCGATCCGGCGGACTGGGAGGACCAGCTCGCGGCGCTCCCGACCTTCGTCTGGCGCGAGGGCGACGCCGACCTCGGGATGGTGCGAGGCGCGCCGCACGACGGCGACCCGGAGGCGGGGTACCTGATCTCGATGTGGGTGGCCCCCGAGGCCCGCGGGCGCGGCATCGGCGCGGCGCTCGTGGGCGAGGTCACCACCTGGGCGCGGGGCGCCGGCCTGCGGCGCCTCGTCCTCGACGTCGGTGTCCACAACGCGGCGGCCCGCCGGCTCTACGAGCGGCAGGGCTTCGTCGCGACCGGCGCGACGGGGGCGCTCCCGCCGCCGCGCGCGCACCTGCGCGAGGTCGAGATGGCGGTCGAGCTGCGTGGCCTGGCGGCGGCGACGGCCGGGGAAGCCCCCTATGCTGAGGCGGTGGAGGTGTCTTCGATGGAGGATGACGGCAAGACGAACGGCGCGAGCGGCTCGGCCCTGATTCGGCTCCCCGAGCCTTTCCGCACTGGCGGGGTCTCGCTGGAGGAGACCCTGGCGCGCCGGCGTTCCGTCCGGGCGTTCGCCCCGGATCCCGTCTCGCTGGAGAGCGTGGCCCAGCTTGCGTGGGCCGCGCAGGGCGTCACCGACGATGCCACCGGCTACCGCACCGCGCCCTCGGCCGGCGGCACGCTGCCGATCGAGGTCGACCTGCTGCTCCATGGCGTGCCCGGGCTGGAGGACGGTGTCTACCGCTACCACCCCGCCGAGCACGCCCTGCGGCGCCGCCTCGACGGTGACCGGCGCGAGGCCGTCACGGAGGCGACGCTGAACCAGGGGTTCGTCGGCGAGGCACCCGTGGTCGTGGTCGTCTCGGGCGTCGCCGCCCGCATCGTCCCGCGCTTCGGGGCGCTGAGCGACCGACTGATCGACATGGAGGTCGGTCACGTCGGGCAGAACGTCTCGCTGCAGGCGGTGGCGCTGGGGCTGGGCACCGTCGTGGTCGCGGCGTTCCGCGAGGCCGACCTGGCCGCCGCGTTGGAGCTCGCCGAGGGGGAGCGACCGATCTACCTCATGCCGGTGGGTCGGGCGGCGTAACCGGTGGGCCGGACGCCGAGGGTGCGAGGCTAGGCGACGCCGTGCCGCACCGCATCCACGTCTTCGGCGCCTCGGGTTCCGGCACCACCACGCTCGGGGCGGCGGTGGCCGTCGCTCTCGGGGCCAGGTTCCTCGACACCGACACCTACTACTGGGTGCCGACCGACCCGCCGTTCACGACGAAGCGCGACCCCGCCGAGCGCGTCGCGGCGATCGAGCGCGACGTCGAGGGGCACGCCGACTGGGTGCTCTCCGGCTCGCTGTGCAGCTGGGGCGACCCGCTGCTCCCGCGCTTCACGCTGGCCGTGTTCCTGCTCCTCGATCCCGAGGTGCGCATGGCGCGGCTGGTCGAGCGCGAACGCGCGCGCTACGGTCCGCGCATCCTGCCGGGCGGCGACATGCATGCCGCGCACGTCGCGTTCGTGGATTGGGCGCGCAGCTACGACCACGCGCGGGCGCCCGTGCGCAGCCTCGACCTCCACGAGCGGTGGTCGGCGCGGCTGCCGTGCCCCGTGCTGCGGCTCGACGCGAGCTCGCCCGTCGGGGCGCTGTGCGCGGCGGTCGTCGCCCACGCGCGGGAAGTCAACTCGTGGGTCGCCCCTGGTGACGCCGTGGGCCCGCGCGGCGAGGCCGGGCCCACGGCGTCCCGTGGTCAACCGCCCGGCGGTCGGTAGCTCACGCTGCGGCGGGCGGCCTCGTCGGCTTCCTCTGGCGTGACGAGCGGCACGGTCTCGAAGGAGCTCATGGCGCCGGAGCCCCCGATCGTGGCCGCCAGCGCGATCGCGGCGGCGTTGTCGGGGAGGTCGGCGATCGCATAGAAGTCGTGGGCCCCGAACGCGAAGTGGAACGTCTCGAGCCGGCCACCGAGGCCCTCGGCGAGCGCGTTGGCCACGTCCCTGCGGGCCGAGCCGCCCTCCTTCTTCACGCCCTTGATGCCCTCCTGGCTGTACGAACCGCGGAACAGGAACTTCGGCATGTCGTCTCCTCGTGCGTTGCGTTCTCGCGAGCGTCGGACGCGTGGCCGGCGGCGCGAGTTGGCGTCGGCCCGCCCACCCGCCGACACCGCACGCGCGGTGGGCGCGAGCGCGGCGACGACCCCACCCGGGCGGCTCGGCGGCGCCACCTCGAGGGCAAGCTCGGTCGCGGCTCCGGTCTGAGCGCGCCGATGGCTCTGGGTGCAGCGAGGGTAGGACATTTGTCCCGGGGCGTCAACAAGCCCGGTGGTGGTCGCCGGGGTGGGCCGGCCGGTATGCTCCGCAGCATGCGGGAGGATTCTGGGCGGCATGCGTGTGCGACGCGCGTCGTAGGCGGCGTGGGGTGAGGTCCGTGCACACCGTTGGCGCACGCCCGACCCTCGACCTGACCGTCCTGCCCGACGTCCTGGCCGTGTGCCGGCTCCCGGCCGGTGCGGAGGCGCCCGCGTGGCTCGACGGCGAGGTCTTCGTGTCCGTCACCCGCACGCTGGAGGAGACGTCGGTCGTCTGCCGCGCCGAGGTCGTCCCCCAGGACGTGCGGGTCGAGGCCGGATGGCGGGCCCTCCGGGTCGCCGGGCCGCTGGACTTCGCGCTCACCGGCGTCCTGTTGTCGCTGCTGGGGCCTCTGGCCGCCGCGGGCGTGTCCGTCTTCGTGCTCTCCACCTTCGACACCGACGTCGTCCTCGTGCGCGACGCCGCGCTCGACGACGCGCTCGCCGCGCTCGCCGACACCGGGCATCACGTCGTCCGCGCGGACGTGGGGTAGGGGTTCCCGATGGCCAAGGCCGTGCCCGATCCCGATCGCCGCGCCCGGGCCGGTCGTCTCCACCCCGACCTGCGTCGCGCGCCCCTCGCCGCGCTTCCGTTCCACTGGCGCTGGGCGTTGCCGCTCTGGCGCCTCGCGATCCGGCTCGTGAGGCGGCCGGTGGGGGCCGGGGTCGAGGCGATCGATCGCAGCGTGGCCGGTGTCCG